>DASTCK010000243.1:0-30361 GCA_035711225.1 Casimicrobiaceae bacterium
GATGCCGCGCCCCACGCGAGGCCCAGCGTCGTGTGCCCCGCCGCGTGCAGCGCGCCGATCGCGCCGGCGGCCGGGATGTTGGCCCCTTCGAGCCGGGGCGCGATCGCCTCGCCGAAGCAGAGCGGCGGCCAGCCGCCGCCCGACTCGAACGCGGCGAAGTCCGCCTTCGTCGGCGCGAACGTGTTGGTCTCGTGCTGGAATCCGCCGACGGCGATGCGCGCCATGGGTGCCTCCGGGAACCGGGCGAGCGTAGCAAACGCGGCGCCGCTCCGACAGGGGTGTGCTTGAATAGCGAGAAGGAGGGCGGAATGGGCGACGAGCTGTGGCGCTGGAGCGCGGGCAGGATCGCGAACGCGATCGCCCGGCGCGAGGTCTCGTCGCGCGAGGCGGTCGCGTCGTGCATCGCGCGCATGCACGCGGTCAACGGCGCGATCAACGCGGTCACCTTCGACCTCTCCGCGCAGGCGCTCGAGCTCGCCGATCGCGCGGACCGCGCCGTCGTCAGCGGCGAGCCGCTGGGGCCGCTTCACGGCGTCCCGGTCACGATCAAGGAGAACGTCGACCAGGCGGGTGCCCCGACGCCCAACGGCGTGGTCGCGTACCGCGACGCCGTGGCGACCGACGACCATCCGGTCGTCGCGAACCTGAAGCGCGCGGGCGCGATCGCGATCGGTCGCACCAACACGCCTGCGTTCAGCATGCGCCTCGACACGGTGAACGACCTGCGCGGGCGCACGCACAACCCGTGGAAGCGCGGCATCACGCCGGGCGGCTCGAGCGGCGGCGCCGCCGCCTCCGTGGCCGCCGGGATCGTGCCGCTCGCGCACGGGAACGACATCGCCGGCTCGGTGCGCTACCCGGCATTCTGCTGCGGTCTCGCGGGCCTGCGGCCGTCGTTCGGTCGCGTGCCGGCGTGGCAGCCCTCGCAGAAGGCCGAGCGGCCGATCTCGGCGCAGCTCATGAGCGTGCAGGGCCCGATCGCGCGCACGGTGGACGACGTGCGGCTCGGCCTCGCGGCGATGGCGGCGCGCGACCCGCGCGACCCGTGGTGGGTGCCCGCGCCGCTGGCCGGATCGCCTGTGCCGCGGCGCGTCGCAATCGTGCGCGAGGCCTCGCAGCTCGACGGCGTCGCGCCGTCGCCGCCGATCGCTCGGGCGCTGGACGACGCGGCGCGCTGGCTCGCCGAGGCGGGCTACGAGATCGTCGACGACGACACGCCCGGCTTCACCGCGGCCGCGCACCTGTGGTTCGAGATGCACGTGCCGGAGTTCCGCCATTTCCAGCAGGCGGATTTCCAGCGCGACGGCGACGACGGCATCCGCATCGCGATGGCCCATCTCGCTTCGCTCGCGCCCGACCTCTCCGCGCCCGATCACCTGCGCGCGCTTGCGCGCCGCACGACGCTGCAGCGCGCCTGGTGGCTCGCGCTCGAGCGCACGCCGCTCGTGCTCACGCCGGTGTCCGCGGTGCCGGCCTATCCGGTGGGCTTCGACCTCGAGAGCGAGGCGCGGACGGCGCAGGTGTGGCGCGAGTGCGCGACGCTGATGGCGGTGCCCGTGCTCGGGCTGCCGGGCATGGCGGTGGCGACCGGCGTGGCGGACGGCGTTCCGATCGGCGTCCAGATCGTCGCGCCGCGATTCCGCGAGGACCTGTGCCTCGCGGCGGCGGAGGTCATCGAGTCGCGTGCCGGCATGGTCGAGCGGGTCCCCCTCGACCCGGCGTGAAGCCGCTGGCACCCCGTCGCGTTTCGGGCTACCGTAGCGCGTCGTTTCGTCCGTGATCCTGGAGGATTGCATGGCCCTTCGCCGCCTGTTCGCCCGCGCCGCGCTCGCCGTGGCGCTCCCCGTCGCGCTCGCCCTGCCGGCGCCCTCGCTCGCGCAATCGACGCTGCGCGTCGTGATGCACTCGGACCTGAAGATCGTCGACCCGATCTGGACGACCGCGTACATCACGCGCAACCACGGCTACATGATCTACGACACGCTGTTCGCGACCGACGCGAACGGCCGCATCCAGCCGCAGATGGCCGACCGCCACACGGTGAGCCCCGACGGCCTCGTCTACACGATCACGCTTCGCGACGGCCTGCTCTGGCACGACGGCGCGCCGGTCACCGCCGACGACTGCATCGCGTCGATCAGGCGCTGGGGCGCGAAGGACGCGACCGGGCAGAAGCTGATGACGTTCGTCAAGGACATGCAGGCGGTCGACGCGAAGACGATCCGCATCAACCTCAACGCGCCGACGGGGCTGGTGCTCGGCGGGCTGGGCAAGCCCTCGTCGGCGGCGCCGTTCATGATGCCCCGGCGCGTCGCGGACACCGATCCCAACACGCAGATCACCGACTTCACCGGCAGCGGGCCGTTCGTGTTCCGCAAGGACGAGTGGAAGCCGGGCGACAAGGCGGTGTACGTCAAGTTCGACAAGTACAAGCCGCGCAGCGAACCGCCGTCCGGCATGGCGGGCGGCAAGGTCGTCAAGGTCGACCGCGTCGAGTGGCGCGTGATCGCCGACCAGCAGACCGCGGTGAACGCGTTGATCGCCGGCGAGATCGACTTCATCGAGCAGCCGGCGCACGACCTGCTGCCGGTGCTCACGAAGGACGCCAACGTCAAGGTGCTCGACACCAACCCGCTCGGCAACCAGTATGCGTTCCGCTTCAACTCGACGGCGAAGCCGTTCGACAACCCGAAGGTCAAGCAGGCGCTGCTCTACGCGTTCAACCAGGAGGACTTCCTGAAGGCGGTGATCGGCGATCCGAAGTACTACAAGGTCTGCAAGGCGATGTTCATCTGCGGCACGCCGCTCGAGACCACGAAGGGCACCGAGGGGCTGCTCGAATCCAACTTCGCCAGGGCGCGCGCGCTGCTGCAGGAGGCGGGGTACGACGGCACGCCGATCGTGCTGATGCACTCGACCGACCTGCAGGTGCTGACCAACCTCGCGCCGGTCGCGAAGAGCCTGATGGAGCGAGCCGGCTTCAAGGTCGACATGCAGTCGATGGACTGGCAGAGCGTGGTCGCGCGCCGCGCGAAGAAGGATCCGCCCACCGCGGGCGGCTGGCACGCGTTCCTGACCTCGTGGGTGTCGGCGGACGTGCTGAACCCGGTGATGACCGCGTTCCTCAACTCGAGCTGCGACAAGGCGCTGTTCGGCTGGCCTTGCGACGCGGAGATGGAGAAGCTGCGCGACCAGTTCGCGCGCGAGACCGACCCGGCGAAGCAGAAGGCGATCGCCGAGGCGGTGCAGGTGCGCTGGGCGCAGAACCCCGGCCACATCCACCTCGGCCAGTGGTACCAGCCCGCCGCGATGCGCAAGAACGTCGACGGCGTCGTCCCCGCGCCGGTCACCGTGTTCTGGAACGTCACGAAGGGCTAGCGCTCGACCGGGGTCGGCTTCGAATCTGACCCCGGTTTCCGATGCTGGGATTCCTCGCCCGCCGGCTTTTCGCGACGATCCCGGTGATGGCGATCGTCGCGGTGCTCGTCTTCTCGATGCTGCGGCTGACGCCGGGCGACCCGGCGTCGATCATCGCCGGCGCCGCGGCGACCTCCGCCGACGTCGCGGGCATCCGCGAGAAGCTCGGCCTGGACCGGCCGATCGTCGAGCAGTTCGCGATCTGGATCGGCAACATGCTGCGCGGCGACCTCGGCGAGTCGTTCTTCTTCAAGAAGTCGGTGGCGTCGCTCGTCGCCGACCGCATCGAACCGACGCTGGCGTTGGCGACGCTCACGATGCTGTGGTCGATCGCGGTCGCGGTGCCGCTCGGCGTCGTGGCCGCGTACAGGCAGGGCACCTGGGTCGACCGCGTCGTGATGGGCTTCTCGGTGCTCGGGTTCTCGGTGCCGGTGTTCGTGATCGGCTACGTGCTGATCTACGTGTTCGCGATCGAGCTCGCCTGGCTGCCGGTGCAGGGCTACCAGCCGCTGCGCGAGGGCTTCGGGGGGTTCCTGCAGCGGCTCGTCCTGCCGTCGATCACGCTGTCGGTGATCTACGTCGCGCTGATCGCGCGCATCACGCGCACCAGCGTCCTCGAGGTGCTGGGCGAGGACTACATCCGCACCGCGCGCGCGAAAGGGCTGCGGCGCACGACGGTCCTGATGCGCCATGCGTTGCGCAACGCGGCGGTGCCGATCGTCACGGTGATCGGCATCGGCGCGGCCCTGCTGATCGGCGGCGTCGTCGTCACCGAGAGCGTGTTCAGCATCCCCGGGCTCGGGCGGCTCACCGTCGACGCGGTGCTGGCGCGCGACTATCCCACGGTGCAGGCGGTGATCCTGCTGTTCTCGTTCGTGTACGTGCTGCTCAACCTGCTGGTCGACGTGGCGTACACGTTTCTCGATCCGCGGATACGCTATTGAGCGACCTGATCGTCCCGCTGGAGGGCGGACTCGACGCGGCGCGGGGCAGCGTGCCCGGCACGTTCGCGCGCGCGCTGCGCACGCCGACCGTCGTCGCCGGCGTCGTGATCCTCTGCCTGATCGCGCTCGTCGGCGTGGCCGCGCCCGTGCTGACCTCGCTCGACCCGGCGGCCATCAACCCGGCGTTCCGCAACAAGACGCCCGGCGCCGTCGAGACCGTGCGCGCCGACGACGGCAGCAGGAGCGAGTTGCGTCACTGGCTCGGCACCGATTCGCTCGGGCGCGACGTCTACGCGCGCGTGGTGTACGGCGCGCGCACGTCGCTCGCCGTCGGCGCGCTGGTGGCGCTGTTGAGCGTCGCGATCGGGCTCGCCATCGGGCTTCTCGCCGGGTACGTGCGGTGGCTCGACGGTCTCCTGATGCGACTCATGGACGGGCTGATGGCGATCCCGGCGATCCTGCTCGCGATCGCGCTGGTGTCGCTGTCGTCCGCGGGGCTCGTCGCGGTCATCGTGGCGATCGTCGTGCCCGAGGTGCCGCGCGTCGTGCGACTGGTGCGCTCGGTCGTGCTGTCGGTGCGCGAGGAGCCCTACGTCGAGGCCGCCGTCGCCGCCGGGACGCCCGGGCCGACGCTGGTCGTGCGCCACATCCTGCCCAACACGCTGCCGCCGCTGATCGTGCAGGCGACCTACATCGCTGCCTTCGCGATCCTGATCGAGGCGATCCTGTCGTTCCTCGGCGTGGGGATCCCGCCGGAGACGCCGACCTGGGGCAACATCATGGCGGAAGGTCGCACGCTGTTCCGCGTCTACCCGCACACGATCCTCTACCCCGGCATCCTGCTCGCGCTCACGATCCTGTCGGTCAACCTGCTCGGCGACGGCCTGCGCGACACGCTCGATCCGCGGATGCGCCGGCGGCTGTGAGAAAGATCCCCCCGGAACCGCCTTCGGCCGCCTCCCCCCGAGGGGGCCGCGCCCTCGGGGCGGCCCCCTCGGGCGCGTGAGCATCTGATGGCGACGCGCGCGCCGATCCTCGAGATCGCCGGCCTGACCATCGGCCTGCCGCAGGGCTCCGATCGCGCGCACGCCGTCGAGGGCGTCGGCCTCGCGGTCGCCACCAACGAGATCGTGTGCCTCGTGGGCGAGTCGGGCTCGGGCAAGAGCGTGATCGCGCACGCGACGATGGGGCTGCTGCCGAGCGCGCTCCAAGTGACCGGCGGCTCGATCCGGCTCGCGGGCGAGGAGCTGGTCGGCGCATCGGAGCGCAGGCTCGAGGCGCTGCGCTGCACGCGCATGGCGATGATCTTCCAGGAGCCGATGACCGCGCTCAACCCGGTCATGCGCTGCGGCGAGCAGGTCGACGAGGTGCTGCGACGGCACACGACGCTCGACGCAGCGGCGCGGCGCGCGAAGGTGCTGGAGGGACTCGCGGACGTTCGGCTGCCCGACCCCGCGCGCATGGCGGCGTCCTATCCGCACCAGCTCTCCGGCGGCCAGCGCCAGCGCATCATGATCGCGATGGCGCTGGTGCTCGACCCGAAGCTCCTGATCGCCGACGAGCCGACGACCGCGCTGGACGTGACCACGCAGGCGCAGATCCTGGCGCTCGTGCGCGACCTGATGCGCGAGCACGGCACCGGCGTCCTGTTCATCACGCACGACTTCGGTGTCGTCGCCGAGATCGCGGACCGGGTCGCGGTGCTGAAGCAGGGCGAGCTGGTCGAGGTCGGCACGGCCGAGGAAGTGCTGCGCGCGCCGAGGCACGACTACACGAAGATGCTGATCGCGGCGGTCCCGAGCATGACGCCGCGACGACGCGACGTGGTCGCGACCGCGCCGCTGGTCGAGGCGCACGGGCTCTCGAAGACCTACGTGACCGGCGGATGGCTCGGCCGCCGGCGCGACGTGCACGCCGCGCAGGACGTGGCGCTCGAGATCCGCCGCGGCGAGACGCTCGGCATCGTCGGCGAGTCCGGCTCGGGCAAGTCGACGGTCGCGCGCTGCATCGCGCGGCTGGTCGACCCGACCGCAGGCTCGGTGAAGATCGACGGGCTCGAGATCGCCACGCTGCCGCGGCGGCGGCTGCGCCGGATGCGTCGCAAGGTGCAGATCGTGTTCCAGGATCCGTACCGCTCGCTCAATCCGCGCCGCACCGTCGGCGCGTCGATCGTCGAGGGTCCGATGAATTTCGGCGTCACGCACGACGAGGCGATGCGGCGCGCCCGGTCGCTGATGGAACTGGTGCGGCTCGATCCCGCGTCGCTCGACCGCTATCCGCACGAGTTCTCGGGCGGCCAGCGTCAGCGGCTGTGCATCGCGCGCGCGCTGGCGATGGAGCCCGCGCTGCTCGTCGCGGACGAGCCGGTGTCGGCGCTCGACGTCTCGGTGCAGGCGCAGGTGCTGAAGCTCCTCGACGAGATCCGCGCGCGGCTCGCGCTCACGATGCTGTTCATCACGCACGACCTGCGCGTCGCGGCGCAGGTGTGCGACCGCATCGCGGTGATGCGCGAAGGCCGCATCGTCGAGCAGGGACCGGTCGCGGAGGTCTACGCGGCGCCGAGGCACGAGTACACGCGGGCGCTGCTCGCGGCGGCGCCGGGGCGCGGGCGGTTCTAGATTCGAGGGGCCGGTTTCCGAAGCCCGGCCCCTCTGCGAGAGGAGCGACCATGAGCGAATCGAGCGTGCGTGTCGCCGTCGTCCAGGCGGGCAGCATCCCCTTCGACACCGATGCCTGCGTCGAGAAGGTCGTCAGCCTCACTGCCGACGCCGCGGCGAAGGGCGCCAAGCTGGTCCTGTTCCCGGAAGCGTTCGTCGCCGGCTATCCAAAGGGCCTCAACTACGGCCTGGTCGTCGGGGCGCGCGACCCGGCGGGCCGCGAGGAGTTCCGGATCTACCTCGATTCCGCCATCGAGGTGCCGGGACCTCACACGCAGCGCATGGGCGAGGCGGCCGCCGCCGGTCGATGCTTCCTCGTCGTCGGCGTGATCGAGCGCGAGCTCGGCACCTGCTACTGCACCGTGCTGTTCTTCGGTCCCGACGGCGCGCTGCTCGGCAAGCACCGCAAGCTGATGCCCACTGCGCTGGAGCGGATGATCTGGGGCTTCGGCGACGGATCGACGCTGACCGCGGTGGACAGCCCCTGGGGCCGCATCGGCTCGGTGATCTGCTGGGAGAACTACATGCCGATGCTGCGGATGGCGATGTACGCGAAGAACGTCGCGCTGTATTGCGCGCCCACCGCGGACGACCGCGACACCTGGCTGCCGTCGATGCGCCATGTCGCGCTCGAGGGGCGCTGCTTCGTGCTGACGGCCTGCCAGTTCCTGCGCAAGCGCGATTTCCCGGCGAACGTGCGCGTCTCGCTCGGCGACTCGCCCGATGCCGTGCTGATGCGCGGCGGCAGCGCGATCGTCAGCCCGCTCGGCAAGGTGCTCGCAGGGCCGCATTTCGACGGCGAGACGATCCTGACGGCGGACCTCGACCTCGCGGAGATCGGGCGGGGCAAGTTCGACTTCGACGTCGCGGGCCATTACGCGCGGCCCGACGTGTTCACGCTGACGGTGAACGAGTCGCCGATGAGGGCGGTGGTCGCGCGCGAGGCTCGCGAACCAGATCGGGATCCAGGTTCCGGACCCGGTTCGCAACCCGACGCTACTCGACGTCGTAGTACTCCCACCGGTGCTGCACGAAAGGATGGCGCTTGAAGCCCTTGAGGCGCGGCTGCGTGAGCCAGCTCGAGTAGCGCGACGGGCCGACTTCCCAGACGCCGTACGCGTTCATGAGGTCGGTCATCTTCCCGTACAGCGCGGTGCGCTCGGCACCGTCCGGCAGCCGGCGCGACGCCTCGTAGAGCCTGTCGTACTCGGGCAGGCGCAGCCGCGCGTCGTTCATCATGCCGATCTGCTTGCTGTACAGGAGCGCGTACGCCGAGTCCGGGTCGGGGATCGACACGATCCAGCCGAGCCCCCACATCTGCAGCTTGCCCGCTTCCGCCATCTTCACGAGGTCCGGCCACTTCTGCTTCACGAACGTCATCCGGACGCCGATCGCATCCATGCTCTTCTTCCACAACTCGTCGGACGCACGGTCGGTCGCGTTGGGCGTCGAGGCCTTCTCGACGACGAGCGGCTTGCCGTCGGGCATCTCGCGGTAGCCGTCGCCGTCGCGATCCTGGTAGCCGAAGCGTTCGAGCAGCGCACGCGCGCCGGCGGGATCGTATTTCTGCAGCGGCGGGCGCTTCGGGTCGTAGCCCTCGGTCCACGGCGGCGAGATCTGCGTGGCGGGCGTCGCCTGGCCGTTGCGGAGGATGCGAATCTCGGCGTCGCGGTCGTAGCCCATGATCATCGCGCGGCGCAGCGCGACCTTGTCGGGTGCGTAGCCGCCGACCACCGGGTCGTCGAGGTTGAAGTAGGTGAAGTTGAGCGAAGGCTCGAGCATGCGGTGCTGCACGATGCCGCGCTGCAGGTAGGACGGCTTCAGCGCGTTGCCGTGCAGCACGTTCGGCGCGAGGTCGTTGGGCAGGTCGACGATGTCGATCTCGCCGCGCTCGAACGAGAGCAGGCGCGGCTGCGGCTCCTCGATGATCGCGATCTCGACGCGCGGCACCAGCGGGAGCTTGCGGCCGGGCAGCGTGCCGGCGATGCCCCTGTCCGCGGCGTCGACCGGCGCCGGATAGCGCAGGTCGCGCCAGTTCGGGTTCGCCTCCAGCACGATCTTCTGCGAGCGCCGCCACTCGACCAGCCGGTAGGGGCCGCTGCCGACCGGGTGCTCGGCGACGCGATTCGACGCGTCCTTGTGCCTTTCGACGACCTCGCGCGCGACGGCCGCGAACGTGACGGTCGTGAGCCAGTGCCGGAAGCCGAAATAGGGTTCGGAGAAGCGCACGCGGATCGTGTAGCGGTCGATCGCCGCGAGGCCTTCGATCGGCGCGTCGTAGTCGAACGCGCCGCTCCTGCGCGCCGCCGCGATCGCGGCGTCGCCGCCGACGAGCCGGTTCTCGAAGACGTGCACGAAGTACGAGCGGACCTTCGGGTCGAGCAGCCGCTTCCAGCTGTAGACGTAATCCTGCGCCGTCACTTCGCGGGACCTCCCGCCGAAGGCCGGGTCGTCGGCGAAGCGCAGGCCCTTCTTCAGCCGGATCGTGTAGGTCGTGAGGTCCGGCGAGACCTCGGGAAGCGCCTCGGCGGCCGCCGGGACGAGCCTGGCCGGCAGCGCGAAATAGTCGTAGGTGAGGAGGGGCTCGAAGATGGCCGCGGCGATCATCGACGAGTAGTTGTCGGCGATCGCCTGCGGATCGAATCCCGTCTCCGCGACCGGGAAGGCGACGCGCAGCGTTTTCGTCGGTTCCGCGTGCGCCGCGGGTACGGCTGCCTGCATCGCGGCGAGCAGGAAGAGCGCCAGCGCCGCGGCCCCGCGGAGCAGGGGGCGCGGGTCGGGCGACGACGCGCGGCGGGCGACTTCCATGGCTGACTTATACTGGCGAGGCTCGCTTCCGCGCAACATTCGCGTCGCCCATGTCGATCGTCCTGTACGTGCTGGCCATCGTCGCGTGTGGCGGCGCGGGCGCGTTGCTCGGCTGGGCGATCGCCGGGACGATCGGCCTCACCGGCACGCCGATGGCGCTGGTGGCGGCATTCCTCGGCATGGTGTCGGCGACGCTGCTGTGGATCGCCGGCGCCGCGCTGTTCCCGAAGAAACGCTGACGAGGGTGACACGATGACGATGCCCGCCGCATTGCCCGGCAACGACGTCGTCGAAAGGATCCTGGCCGCGGCCGACGGCGCGACGCAGGTCGCGCCGATCAGCGACGCCGACCCCCATTTCGACGTCGAGCGCGCGTACGAGGCGCTCGCCTCGCTGCACGCGCGTCGCGAAGCGCAGGGCTGGCGCGCGGTCGGCCGCAAGATCGGCTTCACCAACCGGACGATCTGGCCGCGCTACGGCGTCTACCGGCCGATGTGGTCGATGGTGTGGGACCGTACCGTCGTGCACGCGCCGTCGGGCAGCGCGACCGTCGACATCGCTAGGCTCCACGAGCCGCGCATCGAGCCCGAGGTCGTGTTCGGGTTGGCTTCGCCGCTGCCGCGCGAGGGCGACGCACGCGCGATGCTCGACGCAGTGGCGTGGATCGCGGCCGGATTCGAGATCGTGCATTCGGTGTTCCCCGGCTGGAAATTCCGCGCGGCGGATTGCACCGCCGCGTTCGGGCTGCACGGGCGGCTGGTCGTGGGCACGCCCACGCCGATCGGGGCGGACGAGCGCGATGCGCTCTTCGCGATGCTGCCGTCGTTCAAGGTGGCGCTGCGCCGCGACGACATGCTCGTCGAGACCGGCGTCGGCGCGAACGTGCTGGACAGTCCGGCGCACGCGCTCGCGCATCTTCGCGACGTGCTGGCATCGCAGCCGGCGTTCCCGGCGCTCGCCGCCGGCGAGATCGTCACGACCGGCACCTTGACCGACGCGTGGCCGGTCGCAGCGGGGGAGACCTGGACCAGCGACTACGGCTCGCTGCCGGTGCGCGGCCTCTCGCTCACGATCCGGGCGTCATGAGCAACGGCCATTTCTCGTACCGCGTGGGCTCCGGCGAGGTCGCGATCCGGCGCGATGGGCGGGTCGTCGCGACGTTGCGCGGGCGCGCCGCGGACGCGTTCCTGGCGAAGGTGGCGAGCGCGACGCCCGAGGAGCTTCAGCTCGCCATGGCGCGCGCGACCGGCAACTACCGCCGCGGCAACGAGCGTACCGCCGCCTCGCATCCACGACGCGGATGATGGCGCCGACCGGCGCGCCTGGCATCGCTGTCGTTTGCACCATGGATTTGCGATCGACCGATTGGCCCTGCCGGTCGTCGCGCTGCTGCCCGCCGCCTGCGAAGCCATTCCGCCCGACGAGTCGGCTCGCGGAAGCGCCGAATGCAAGACCGGCAGCAACCTTGCGCAGCGGGATCGCGCGTTGCCGGTCGAAACCCGGGAGATCGACCGGAACCCGATCCGGAACCAGCTGCCGCGGAACTCCGGCCCCGCGTCGCTCGTAGGCGGCTAGAGAGGCTGCCGGGTGGGGCGTCGCGCACCGGCTTCGGCGTGGCGCGGCAGCGCGCCTGCGACCTCCGCGACGACGACGTAGCGCAACGACCCGCCCGGGGCGACCGCGCCGAACGGCCAGCACGTCACGAGCGTGAGCGTCGGCACGTCGACGTCGCGCGGAATGGCCAGCGATTCGGCGTCGGCGATGCGCGTGGCGACGATGCGGTAGTCCACGCGCACGCCGTCGGCACGCTCGACGACCAGCGCGTCGCCGATCGCGACGTCGGCGAGGAAGCGAAAATGCGTGTCGCGGTGCGCCGTGACCACGGCGTTGCCGCGCTCGCCGGGTCGCGCGGTTCCGTCCGCGATGCCCGGCCCCCACGCGAGCGTCCTCCCGGTCGCGCCCGCCAGCAGCAAGCGCTCGACCTGTTGCCGCGGGGCGTAGAGCTTGGCGACCGGTCGCGTGTCGGCCCACGGCCATGGCGCGGGCGCGCGGCCGGTCGCCTGCGCGCGTTTCCATGCGACGTCGAGCAGCAGCTGCCCGGCGTGGGCCTTCGCGAGGATCGTGAACGCGGAGGCGATCGCGATGCACGCGGCCACCGCGAGCAGCCAGGAGACCACGATGCGCCAGCGCGGCTCGGCCCCGACGGGGGAAGACTCGGCCGAGGGGAGCATGGCGGCCGGGGCGTCGATCGCCGGCTCGCGGCGACTCGCACCCGCTGCATCGTCACGCTCCGGCGTCGCCGCGCGCATCGTCGCGCGTGCGCCGCCTTCTCCACGGCCGACGGGTCCTCCCCGGTCGAGGCCGTTGGGCCCTTCGGGAACGGAATCCTGAGGGTGCGATCGTCGAGGGTCGCATCCCGTTTCCGCGGCAGCTCCCTTGGTCGGAGCCGAGTCGCCTCGCGCGGGAACAAGCGCCGCTCCCCGGAGTGCACGGCGCCACGCCGCGATGCGCTCGGTGTCCCGGCGGTCGGTGCGAACGAGCATCGTCGTCCTCCTCGTCAGCACACCCTTCGCGCCACCTCGGCGCGTCGCAGCAGCACGCGCATCGACGCGTCGACCTTCGGCGCGTGCAACGGCAGCCGCCCGCGCCGCACCCCCCACGCCATCGCCATCAAGACCGCTCCGACGATCGCGAGCAGGGGCGCGGGCGTCGCCGTGCGCGGCAGCGACCCGACGAATCCCGACGCCTCGAGCCCGGCGGGGAGCAGCCCCGGCACCACCGAGCGCGCCGGGTCGATGCCCGCGGGCGCGATGGGCGTCACGTCGACGGCCACCAGGCTCGTGTAGCGGCTGACCAGGTGATGCTCGAGCGCGGTCGCCACGATCAGCGGCTTCACCTCGTCCTCGGGGGCGCCTTCGATCATCGCGTCCGACAGCGCGGCGATACGCTCGCGCGCCCACAGCTTGCCGATGCCGTCGGCGGGCGTGCCCGCGCCGGGTGCGACCAGCGCGCCCCACGCCGACCTTCCGCGCCGGCCGACGATCGACAGCGTCGTCGCATCGCCCGCGAACGTCGCGCTCGCGACGATCGGCTCGCCGGCGTAGAGATCCGGAAGCTGCTGGGGATAGGCCTCGGCGCCGGCCGGCCAGGTGATCGCGAGATCGGTGAGCGCCGGTCGCTCGAGCCTGGCGAACAGCGTGGTCATGCGCTCGCGCACGTGGCGCACGTCGCCGATGAAGGTCGCGGTGCCGCGGCCGACCTTCGCGGCCTGCCGGATGAACCACGCGTTGGGCGCAGGGCCGATGGCGATCGTGTAGAGCCGCCGGTCTCCCAGCCGCGCGCGTATCAGCTTCACGAGCTCGTGCTCGTTCCCCACCGCGCCGTCGGTGAGGAAGAACACCTGGCGCGCGTACCCGGGCTGCGCCTCGGGCGCGAGCGCGGCGACGAGCGCCGGCCTCATCTCGGTGCCGCCGTCGGCCTTCAGCGCTCCGACGAAGGCGCGCGCCGCGTCGAGGGTCGTCGCATCGACCGGAACCGGCGCCGGGAACAGGCTGCGCGTGCGCGAGTTGAACTCGATGACGTTGAAGCGATCGCCGGGCTTCAGGCGCGACAGCGCGAACAGCGTGGCCTCCTTCGCCTGGACGATCGACGCGCCGCTCATCGAGCCGGACGTGTCGACGACGAACGTCGCCTCGCGCGGAAGGGCCGGGCCGCCCGCGTCGACCGAAGGCGGCAGCACCATCACGAGCACGTGCGTGCGTCCATCGCGCCGCTCGGAGAACACCGCGGCCGCGGGCTCGGCGCCGACGGCCGGCGTCCACGCGAGCTCGAGGTCGCGGTCCGCCGGCACGACGTCGTCGGCGAGCGCGACCTCGGCGCGGCCGTCGTCCCCGCGCTCGACGCGGATCGCGTGCGAGGCGCTCTCGACGCTCGAGAGCGGGAAGCCCGCGTCGAGCGTCATCGCGAACGTGACCGGCGCCAGCGCTTCGTCGAGCATGAACGGCGCGGCGATGCGTTCGGCGTCGTCGACCCCCGAGGAGGCCGTGTCGGACACGGTGTCCGGCATCGTGTCCGACGCCGGCTCCGCCGCGGCGAGCGCGCCGCCCGGCACGTAGCGCGGCGTGACGGCGAGCGGGAAGCGGAAGCGGAAGGTGCCGTCGTCCCACGCGAGCGTCTGCTGGAGCTCGATCGTGACGACGACCTCGCCGCGCGGCGGGAGGAGCGCGACGCTGGTGGTGAAGAGGTTGGGGCGCTCCTGCTCGACCAGCCCGGCCTGGCGGCCGCTGCGCTTCGCGTCGTCGTAGCGTTTCTTCGCCGCGGCGCGTTCCTGCACCTGGCCTTCGATGACGCGGCCGCCGGCCTCGACGAGAAGATGGTCGACGGCGGCGTTCTCGGGCAGCGGGAAAAGATAGACGCCCTCCCGCCACGCAGCGCTCGGGTTGACGAAGCGCTGCGTCAGCGTCGTTCGCGCGACGATGCCGACGACCGCGACCCGGATGTCGGTTGCGACCAGCGGTGCCGGGATCGCGGGCTCGTCGCCGGTGGCGGAGAGCCACAGTGCGCCGCCATGCGCGTCGGCGGTTGCGAGCGCGGCACTGCGCACGCCCGGCGCCGCGGCCTCGGCCTGCGAGGCGACGATGAACACGGCGAGCGCGAGCGCCACGCTCGCCACGAGTCCCGCGGCGAGCCCCTCGAGAGCGAGCCGGGCGAGGCCGCGCCAGCCGCGGGGCGGCAGCATCGACGCGGGACGATCGACGGAGGCGGATGCGGAGGGGATCATTCGGTCGCCCGGGGGATCCGCGCGGCGCGGCGCCGGGGAGGCGGCGCAGCGGCAGGCGGTCCCCGAGCCTCCTTCTTCTTCGTGACGGTGACGGCGGTGTCCGCGGGTTCGTGCGGCGCTCCGCCGGAAAGCCCTCCGCACGCCTCGCATTGCAGCCCGGCAAGCGGGAGCGCCGCCGCTCGCGATCGGGCGATCCGGCGAGCAATTGTGGAAAACCGGTGGCAGCGCGAGCGTCGCGGCAGGCCTCGCCGACCGATGCGCTGCGCGTGGCGGCGAGCGAGTTCGTCGTTCCCGCCTTCGCGGGAATGATGCTGAGGCGGCGCAGGGGCGAGAAGCAGGCGCGGCGAAGCGCTGCGGTATAGTCGGCGCGCATGAGCCGCCGCATCGCCATCGTCGAGGACGAGCCCGCGATCCGCGAGAACTACGCCGACGCGCTGCGCCGTCTTGGCTACGAGGTCACGACTTTCGGCACCCGCGACGCCGCGCTCTCGGCGTTCCGCACGCGGCTCCCGGACCTCGCCGTCGTCGACCTCGGCCTCGGCGACGATCCCGACGCGGGCTACGCCCTGTGCCGCGAGCTGCGCTCGCTGTCGTCGACGCTGCCGATCCTGATCCTGTCCGCGCGCGACGCCGACATCGACATCGTGTCGGGCCTCCGCGTGGGCGCCGACGACTACCTGACCAAGGACGCCAGCCTGCCGCATCTCGCCGCGCGCATCGCCGCGCTATTCCGTCGCGCCGACCTGTCGGCGTCCCCCGCGTCGTCCGAGGACGTGATCGAGCGCGGGTCGCTCGCGCTCGACGTCAAGCGCATGACCGCGCGCTGGCGCGGCCAGCCGGTCGACCTCACGCTCACCGAGTTCTGGATGGTGAACGCACTCGCGCGCCACCCCGGCCACGTCAAGGACCGCGATGCGCTGATGCGCGAGGCGAACACCGTCGTCGACGACGGCACGATCACCTCGCACGTCAAGCGCATCCGCCGCAAGTTCCAGGCGGTCGATCCCTCGTTCGACCGGATCGCCACCGTCTACGGGATGGGGTACCGGTGGCTGTAGCGGTCGGATCCCGTCGTCGCTGGGAGCGGGGGCCGCCGTCGGTGGAACCTGGTTCCGGGCCTGGTTCGGAACCAGGTTCCGGGACCTGGCTCCGCCTCCCTCGCGGCGACGATCGGCGCTGACCCCCCGTGACCCGCCTCGGCATCCGCGCCCAGCTCCTGCTGGTGCTCACCGTGTTCCTCGCGCTGCCCTGGCTCGGCGTCGAGTACGCGCGCGAGCTCGAGCGCGTGCTGCGCGACGCGCAGGACCGCACGCTCGCGGGTACCGCGCAGGCGGTCGCGATCGCGTTGCACGACCGGCCGCGCCTCTTCGAGGCCCCGGTCCGGCTCGTCGCGCCGACGGGACAGCCGCCGCAGGACCTCGTCGATGCGGCCGCGGCGCGCCCGGTGCTCTCGGCCGGCGCCGCCGTCGCCGCGCCCGAGCTCGAGCAGATCCTGCAGGGCCTGACGCGCACGACGGCGCGCATCCGGGTGGTCGACCGCGACCTCGGCGTGCTCGCGCACGCCGGCAGCCTTAGGCACGCAGACGCAGGCGCCGCCGCGAGCGGCTCGTGGCTCGATCCGTTCTTCGCGCTGTTCCTCGCGCGCCCGACCGAGGAGTTCGTCGACGACGACGGCAGCGGCAGCGTCCCGGCGCGACGCGAGATCGTCGCGGCGCTCGACGGCATCCCCGCGACCGGACGGCGGACCACGGACGATGCCCGCGCGGTGGTCGTCGCGGCGGCGCATCCGATCTGGGTCGGCGATCGCGTACGCGGCGTCGTGCTGGTCGAGGAGACGACCAACGCGGTGCTCGCCGAGCGCAACCGCGCGTTCGAGCGACTGTTCGCGATCGTCGTCGCCATCCTGCTGATCGGCTCGGCGGCGCTGACGCTCTACGCGACGTGGCTCTCGTCGCGCATCCGCCGGCTCGCGCGGGACGCCGAAGCCGCGATCGACCGCGAGGGCCGCGTGCGCGGGCCGCTGCCCGGCAGCGAGGCGCGCGACGAGATCGGCGACCTCGCTCGGAGCTATTCGGGGGTCCTCGCGCGCCTCGCGGGCTACGCGAGCTATCGCGAGCAGCTCGCTTCGCGGCTCGCGCACGAGCTCCGGACGCCGCTCGCGGTCGTGCGCAGCTCGCTCGACAACCTGCGCGCTTCGCCGCCGCCCGCCGAGCCGCGACCCTACATCGAGCGCGCGCAGCAGGGTCTCGACCGCCTCGCGGCGATCCTGGCGCGCATGACCGAGGCCGCGCGGCTCGAGGAGGCGCTCGACGACGCCGAGCGCGAACGCTTCGACCTGGGCGAGGTCGTCGCCGGGTGCGTGGAAGGCTATCGCGTCGCCTACCCGCAGCGGCCGTTCGCGTTCAGCGCTCCCGCGGAGGCCTTGCCGGTGGACGGCGCGCCCGAGATCGTCGCGCAGATGCTCGACAAGCTGGTCGAGAACGCCGTCGATTTCGCGACCGGCGGGGCGATCGAGATCGCGCTCGCGCGCGACGGCGACCGCGCCCGGTTGACGGTGGGCAACGAGGGCCCGCCGCTGCCCGACGGAGACGCCGACCGCCTGTTCGAGCCGCTGGTGTCGCGCCGCCCGCAGGAGGGGCGGACGCCGCACCTGGGGCTGGGCCTCGCGATCGTGCGCATCGTCGCGACGCGCCATCGGGGCGAGGCACGGGCCGACAATCGCGCCGACGGCCGCGGCGTCGTCGTGACCGTCGTGCTGCCGCTCGCGGCCGGGTAGGCGACAATGCCGCCTCTCCCCGGCCGGCCGTCCCGTTCCCATGCCCGCTTTCGTCGCGCAACACCCGGCGCTCGCCTGCGCCGTGCTGCTCACGTGCTCGAACCTGTTCATGACGGTCGCGTGGTACGGGCACCTCAAGCACCTGGGCGGCAAGCCGTGGTGGATCGCCGCGTTCGTGTCGTGGGGCATCGCGCTGTTCGAGTACCTGCTGCAGGTGCCCGCGAATCGCATCGGCTTCACCGCGCTCACGCTCGCGCAGCTCAAGATCATGCAGGAGGTGATCACGCTGTCGGTGTTCGTTCCCTTCGCCGTGCTCTACATGGGCGAGCCGGTGAAGCTCGACTACCTGTGGGCCGCGCTGTGCATGATGGGCGCCGTCTACTTCATCTTCAGAAGCTGATGGCTTCGTGCCGCTCTCGGCCCGCGGTCCGCGCGCGATGACACGCGCCGAGGTCCCGTTCGCGCGCATCTACCTGGCATTCGCCGCCGGGTACCTGATGTCGTACCTGTATCGCGTCGTGACCGCGGTGATCTCGCCGGAGCTGACGCGCGAGATCGGCCTCCATCCCGGCGCGCTGGGCCTGCTCACCAGCACGTACTTCATCGCGTTCGCGGCGATGCAGATTCCCGCCGGCATCCTGCTCGACCGCTACGGGCCGCGGCGCGTCGAGCCGGTCATGCTCGTGATCGCCGCGCTGGGAGCGTTCGCGTTCGCCGCCGCGGACAGCCTCACGGGGCTCACCGTTGCGCGCGCGCTGATCGGCGCGGGCGTGTCGGTGTGCCTGATGGCGCCGCTCAAGGGCTTCGCGGTCTGGTACCCGCCCGAGCGGCAGGCGTCGCTGGCCGGATGGGTGATGGTCGCGGGGGGCGCCGGCGCGTTGGTGGCCACGGTGCCGGTCGAGGTCGCGTTGCGTCACGTCGACTGGCGCACGCTGTTCGTCGGCTTCGGCATCGCCACGCTCGCGGTCGCCGCCGCCATCGCGTGGCGCGTACCGGATCTCCAGCGCGTCGCGGATCCGCCGTCGTTCGCCGAGCAGTGGAAGGGCGTTCGCCGCGTCTTCACCGAGCGGCGCTTCTGGTGGATCGTGCCGGTCGGCTCGATCGCGATGGGCTCGTTCATGGCGATCCAGGGCCTGTGGTCGGTGCCGTGGATGATGGAGGTCGAGGGACACACGCGCGCGGAGGCCGCGAGCATCCTGCTCGCGATGGGCGTCCTGAACCTCGCCGGCTACCTCGGGCTCGGGATGTTCGGCACGCGGCTCGCGCGTCGCGGCTTCGACGCCCGCCACATGTACCTGACCGGCTGGACCGTCAATCTCGTCGCGTTCGCGGCGATCGTGCTGCGCTTTCCCGGCGAGACCTTCTGGTGGTGCGTCTACGGGTTCGGCGCCGCAGCCAACATCCTCGCGTTCAGCGTGCTGGCCCAGACCTTCCCGGCGAGCCTCGCGGGGCGCGCCAACACCGCCGTCAACCTCACGATGTTCACCGGCAGCTTCGCCGCGCAATGGGGGATCGGCGTCGTCGCGGACGCCGCGCGCGCCGCGGCGGGGCTCTCGCCGGCCGACGGGCTGCGCGTCGCCTTCGCCGTCGTGCTGGCGCTGGTCACGGCCGCCTACGTCTGGTTCCTGGCGGGCTGGAAGCGCCATGCCGTGGTCGCGAGCCCGGCGGGCGCCTGACCCGATGCGCCTCCACGTCCTCGGCATCTGCGGCACCTTCATGGGCGGCCTCGCCGCGATCGCGCGCGCCGAGGGCCACGAGGTCAGCGGCTGCGACGCCAACGTCTACCCGCCGATGTCGACGCAGCTCGAGAGGCTCGGCATCGCGCTCACCGACGGCTACGACGCTTCGCAGCTCGACGGCGTCGCGCGCGACGCCGACGTGTTCGTGATCGGGAACGTCGTCTCGCGGGGCAACCCGCTCATGGAGGCGATCCTCGATCGCCGGCTGCGCTACGTCTCCGGGCCGGAATGGCTGCGCGACCACGTCCTCGCCGACCGGTTCGTGCTCGCCGTCGCGGGCACGCACGGCAAGACGACGACCGCGTCGATGCTCGCGTGGATCCTCGAGCACGCGGGGCTCGCGCCGGGATTCCTGATCGGCGGCGTGCCCGCCAATTTCGGCCTGTCCGCGCGGCGCACCGAGTCGTCGTTCTTCGTCGTCGAGGCCGACGAGTACGACACGGCATTCTTCGACAAGCGCTCGAAGTTCGTCCACTACCGCCCGACGACCGCGATCCTCAACAACCTCGAGTACGACCACGCGGACATCTTCCCCGACCTCGCAGCGATCGAGACGCAGTTCCACCACCTCGTGCGCACGGTGCCGCGGCTCGGGCGGCTGGTCGTCAACGGCGGCGATGCGGCGCTCGCGCGCGTGCTGGCGCGCGGCTGCTGGTCGCAGGTCGAGCGCTTCGGTCTCGCCGAGGTCGCGGGGACCGGGCCCGGCTGGACGATCGCGGTGGACGGGACGATCCTGCTCGGCGGGGCGCCCCAGGGCGCGTTGCGGTGGCCCGCGGATGCGCCGCAGCTCGGCGTCCACAACCGGATGAACGCGCTCGGCGCCATCGCGGCCGCCCGTCATGCCGGCGTTCCGGTGGCGCATTCGCTCGACGCGCTCGCGGCGTTCCGCGGGGTCGCGAGGCGCATGGAGGTCCGGGGACGCGTCGCGGGCATCGCGGTCTACGACGACTTCGCGCACCATCCGACCGCCATCGCGACGACGATCGACGGGCTGCGTCGCGCGGTCGGGCCGGCGGCGCGCATCCTCGCCGTGCTCGAGCCGCGCTCGAACACGATGAAGCTCGGCGCGATGAAGGACCGGCTGGCGGAGAGCCTCGACGGCGCCGAGCGCGTCTACTGCTACGCGGCCAATCTCGGCTGGGACGCCGCCGCCGCGCTCGCGCCGCTCGGGCCGCGCGCGAGCACGCACGACGACCTCGATGCGCTGGTCGCGGCCGTCGTGCGCGAGGCGCGATCCGGCGACCACGTGCTCGTGATGAGCAACGGGGGGTTCGGTGGCGTGCACCGGAGGCTGCTCGACGCGCTCGGCAAGGCGTCCGCCTGAAGCCGGACGACCGTTCATGCCGGCACCGATCGCCTCGCTGCGCGGCTTCCGACGCTCATGCCGGCTCCGCTGATCGTCTACCTGCACGGCTTCCGCAGCTCGCCGCTCTCGGTGAAGGCGCGCGCGATGGTGCGCGCGGTCGACGCGCTTCCCGCGGCCAAGCGTCCGACGCTCGTCGTGCCGGAGCTCGGACACTCGCCCGCCGCCGCGATCGCCACGGTGCTGGCGCTCGTCGGCGACCATCGCGGCCTCGCCTCGGCGGCCTTCGTCGGCAGCTCGCTCGGCGGGTACTATGCGACGTGGCTCGCCGAGCGGCTCGGCGCGCGCGCGGCGCTGATCAACCCCGCCGTGCGGCCGTTCGACGACCTCGCGCCGTACAGGGGGACGCAGACGAACATGTACTCCGGCGAGCGCTTCGAGGTGACCGACGCGCACTTCGAGGAGCTCCGCGCGCTCGCGGTGCCGCGCATCACGCGACCGGACCGCTATTTCCTGCTCGTGCAGAGCGGCGACGAGGTGCTCGACTGGCGCGAGGCCGTTTCGCACTACGCGGGCGCGTGGCAGTTCGTGCAGGGCGGCGGCGACCATGCGTTCCAGGGCTTCGACGCGCAGATCCCGGCGATCCTCCGCTTCACGTCGGGGTCGGATTCCAATCTGACTCCGGTTTCGCATGGCTGAGGCCTTCGACATCGCGATCGTCGGCGGCGGCCTCGTCGGCGCGTCGATCGCCTACGGCCTGCGCGAGAGCGGCCAGCGCATCGCGGTCCTCGACGAGGGCGACCGCGCGCATCGCGCGTCGCGCGGGAACTTCGGGCTGATCTGGGTCCAGGGCAAGGGCGGCGGAATGCCCGCGTACGGAAGCTGGACGCAGGCGTCGGCCCACCTGTGGCCAAAGCTTGCCGCCGACCTCGTCAACGCCAGCGGCATCGACGTCGCGCTCCGGCAGCCGGGCGGTGCGCACCTGTGCCTGTCGCGCGTCGAGCTCGACCGCCGCGCCGCGAGGATCGAGGCGCTCCTCGCGCAACCCGGGTTCGAGCGCTACCGCCTCGACGTGCTCGATCACGCCGCGCTCGCGCGCCGCATCCCCGGGCTCGGCCCCGACGTGGTCGGCGGGACATGGTGCGACCTCGACGGCCACTGCAATCCGCTTCGCCTCCTCGAGGCGCTGCACGTCGCGGCAGCGCGTGGCGGCGTGCGATTCCTCCCGGGCTCGACGGTGCGCGTGATCGCGCCGCATCGCGGCGGCTTCGCGATCGACACGGCGGCGGGGCCGCTGAACGCGCGCCGCATCGTTCTCGCGGCCGGCCTCGGGAACGCCCGCCTCGCGCCGATGGTGGGCCTGCGCGCGCCGGTCGTCCCCAACCAGGGGCAGGTGATCGTGCTCGAGCGCGTGCGGCCGTTCCTCGCGGTGCCGATCGAGACGCTGCGCCAGACCGACGACGGAACGGTGCTCGTCGGCGACGCGCAGCGCGACGTCGGCCACGACGAGTCGCTCGCGATCGACGTGCTCGCGACGATGGCGGCGCGCGCGGTGCGCATGTTCCCCGCGCTCGCCGGCGTGCGCGTGACGCGCGCCTGGGCCGCACTCCGCGTGATGAGCCCCGACGGGTTCCCGATCTACGCGCCGTCGCGCAGCGCCCCGGGCGCCTTCGTCGTCACGTGCCATTC
Source organism: Casimicrobiaceae bacterium (assembly GCA_035711225.1). Lineage (GTDB taxonomy): Bacteria > Pseudomonadota > Gammaproteobacteria > Burkholderiales > Casimicrobiaceae > VBCG01. The sequence goes on from DASTCK010000243.1 coordinate 22,114, forward strand.
GGGCGTAACGCTCGCCGCGGTGCACGCCTACCGGCTCGCGTCGGCGATCCTCGCCGACGCGTGGCCGGCCGAGCTCGAGCCCTACTCGCCGCTCCGCTTCGATGTTCGCGCGGCTGCCTGACGATCCGCGGCCGGCGGTCGCGTTCACGTTCGACGGCGCGGCGGTCAAGGCGCGGCTCGGCGACAGCGTCGCGGCGGCGCTCGTCGCCGCCGGGCATCTGGCGCACCGCGTCACGCCGGTGCTGGCGCGGCCCCGCGGCCCCTGGTGCATGATGGGCGCCTGCCACGACTGCCTGGTGAACGTCGACGGCGCGCCCAACGTGCAGGGGTGCACGGTCTTCGTCGCGCCGGGCATGCGCGTCGAGACGCAGCAAGGCGCGCGCGCGCTCGACGTGGCCCCAGCGAACCCGGCCTTCGCGGGCGACGACTCGGTCGTGCTGGTGCTCGACGATGCATGGACCGGCGACGCGGATGCAGCCACGCTCGATCTCGCAGTGGTCGGGGCGGGGCCCGCCGGCCTCGCCGCCGCCACCGTCGCCGCCGAGTGCGGCCTCTCGGTCGCGCTGTTCGACGAGCAGCCCCGCGTCGGCGGACAGATCCATCGCGGCATCACCGCGTCGCCGCTCGCGCGCCCCGAGGTCCTCGGCGCCGAGTACTGGGCCGGCGGCTCGCTCGTCCGTGCGTTCGAGCGCAGCGGCGCGAGGCACGTCGCGGGCGCGAGCGTGTGGTCGCTCGCGCCGCGCGACGACGGCACGCTCGCGCTCGCGGTCTCGGGCGGATCGCCCGGCGTGCCGCGCCCGGCGCTGCTCCATGCCCGCGCGGTGATCGTGGCGACCGGTGCGCTCGAGCGCCCGGTGCCGGTCGAAGGCTGGACGCTGCCGGGCGCCATGAGCGTCGGCGCGGCGCAGATCCTGCTGAAGACGGCTGGCCTCGTCGCCACCCGAGGCACCGTGATCGCCGGCAGCGGACCGCTCGCGTGGCTCTATGCGTGGCAGTGCCTGCAGGCCGGGGGCGAGATCGACGCGCTGCTCGACACCACGCCGCGCGGCCGCCTGGCGCGTGCGCTGCCGCACGCCGGAGCTTTCGCGCTCTCGCGCTACGCGCTCAAGGGACTCGACCTCCTGCGGTCGGTGCGAGGCCGCGTTCGCGTCATCGAGGGCGTCGAGCGCGTCGCCGCCGAAGGCGATGCGCGCGTCACCGGCGTTCGCTTCGAGGCGCGCGGCGTCTCGGCATCGCTGGCCTGCGACACGCTGCTGCTCCACCAGGGTGTCGTGCCGCATGCGCCGCTCGCGCTGGCGGCAGGATGCGCGATCGCGTGGAACGATGCGCAGGCCTGCTTCGAGCCGGTCGTCGACGCATGGGGCGCATCGTCGCTGGCGGGCGTGTGGATCGCCGGTGATGCGGCGAACGTCGCGGGCGCCGATGCCGCGACGCCGCGTGGGGCGCTCGCCGCGCTCGCGGTCGCGCACGCGCTCGGCCGGTTCGACGCGGCGCAGCGCGATCGCAAGGCGCGGCGTTTTCGTGACGCGCTCGCACAGGCGCTTCGCGGGCGTGCGTTCCTCGATTCGCTCTACCGCCCGGCGGACGCGTTCCGCGTGCCACTCGACGAGACGATCGCGTGTCGCTGCGAGGAGGTGACGGCGGGGCGCGTGCGCGAGGTGCTGCGCGAAGGCGCGAGCGGTCCCAACCAGGCGAAGGCGCTCGCGCGCTGCGGCATGGGCCCCTGCCAGGGGCGCCTGTGCGCGCCGACGGTCACCGCGCTGGTCGTGCAAACGTGCGGCGTGCCGCCGTCGGAGGCCGGCACCTATCGGCAGCGCTTCCCGGTGAAGCCGGTCACGCTCGGCGAGCTCGCGTCGCTGCCCGGCAGCGACGCGGCCGACGCGGCGGTAGTGCGAATCGATCGCAATCCCTGACGCGTCGCGCATGGGCACGCGCGTTGCGGTAGCATCGCGCTGTCGTCGCCTGTCGAAGGAAAGCCATGCGTCCCACGCCGTCGTTCGCCCGTTCGCTCTCGCGCGGTGCCGCCGCGCTCGTCGCCGCGTCCGCGCTCGCCTGCGCCGGCTTCGCCGCCGCGCAGCCGGCCCGCCAGCTGTTCATCGCGGGCACCGGGCCCGACGAGCTGTGGGACGTCACGATGAAGATGGAGATCGCCGGCATGCCGATGGCGATGCCCGCGCAGACCAACCAGGTGTGCCTGAAGAGGGACCGCAAGCCCGAGGACACGATCCCGCGGCAGGACGACTGCCGCGTCACCGATTCGAAGGTGACCGGCAACAAGGTCGCCTACAAGATGGTGTGCACAGGCAAGAACCCGATGACCGCCGAAGGCGAGATCACGTCGTCCGCGACGTCCTACGAGGGGCGCATGCGCGTGCGCTCGACCAAGAAGGGCGAAGAGATGGACATGACGCAGAACTTCACGGGTCGCCGGGTCGGCGCGTGCACCGACCAGTCGCAGAAGGTGATGGCCGCCCAGAAGGCCGAAGGCGACGCGATGCTCGCGCGCACCTGCTCGGACGGGATCGAGAAGCTCTACGTGCCGATGTTCTTCGGGCAGGGCGCCGCGTGCGCGGGCCAGCAGAAGGCGTTCTGCGACCGCGTCGGCGGCCACGCGCGCGACATGCGCGAGCCCGCGGGCTGGCGCACGGTCGTCGCCAAGTCGAACGTGGAGACCGCCCGCGGCGCGTTCGACGCCTGCCGCCAGGACTTCGACGCGACGACCAAGGTCGCGTGCAGCAAGGCCGCGACGACGCGCGACTGGTCGTTCGTCGGCAACGGCTCGTGCGACCCGGAGGTGCTCGCCGCCGGCCCGGTCCATTGCAAGGGGCGCGACTATTACACGGTCGACCGCAGCGTCGTCCCGATGTGCAACCGCTACGCGCGCCTCGCGCGCGGTCCGTCGACCGCGGGCGCGGCGCCGCCCGCGCAGAACGCGGCGACCGAGCCGGCGAAGCCGGACCCGGTGAAGTCCGGCGTCGACGCGGTCCGCAAGCTGCTGCCGTTCTGACGTCGCGATGATCCGCGGCGCGCTGCTCGTCGCGGCGGCGCTCGCGGTGCTGCCGGGCGCGCCGGCGCGGGCGGCGGCCGACGACCCGTGGCCCGGGATCGCGGCCGCGTACCTCGTGCGAATCGACGGCGCCACGCGCTGGTCGTCGAACGCGAGCGCGCGCCTGAGGCCCGCGAGCCTCACCAAGCTCATGACCGCGCTGCTCGCCGTCGAGGCGCTCGCGCCGGAAGACACGGTGGTCGTCAGCACCCGCGCCGCGAGCGCCGACGGCGTCCGCCTCGGACTGCGCTCCGGCGCGCGGATCGCCGCCGACCACCTTCTCGCCGCGGCACTGCTCCGGTCGGCGAACGACGCGTGCCTCGCGCTCGCCGAGCGCGTCGCAGGCAGCGAGAAGGCGTTCGTCGCGGCGATGAACGCGCGCGCCGCCGCACTCGGGCTCGCGGACACGCGCTTCGCCAATGCCTGCGGCTTCGACGCCGACGGCCATTACGCGTCCGCGCGGGACCTCGCGACGCTCGCCGACGCCGCGCTCGCATCGCCCCGCATCGCGGCGATCGTCAGGCGCGAGTCCGGCGAGGCACGCGTGGCGGGCGGGCGCACGTTCCGGTTCGACAACACCAACGTGCTCGTCGGGCGCGTCGACGGCGCGCGCGGCGTGAAGACCGGCTGGACGCGGGCGGCCGGGCGTTGCCTGGTCGCCGTGGCCGAGCGCAGCGGCACGCAGGTGATGGTCGTGCTGCTCGGCGCGCCGGATCGCTGGTGGGATGCCGTCGCGATGATCGAGTCCGCGTTCGACGAGGCGCGCGGGCGTCCGTCGGCGCCCGGCCCGAAGGCGCCGTGACCGGCGCGCTCGCGACCGCGGCGCGCAGGGATCGCGGCGTCGCGCTGCCGCTCCTCGTCGCCGCGGCGGCGCTGGCCGCCTATGCCGCGGCGCCGGGTACCGCGTTCCAGTACGACGACTTCCGCGTCGTCGTCATCGACCGCGACGTCCACTCGTGGAGCGCCTGGTGGGCGTCGATGCCTGGCATGCGGCCGCTCACCAAGGCGAGCTACGTCGCGAACTGGCTCGCGTCTCCGGCGCCCGCGGGCTTCGCGATCGCCGGCGTCGCGATGCACGTCGCGTCGTCGCTGCTCGTGCTCGCGCTGGCGCGACACTGGATCGCGGCGTTTGCGCCACGCGTTCCGCGACCCTCGCTCGCGGCCGTCGCGACCGCGCTGTTGTTCGCGCTGCACCCCGCGCAGACCGAGGCGGTCGTCTACATCGCGGGACGCTCGACCGCGCTGTCGTCGCTCGCGACGCTCGGCGCGCTCTACGCGTGGGAGCGCGCGCGCGCCGGCCCGGCGGCGTGGCGCGGCGGCGCCATGGCGCTCTTCGCCGCGGCGATCGCCGCGCGCGAGTCGGCGTGGACGCTCCCGTTCGCGCTCGTGCTGGTCGAGGTCGCAAGGGGCGAAGGCCTGGCGGCGGCGGTGAATCGCACGCGGGCGTTCTGGCTGCTGGCACTGGTGCTGGCGGCGGCCGTGCTCGCGACGCCCGCGTACCGGCGCCTCCTCGACGCGAGCCTCGCGATCCGCGGCCCGCTCGACAACCTGGTCGCGCAGGTCGACGCGGTCGTCTACCTCGTCACCCATCCGCTGCTGACGTTGCGGGTCGACTTCGACCCGGGGCTCGTCGCGCGCGACGCCCTCGATGCCGCATGGGCCGTGCAAGCCGCGGCGCTGGTCGCGCTCGCGGCCGTCGGGGTCGCGCAGCTGCGGCGGCGCCCGTGGCTCGGCTTCGGCATCCTGTGGTTCCTGCTCGCGCTCGTGCCGACGCACGGCCCGCTCGCGCGCTACGAGCTCGCGAACGATCGCCAGCTCTACCTCGCGATCGTCGGGCCGGCGCTGATCGCGGGCGTGCTGGTCGCCTCGTGGCGCGCGCGGGGACCGGCGGCCGCGATGGTCGCCACGTTGGCGCTCGTGCTCGCGGTGGCGACGTTCGTCCGCGTGACCGACTACGCGAGCGAGGTGCGCCTGTGGGAGGCGACGGTGCGCGCGAGCCCCGCCAACGCCCGCGCCTGGAACAACCTCGGCCATGCCCACGAGGTCGCCGGCGACCGCGGGCGCGCGCGCGAGGCGTATGCCCGTGCGCTCGTGCTCGACCCGAGGCATCCCAAGGCCGCGACCAACCTCGACGCGCTGGATGCGGGGCAGCCGGCCGGACAGCGGGACCCGCCTTCGGCCGATTGATGCGGTGCGGCAACGGGTTGGTGCGGTGCAGCTAGGCCGCCCGCCGGCCCACCGGTAGAATCCGGCCGATGCATCGGCGGCGTCAGGGGTCCTGACCCGCCCGCGAATCGCCGCGAAACGCCGACCGCCCACCCGGCGGGTCACGCTCCGCGGCGCATCGGCCGACCGTCCCGACTGGCACCCCAGGACCGCGACCCGATCCCGATCGGTCGCGACGGCAGGCCTCTCTCACGAGGAGCGTTTCGCATGACCACGCTGATCCGGACCGGGCAGAAGCCCGGCCAGCCCGCCTTCACCGCGCCCGCGGCGACGGCCGGCAAGGCCGCCGCCGAGTACGTCCGCCGCGAGCGCGCCTACGGCTCGCGCAACTACGACCCGCTGCCGGTGGTGATCACCCAGGGCGAAGGCTCGTGGCTCACCGACGTCGAGGGGCGGCGCTACCTCGACCTGATGAGCGCGTATTCGGCGGTCAGCTTCGGCCATGCGCATCCGCGCATCCTCGCGGCGTTCACCGAGCAGGCGCACCGGCTCGCGGTCACGTCGCGCGCGTACTTCAACGATCGGCTGCCGCTCCTTCTCGAGCGCCTGGTCGCGATGACCGGGCTCGACCGCGCGCTGCCGGTCAACACCGGCCTCGAGGCCGTCGAGACCGCGATCAAGGCGTCGCGCAAATGGGCGCACAAGGTGAAGGGCGTGCCCGACGGGCGGGCGCAGGTCATCGCGTGCCGCGGCAACTTCCACGGTCGCTCGATCACCGCGACGGGGCTGTCCACCGAGCCTCAGTACCGCGACGGCTTCGGTCCCTATCCCTCGGGGCTCGCGACGATTCCGTTCGACGACACCGACGCGCTCGAAGCGGCAATCGGGCCGGACACCGCGGCGTTCATCGTCGAGCCGGTGCAGGGCGAAGCGGGGATCGTCGTCCCGAAGGACGGCTACCTCGCCCGTTGCGCCGAGATCTGCCGCCGCCATCGCGTGCTCCTGATCTGCGACGAGGTGCAGACGGGCCTGGGCCGCACCGGCCACACGTTCGGCTGGCAGCACGACGGCGCGATGCCCGACGGCGTCATCCTCGGCAAGGCGCTCGGCGGCGGGCTGATGCCGGTGTCCGCGTTCGTCGCCACCGACGACGTCATGCAGGTGTTCAACCCCGGCGACCACGGCAGCACGTTCGGCGGCAACCCGCTGGGCGCGGCGGTCGCGCTCGCGGCGCTCGACGTGCTCGAGGACGAGCGCCTCGTCGCACGCTCGCGCGAGCTCGGCGAATGGTTGCTCGCGGAGCTGAAGCGCATCGAGAGTCCGCTCGTCGTCGACGTGCGCGGGCGCGGCCTCTTCATCGGCATCGAGGTCGACGCGGCCAGGACGACGGCGCGCGCGGTCGTCGACCGCCTGCTCGCGCGCGGCATCCTGTCGAAGGACACGCACGGCACCGTGATCCGGATCGCGCCGCCCCTCAACGTTCCGCGCGAAGCGCTGGTGTGGGCGATCGGCGAGATCCGGGCGGCGCTGCGCGACGCCGAGCACGGGACCAGGCGCGCGGCGTAGCGCGCGCGAGGTTGCGACGGCGAGCCTGGGGTTTCCACCAGGTCGCCGACGCCGGCCCGCAGGGGGCAATCTCGCCCGACGCGAGTCGGCACGATCCGTGCATGCCCCGGACGCGTGCCGGCCCGGGCGTCGTCGCGACGAGCTCGGCGTCGACCGCCACGCCGACGCCATCGCATGGATCCCACGCGCTACACGAGGACGCCGAAGGGCCACGACGAGATCGCGCAGGGACGCAAGAACCTGCGCGGCAAGCTCCGGACGGTCCTGTTCCTCGTCGACGCCGGGAAGCCCGGCGACGACATCCAGCGGCAGGTCACGCTCATCGGCGCGCCGGCCGACGCGCTCGCGCAGCTCGCGGCCGCAGGTTACATCGTGGAGACGGGACAGGCCGCCGCGCAGCCCGGTGCCGGGGCGGTGACGACCGAGCGACAGCTCGAGGGCTTCCGCGTCGCCAAGGCGTTCATGAACGAGTCGATCGTCGACGCGCGCGGGATCCGCGCGTTCGCCTTCACGCTCAAGCTCGAGCGCTGTGCGACGCCGGCCGACCTCGCGGAGCTGCTGCCGGCGTTCGCCGAGGCGCTGGTGAAGTCGCTCGACCGCGACGCAGCGCGCGCGCTGGTCGATCGTGCGCGCGAGCTGATCGCCGCCGGCGCGGGCTGACGCGGGTCCGCGCGAACGGCGAGCGGGACCCCTGCTCGATCATCAGGCAGGGTCCGACTCCCCCGGGTCCTGCGCGACGTCCTCGATCGCCCCCCGCGGTTGCGGCGCGCGCACCACGTGCACGCTGCACGGTGCATTCGCGGTCACGGTCGACGCGGCCGAGCGCCACCACGCGAGCGCGCGCTCCGAGGGTCCGGGCGCGCCGATCACGATCAGGTCGACGTGGTTGGCGCGCGCCAGGTCGAGCAGCGTCGCCGCGGGATCCCCCGACTCGACGACGTGCAGCGACTGGCGCGACGGCGGCAGCCCGAGCGGCTCGACCCAGTGGCGCAGCCGGTTGCGGTGCTCGAGCTGGCGGCCCGAGTCCGTGTCCTCGAGCGCCTCGCCCTCGCCGACCGGCGCGGCGCCGATCGCCGAGACGAACATCAGCCGGAAATCGTCGCTGACCGCGAGGATCGCGCGCGTGGCGGCGCGCAGCGCCGGGTGGCGCTCGTCGTCCGGATGCTCGGTGTCGACGGCGACGAGGACCACCGGGGCCTCGCCGCGCTTCGCGGTGCGCAGGTCGAGCGACGGGCGCTTGGCGGCCCACCAGCGCCGCATTTGCGCGAGCCACCCGATGCCGGCGACGCGCGCGGCGCGTTCGGTCAGCGTCATCGTGTCGCGGTGGCGCAGGTCGAACGCGACGTGCGCGGCGGACGCGTAGCGGCGCGCCGCGTCGACCTCGAGCGCGTGCAGGATCACTTCCTGCAGCCACGGCGGGACGTCGGGATTCAGCGCGCGCGGCGGCGGCGGCGTGCGCCACAGGCGATC
>DASTCK010000244.1:0-9981 GCA_035711225.1 Casimicrobiaceae bacterium
CGCGCGCTGGAAACGCGGCAGAGCCCGCTCGCCCGCATGCGCGAGCGCGAGCGGCTCGACGCGCTCGTGAGCATCGACGAGGACCTCGACGGCGGCGTCGCGCCCGGCTTCCAGTCGGAGGGGTTCTCGCGCCCCGGGCGCGTGCCGCTGGTGCGCACCGGCGAGCTGGTGGGCGCGCTCACGTCGCCGCGCACCGCGCGCGAATTCTCGCTCGACGCCAACGGCGCGAACGCCGAGGAGATGCCCGAATCGCTGGCGATGGCGGGCGGCGACCTGCCGGCAGGGGATGCGCTCGCGGCGCTCGACGACGGTCTGTGGATCGGCAACCTCTGGTACACCAACTACTCGGACCGCCCGGCGTGCCGCATCACCGGCATGACGCGCTTCGCGACCTTCCGCGTCGAGCGCGGACGAATCGTCGCGCCGGTCGACGTGCTGCGCTTCGACGACTCGCTCTACCGGATGCTCGGCAGCAACCTCGAGGCGCTGACGCGCGAGACCGAGCTCCTGCTCTCCGCCGACACCTACCGCTCGCGGCAGCTGACGAGCGCGCGGCTGCCCGGCGCGCTGGTGCGGGAGATCGCCTTCACGCTCTAGGCTCGGACCGGGGTCGGATTCGAATCTGACCCCGGTTCACGCAGTCGCGCGCTCGCCCTGCCAGCCCTTCGGGATCGCGGAGAGCAGGCGCTGCGTGTACGCCTCGCGCGGATGCAGGTAGATCGAGTCGGCGTCGGCGATCTCGACGACGCGCCCCTCGTTCATCACCATCACCTCGTCGGAGATGTACTTGACGACCGCGAGGTCGTGCGAGATGAACAGGTAGGAGAGCTTGAACTCGTCCTGCAGGTCCTGCAGCAGGTTCAGCACCTGCGCCTGCACCGAGACGTCGAGCGCCGAGACCGACTCGTCGCAGATCAGGATGTCCGGCCTGAGCGTGAGGCAGCGCGCGATCGCGATGCGCTGGCGCTGACCGCCCGAGAACTCGTGCGGGTACTTGTAGAACGAGACGTCCGGCAGGCCGACGCGGCCGAGCAGCTCGAACACCTTGTCGGTGCGCTCCTGCGCGCTCGCGCCGATGCCGTGGATCGCCATCGGCTCGGTCAGGATCTGGCCGATCGTGAAGCGGGGATTGAGCGACGCGTAGGGGTTCTGGAAGATGATCTGGATGCGGCGCTTGTAGGGCATGAACTCGCGCTCGGACATCGCGAGGATGTCTCGGCCGTCGAACAGCGCGCGGCCCGCAGTCGCCTCGTGCAGCCGCATCAGCGTGAGGCCGACGGTGGTCTTGCCCGAGCCCGACTCGCCGACGAGGCCGAGCGTTTTCCCGCGCCGAAGCTTGAACGAGACGTCGGCCGCCGCCTTGAACTCGCGCCGGCCGAAGAGCCCCTCGCGCACGTAGAAGCTCTTGCCGAGCCCCTGCACGTCGAGGATCACCGGGTCGCCCGGCGCGATCCCGCGTGGACGATCCTCGAGGTGCTGCGGCCCGCGGCCGCCCATGAAGTCGTCGATCACCGGCAGGCGCATCGGCCGGTGCTCGAGCCGCGGACGGCACATCAGCAGCGCCTTCGTGTACGCGTCGCGCGGCGCCTCGAACACCTGCTTCGCCGTGCCCTGCTCGCGGATCTCGCCGTTGCGCATCACGACCACGTGGTCGGCGATCTCGCCGACCACCGCGAGGTCGTGCGTGATGAACAGCACGCTCATCTTGTGGCGGCGCTGCAGCTCGGCGATCAGCTCGAGGATCTGCTTCTGGATCGTGACGTCGAGCGCGGTCGTCGGCTCGTCGGCGATCAGGAGCTTGGGCTCGCAGGCGATCGCCATCGCGATCATCACGCGCTGCTGCTGCCCGCCGGACAGCTGCGACGGGTAGGCGTCGATGCGGCGCGCGGGCTCGGGGATGCCGACCTCGTCGAGCAGCTCGACTGCCCGCTTGCGCGCGGCACCGGGCGAGAGGCCGCGGTGCAGCTTCAGCACTTCGCAGAGCTGGTAGCCGACCGTGAACACCGGGTTCAGCGAGGTCATCGGCTCCTGGAAGATCATCGAGATGTCGGCGCCGCGGATGTCGCGCAGCGTGCCGAACGGCATCCCGACCAGGTTATGGCCGCCGAACAGGATCCTGCTGCCCGGATCGACGATCGCGTTCTCGGGCGGCAGCAGTCCCAGGATCGCGAGCGCGGTCACGCTCTTGCCCGAGCCCGACTCGCCCACCAGCGCGACCGTGCTGTCGCGCGGGATGTCGAACGAGATGCCCTTGACCGCCTCGAACGTTTCGTTGCCGCCGAGGCGGAAGGCGACGCGGAGGTCGCGCACCTGCAGCAGCGGCTCGGCGGGATTCTGCTTGAATTCCGCGCGCATGGTCATTGTCCCTTCAGGCCCTTGAGCTTCGGGTCGAGCGCGTCGCGCAGCGCGTCGGTGAACAGCGAGAACGCGGTGACCAGCGTCGCCATCGCGACCGTCGCGGCGACCAGCTGCCACCACTTGCCGAGGATCAGCTCGTTCTGCGCCTCGTTCAGCATCGACCCCCACGAGACGACGTCGACCGGGACGCCGAAGCCCAGGAACGACAGGATCACCTCGGCCTTGATGAACCCGACCACGAGGATCGACAGCTGCACCAGCACGACGTGCGAGACGTTCGGGAAGATGTGGATGTACATGCGCCGCGCATTCGACGCCCCGATCGCGTCGGCGGCCTGCACGTACTCGCGCGACTTGTGCTTCAGGTACTCGGCGCGGATCAGGCGGAACACGCCGGTCCAGCCGGTCAGCCCCAGGATCAGGATGATCGTCAGCATCCCCTTCTGCTGCAGCACCGCGGCGACGGCGAGGATCAGCAAGAGGTAGGGGATCGAGTTGAACACCGAGTAGAACCAGTTGAACGCGTCGTCGACCCAGCGGCCGTAGTAGCCGGCGATCGCGCCGAAGAGCGTGCCGAGCGCGGTGGCGAGCAGCGCCGAGGCGATGCCGACGAAGATCGACGTCTCGGAGCCCTTGATCGTCTTCGCGATCACGTCGCGGCCCCACTTGTCGCCGCCGAAGGCCAGCGTCGCGCGCCGAGCCTCCACGGGCGCCGCGGTCGTCGCCCCCTTGCCCGCCTTGATGTCGGCCATCACGTCGGCGAGCGGATCGACGCTCTTCGCGTCGGCGGGCGTCGCGGCAGGCGCCGCCCCCGGGGTCGCGGCGGGCTTGCCGCCCTTGAGCTCGGCGATCACGTCGGCGAGCGGGTCGACGATCGACGACTGGTAGTCGGTCGCGGGAGCCGGCGCCTCCGCTCCCGCCGCCGGCCCCGCAGGCGCGGCGGCCTCGTCCGCGCCGACGAACGAGGGCGGCGCGTAGTTGACGCCGACCTCCCTCGACCAGTCGCGGGCGACGATCCCGGTGGCCGACAGCAGGATCAGCACGACGAACGCGGCGACGATCGCGAGCGACACCATGCCCACGCGGTCGGTGCGGAGCCGGCGCCAGGCCAACGTCCACAGGCCCGGGGAGACGGTGTGCGGGATCTCGCGCGTGCCGTCGGCGGCGCGGGGGAGCGTGGCGCTGGGCGTGGCCATCGCGTTCTCCTAGCGCAGCTGCACGCGCGGGTCGACGGCCTTGTACATCAGGTCGGCGAGCAGGTTGAACACCATCGTCGCCACCGCCACGTACACGGTGATGGCCTTGATGACCGGGAAGTCGCTGCGCTCGACCGCGAGGATCACCTCGCGCCCGATGCCGGGGATCGAGAAGAAGCGCTCGATCAGGAACGCGCCGATCAGCAGCCCCGGCAGCGAGGCCATGATGTTGGTGATGATCGGGATCGACGCGTTGCGCAGCACGTGCACCCACATGATGCGGTTCTCGGAGAGCCCCTTGGCGCGCGCCGTGCGGACGTAGTCCTGGTTGATCTCGTCGAGCACGAACGTGCGGTAGAGCCGCAGGCTCGGGGCGATGCCGACCGCGAGCCCGATCAGGATCGGCAGCGACGCGTAGCGGAACAGGTTCTCGGTGAACGAGTCGCCCCAGCCCTGGACCGGGAACCAGCCGAGCTTGTACGCGAACACGTACTGGAACACGATGATATAGACGAGGATCGAGATCGACAGGCCGACCGTGCACAGGATCATCACCGCGCGGTCGGTGAGCGAGCCGCGCACGTAGGCCACCGCGAGCGCGAGCGCGATCGTGATCAGCGCGTCGAGGATCGTCAGCGGAACGAGCACGGTGAACGACGGCGGCAGCCGCGTCAGGATGATCGAGCTGATGCGCTCGTTGGTGCTCCACGACGCGCCGAAGTCGCCGGTCAGGATCTGCTTGACGAAGATCCACAGCTGCACCCAGTAGGGCTGGTCGACGCCCAGCTGCCGGCGGATGTTGTCGATCTGCTCCTGGTTGCTGATCTTCCCGGCGAGCACGTAGGCGGGATCGCCGCCGACCCAATTGAACAGGAAGAACACCAGGATCACGACGCCGAGGAGCGTCGGGACCATCTGCCACAGTCGCCTGATGATGTAGGCGGTCATCGTCACTCCTCCCCGCGGCTCGCGCGCCGGGCGCGCGCGACGCGGATCGTCTCACGGGCCCGGCGGCGCCGGTCGGGCGCGGCAGGATCGCGTGCAGGCGGCTCGGCCCGCGCCGCGGGAGCTTCTTGAGCGCCGCGGAGCGGGCCTGCCAACGCTTCTGACGCGCGGACCGCCCGGCCGGGGTCGCCGGCCGTTCGCGCGTCGTTCTCCCCTCCTCCTACTTGTTCCTCGGCGGTCCCGACACGTCGATGTACTGCCAGTGCGCGTGCAGGATCGGATGCCGCTTGTAGCCGACCACGCGCGACTGGACGAGCATGTTCCGGTAGCGGCTGATCATCAGGCGCCACGGCGCGTAGGCCTCGATCAGCCGCGTCATCTCGCGGTAGAGCTGGTCGCGCTCGGGGCCCGGCGGCATCTTCTGCGTGCGCTCGTACAGCTTGTCGAATTCCGGGATGCGCGCGCAGGCGTTGTTGCTCTGGAAGGTGTTGGGGCCGTACAGGAGCTGCATGAAGTTGTCGCCGTCCGGGTAGTCGGCGATCCACGACGCGACGCGCATCTGGAGCTTGCACTGCTTCTCGGCCTTCAGGAGCTCGGGGAACTTGTCCTTGTGCACGTCCATCCGGATGCCGATCGCGTCGAGCGACTTCTTCCAGATCTCGTCCTGCTGCCGGCCGAGCGTATCGGGCCGCGACGACAGCCGCACCGTCAGCGGCTTGCCGTCCGGTAGCGTACGCCAACCGTCCGCGCCGCGCTTGTAGCCGAACTTGTCGAGCAGCGCGTTCGCGCCGGCGGGGTCGTAGCCGATGCCGCCCTTCCACGCCGGGTCGTGGCCGACGACGCCCGGCGGGATCGGGTAGCGCGCGGCGATCGCCTGGCCGTTGCGGATGACCTTGATCTCCTCGTCGACGTCGTAGCTCATCGCCATCGCCCGGCGCAGCGCAACCTTCTCCCTGGCGAGGCCGCCGACGACGGGATCGGTCATGTTCCAGTAGGTGTACGAGAGCTCCGGGTCGATGATGCGAGACAGCTTCACGCCCTTGGACGCGAGCTCGGGCTTGAGCGTTCCCCCGTCGAGCACGCGCGGCGCGAGCGGGCCTTCCATGTTCATCAGGTCGATCTCGTCGCCCTGGAACGCGAGCAGGCGCGCCTGGTCCTCCTCGATGATCGAGATCTCGACGCGGCCGATCGCCGGCATCGACTTGCCCTTCATCGCCTTGATCACCGCGGCGTCGGCGGGGTCGTCGGACGTGAAGTTCCAGGTGAAGCCGCGGTAGTGCGGGTTCGCCTCGAGGAAGATCTTGGAGCTGCGAACCCACCGGGTGAGCCGGTAGGGCCCGGTGCCGACCGGATTGGCGAGCGTGCGGCCGTCGCTCTCGCCGTACTTCGCGATCACCTCGCGCGCGACGGCCGAGGTCGGCTCGTGGGCCAGGATGTAGGGCAGGTTGTAATCGGCGTCCTTGAGGCGGAAGCGGATCGTGTAGCGGTCGACCGCCTCGATCCCGGGGATCGTCGTGTCGTAGTCGAACCGGCCGCCTTCCTTGGCCTTCGCGGCGAGGTCGTCGAGGCCCACGAACTTGCCCTCGACCAGGAACGCCCACGGCGAGCGGATGCGCGGGTCGATCAGCCGCTTGAACGAGTAGACGTAGTCCTCGGCGACGAGCTCGCGCGCCTTGCCGCCGAACGCGGCGTCGTCGGCGAAGCGGATCCCCTTCTTCAGCTTGACCGTCCACGTCCTGCCGCCGTCGGCGACCTGCGGCATGCCGTCGGCGGTGAGCGGCACGACCTTCGCCGGTCGCGCGAGGTAGTCGTAGGTGTAGAGCGTCTCGAAGACGCCCTGCAGCACCGTCGCCGAGTACAGGTCGTGGACCGCGGCGGGATCGAACCCGGTCTCGGCGACCGGGAACACCTCGCGGATCACCTTGTTCATGTCCGGCGCCGCGACGGCGGGCGGCGGCAGCGACGCGACGAATGCGAGGGTCAGCGCGCGGACGAGCGTGGGGAGCACTGCGCGCTTCCGCGTCATCGCCGCGGCTCCAGGTCCATGTAGAGCCACTCGCCGTGGAGGATCGGGTGCTTCTTGTAGCCCAGCACCCACGGGCGGATCATCTGGTTGCGCTCGCGCGAGATGTGGATCGCCCACGCGCCGTCGACCTCCATCTGGCGCGTCATCTCCAGGAACAGCCGGTTGCGGCCCGGGGCCTCCGGCGGCAGCGCGCGCGCCTTCTCGTAGAGCGCGTCGAACGCCTTCGATTCGTAGCAGCCGTTGTTGCTCTGCCCGGTGTTGGGCCCGTACAGGAGCTGCATGAAGTTCTCGCCGTCCGGATAGTCCGCGGTCCACGCCGCGCCCCACATCATGATCTGGCAGGCCTTCGCCTGCTTGAGCGTGTCGCCGAACTTGCCCGCGTCGAACACCATGCGCACGTGGATCGCGTCGGCCGCCTTCTTCCACAGCTCGTTGAACGTGCGATCGATCTGCGACGTCCCGGTCGCCTGCCGGATCAGGAGCGGCTTGCCGTCGGGCATGCGTCGCCACCCGTCGGGACCCTTGGCATACCCGAACCGGTCGAGGAGCTTGTTCGCGAGCTCCGGGTCGTACTGGTTGATCGAGCGGTACCCGGGATCGTGACCGACCACGCCGGCGGGGATCGGCATCTCGGCCTTCACCGCCTGCCCCTTGCGCACGACGTCGATCTCCTCGCGCACGTTGTACGACATGATGATCGCCCGGCGCAGCGCGAGCTTCTCGGGCGTGAAGCCGCCGACGACCGGGTCGCGGAAGTTGAAGAACGTGTAGGTGAGGTCCGGGTCGATCGCCTTGAACAGCCGCACGCCCTCGTCGGTCCAGCGCGGCAGCAGCTTGCCGTCCGGGCCGATCGCCTGCGGGCGGAAGGTCCCCGGCAGCGCGAGGACGTCGAGCTCCTTGCCGCCGAAGGCGAGCCAGCGCGACTGGTCCTCCTCGATGATCGAGATCTCGACGCGGCCGATCTGCGGCATCTTCTTGCCGCGCATCGCCTTGACCAGGTCGTCGTCCCACGCCGGCTCGGCGGCGGCGAAGTCCCAGGTGAAGCCCCGGTAGTCCGGATTCGCCTCGAGGACGATGCGCGCGGCGCGCTTCCACTCCTTCAGCACGTACGGGCCGGTGCCGACCGGATGCGCGCCGACCTCCTCGGCGCCGTAGTGCTCGACCACCTCGCGCGCCATCGCACCGAACGGGATGTGCGCGACCGTGTAGTTGAACAGGAAGTCCGGAGAGGTGAGTCGCACCACCAGCGTGTAGGGGTCCGGTGTCGCGAGGCCGGGCACCTTCGCGTCGTAATCGAACTTGCCCGACTTCTTCGCCGCCTCGATCAGCGTATCGAGGCCCTCGACCTTGCCTTCGACCATGAACGCCCAGGGCGAGCGGTTCTTCGGGTCGACGTGGCGCTTGATGATGTAGACGAAGTCCTCCGCGACGAGCTCGCGCCGCTTCCCCTTGAAGGCGGGATCGGGCGTGTAGTAGATGCCCTTCCGCAGCTTGTAGGTGTAGGTGCGCCCGCCGTCGCCGATCGTCGGCATCGCCTCGGCGATCATCGGCACGAGCTTGGCGGGGCGCGCGAGGTAGTCGTAGGTGAGGAGGCGCTCGAAGATCGCTTCGTTGACCGTGTTCGAGTAGAGGTCCGAGACGCGCGCCGGGTCGAAGCTGGTCTCGGCGACCGGGAAGGCGATGCGGTAGACCTTCGACGGGTCCGCCGCGACGACGCCGGCGGAGGCGACGATCGCCGCGGCGGCGACGAACCCCCGGGCGAACGCGACGAACCGACGACTCATGGACTGTCCCGTGAAAAAAAGCCGCGCATAGTACCATTTCCACCCCCATGCTACGGCAGGCCCTGAGGCGGTGGATCGAGCGGCTCAAGCCCTCGGTCGAGAAGATCACCCGCCATCCGTGGGTGGTGAAGTACATTCCGGCGCTGTCCGACCCCGACCTGTGGCACCTCAACCGCCGCTCGACCGCGCGCGGCGTGGCGGTCGGGCTCCTGTGCGGCCTCATTCCCGGCCCGGTCCAGGTCGCCGGCGCGATCGGGCTCTCGCTCCTGTGGCGCGCGAACTTCCCGCTCGCGGCCTTGACGACGCTCTACACCAATCCGCTGACCATCGTCCCGCTCTACGTGCTCGCCTACGAGTACGGGAGGCTCTTCTTCCCAGGCGCACCCCACGCGGTCGCCGCGCTTCCCCCCTCCTACCACGGCCTGTCCGACTACGTGCCCGCGCTCGCCGCGTGGATGGCCGAGCTCGGCAAGCCGCTCGCCCTCGGGATCATGCTGCTCGCCCTCACGCTGTCCGCCGTCGGCTTCCTGACGGTGCGACTCGCCTGGCGCTGGCACGTGGTCGCCGCCTGGCGTCGCCGGGCCCGGCGGCGCGGACGCCGGGCATGAAGCCGCGCTGGTGGGACGACGCCGCGCGCGAGCTGGCCCGGCGCGACCCGGTCATGCGTCGGCTCGTTCGTCGCTACCCGGACGCGAGCCTGAGGAGGCGGAGCGACGCCTTCACCGCGCTCGCGCGCGCGATCACCGGTCAGCAGATCTCGGTCAAGGCGGCCGACGCGATCTGGCGACGCTTCGTGGCGCTCGCCGCGCCGGCGCAGGCGACGAAGGCGTTTCCGCACCTCGATCCGGTCGCCGTCGCCGCGGTGCCACTCCCCGCGCTGCGCGCGGCAGGGTATTCGGAGCGCAAGGCCGCCTATGTCGCCGACCTCGCGGCGCATTTCGCCTCGGGCCGGCTGGATCCTCGAACCTGGCGCACGCTCGACGACGAGACGCTGATCGAGGCGCTCGTCGACGTCCGTGGGATCGGCCGCTGGACTGCCGAGATGTTCCTGATCTTCCACGAGCTGCGGCCCGACGTGTTCCCGGTCGACGACCTGGGCGTGCGCAAGGGCGTCTCGGTCCTCTACCGGCGAGGCGCGTCGATGACGCTCGACGAGGTCCGCGCGGTCGGGGAGGGCTGGCGCCCGTGGCGCAGCGCGGCGACGTGGTACCTGTGGCGCTCGCTCGACCCGGTCCCGCTCGAGTACTGAGCCCTGCCGCCCCGGGGCCGTCCCCTCCCCCCGGCGGACTGACGAGCATCAAGCCCGGGCCACCGGCCGGAAGGCATCATGGGGGGAGACGCGGTGCCTGCGCATCGCGCCCACCGCGTGCGGCATGCCGACGACCCCCGCCTCCGACTCCGTCGACGATCCCGCGGCGATCGAGCGAGCGATCGCTCGCGTCCTCGCCGCCGAACGTGAGGCGCAGTCCGCGGTCGACGAGGCCTCGTCCCGGGCCGGCGCGACGACCGAAGCCGCGCGTGCGTCGGCGCGCGCGATCGGCGCGCGCGTCGAGCGGCGCATGAAATCGGTCCGCGCCGCGTTCGAGCGACGCACCGCGAGCGAGGTGGCGGCGCTCGACCGCGCCGCGGCCGAAGCGGGCGCACAGCACGAGCTGTCCGACGCCGATCGCGT
>DASTCK010000245.1:0-3019 GCA_035711225.1 Casimicrobiaceae bacterium
TCCCAGCCGGCATCGAGCCCCTCCTCCTCGCCGAGCACGGCGTCGCGGGGGAACGCCGCGGCGATGTCGGCACGGAGTTGCTTCTCGAGGGCCTTGTCCGCCGCCGTCACGACGTCCTGCACGCCCTTGTCCTCGACGAACAGTCCCGCCGGGTCGCGCGCGTGGGCGAGCGCGAGGTCGCCCGCGCGGCGCGCGGCGTCGATGGCGAAGCGCAGGCGGTGGTCGATCTCGTCGGGCGTCATCGTGGGAGCGTGGGTGCGCGGCGAACGGCGGGATGATACAGTCCGCCGCCATGGCCCGCCTGCCTCGTGCCGTTCTTCCGCTCGGAGCGTGCGCGCTCCTAGCGCTGGGTGCCTGCGCGGGAGAGCGCTACAGCGTGGGACTCGAGAGCACGGTTCTCGCCGCGACCATCGACTACCAATGCGAAGGCGGTACCGAGATGCGTGTCGAGCGCGCCGCGGATGCGCGCAGCGCGCGGGCGACGATCGGCGGGCGCTCGTGGACGCTGACGCGCGTCGATAGCGCCGCCCAGGAGAAGTACTCCGAGGGGGCGACGTCCCTCTACCTCGACGGCGAGATCGCGACGATGGAGAGCGAAGGGCGCCTCGTCGGCGGCAAGTGCCAGTCGAAGGTGCCGATGCCCAGGGCGCCGACGCTGCGACCGTACGACCTGCGCGCCCCGACGTTCTAGTCGTCGAACGGCAACCCCGTGTAGTTCTCCGCGAGCGAGCGCTGCGACGCCTCCGAGGAGAAGAGCAGCGCCAGGTCCGCCTCCTGCATCTTCGCGCCGAATGCGTCGGTGCCGGGGAAGCGGTGCAGGAGCGAGGTCATCCACCACGAGAAGCGCTCCGCGAGCCAGATGCGCCGCAGGCATCGCGCCGAGTAGGTCTCGAGCCCGCGGCCGTCGCCGCGCCGGCACCAGTCCGCGAGCGCGTGCGCGAGGTAGCGCACATCGCTCGCCGCGAGGTTGAGTCCTTTCGCGCCGGTCGGCGGCACGATGTGCGCCGCGTCCCCGGCGAGCAGCAGCCGCCCGAAGCGCAGCGGCTCGCCGACGAAGCTCCGCAGCGGCGCGACGCTCTTCTCGATCGACGGGCCGGTCCTCAGCGCCGCGTTGGCGCGATCGTCGAGCCGGGCCCGGAGCTCGCTCCAGAAGCGCTCGTCCGTCCAGGCCTCGGCCTTCTCCTCGAGCGGGCATTGCACGTAGTAGCGGCTGCGCATGGGCGAGCGCATGCTGCACAGCGCGAAACCCCGCTCGTGGTTGACGTAGATGAGCTCGGGCGACACCGGCGGCTGGTCGACCAGCACGCCGAGCCACCCGAACGGATACACGCGCTCGAAGGTCGAGATCGCGCCGGGCGGAACGCTCTGGCGCGTGACGCCATGGTAGCCGTCGCAGCCGGCGATGAAGTCGCACGAGAGCTCGTGCGCCTGCCCGCCGTGGCGCCAGCTCACGGTCGGCGTCGTGCCGTCGAAGCCTGCGATGCGGACGTCCTCCGCCTCGTAGAGGGTCTTCGCGCCGGCGGCGCGCCGCGCATCCATCAGGTCGCGCGTCACCTCGGTCTGGCCGTAGACGACGACGGTCTTGCCGCAGAGCTTGCGGAAGTCGATCCGGTGTCGCTCGCCGCGGTGCGCGATTTCGATGCCGTCGTGGACCAGCCCCTCGCGGTGCAGCCGGCCGGCGACGTTCGCCTCCTCGAGCGTCTCGACCGTCCCCTGCTCGAGCACGCCGGCACGGATGCGGCCGAGCACGTACTCGCCGGAATGCCGCTCGAGGATGACGTTGTCGACGCCGGCGCGCGCGAGCAATTGCCCGAGCAAAAGCCCCGACGGACCCGCGCCGACGATCGCGACTTGCGTGCGCATCCTTCCTCCCCGCCCGGCGGGCAGTGTGGCGATGCGCCCGCACCGTGTCAATCGCACGGTGCGTCGCGTCCTGCGCCATTGGCGCGATAATGGCTAGCCCGCCATGGACTACTCGTTCGACGCCTTCCTCGCCGCCGTCGGCGACAACTGGTACGACGACGACGCGCTGCTCGTCTCGCTGCTCGGCCGTCATGCGCCGCGGCACGACGCCGGCGAACTGCACGCGTTCGGCGCGCGCGTCGCCGGACCGCTCGCGCGCCTGGCGCAGGCTTCCGCCCAGCCCGCCAACGCACCGGCGCTGCGCGCGTTCGACGCGTGGCACCGTCGCGTCGACGAGATCGTGCTGCCGGCCTGCACGCTCGAGGCGCTGGCCGAGGTCGCCGGGCGCGAGCGGCTGGGCGTCGTGCACGGCGACCCGTTCGCGTTCTACGCGAAGACCTACCTCGCCCACCAGAACGGCGAGGCGGGCGTCGCGTGCTCGCTCGCCTGCACCGACGGCCTCACGCGCCTCCTGAGCGCGCTCGGCGATCGCGACGAGCACCGCACCGCGCTCGACCAGATGCGAAACGCGAGCGCCGGCCGGGTCGTGCATGCGGCGCAGTTCGTGACGGAGATCCAGGGCGGCTCCGATGTCGGCGCCAACGCACTCGAGGCGGTACCGGACGGCGGCGCCTACCGGCTGCACGGCCACAAGTGGTTCTGCTCGAACATCAATGCGGACTGGTTCCTGGTGAGCGCGCGGCCGCGCGGCGCGCCCGCCGGCTCGCGCGGCGTGGCCCTGTTCCTCGTGCCCGCGTACCGGCCCGGCGAGGCGCCGCTTCGCAACGGCTACACGATCGACCGGCTCAAGGACAAGCTCGGGACGCGCGAGCTCGCCACCGCCGAGGTGACGTTCGACGGTGCGCTGGCCTGGTCGGTCGGACCGCTCGATCGCGGCGTGGCCAACCTGCTCGACCACGTTCTCGTCACCTCGCGCATCGCGTGCGTGATGTACGCGGCGGCGACGTTGCGCGCCGCCGAGCGGATCGTGCGCGCTTACACGGGCTTCCGCACGGCGTTCGGCCATCGACTCGCCGAGTACTCGCTCGTGCGCCAGTCGGTCGACGAGATCGCGACCGCCCGCGCGCGTGCGCTGGCCGTGGCGTTCGAGCTGCTT
>DASTCK010000246.1:0-2966 GCA_035711225.1 Casimicrobiaceae bacterium
GCCGGGCTGGGACCGCTCCGGGGGCGGATTCGCCGCGCTCGACTTGACCGAAGAACAGCGCTCGAAGCTCGCCGCCCTCCGCGAGCAGGTCCGCAGCAAGAGTTGGGACACGATGGGCCGGCTCCATGGCGAGCAGTACAAGCTGCGCGAGCTGCTTCGCGGCGAGACCGTGGACCCTTCCGCGGTCGCCGACCAGCAGCAGAAGGTCGACGAGCTCCGGCGGCAGATCCTCAAGTCGCGCGTCGAGGCGCGCAACGCGATGGTCGCCGTCCTGACGCCCGAGCAGAAGCAGCGTCTGCGCGAGCACGGCCCGTGGTGGTACGGCGAGGGCGTCGAGCCGTAGCGAGGGGCGGAGCGCCGGCGACGACGGCGCCAGGCGCGGGCACGCCTCGGAACACCCCGACGGCGATCGAGCGTCGGTACCGTGTTGCGAACCTGGTTCCGGGGCCAGGTTCCGCATCAGGCTGCGACCCGGGTTCCGGGCGACGCGAATGCCGTAGCGCGCCGCCCTACGAGCGGTTGCGCGCGACGCGGACAGCACCGTCGCCGCGCCTCGCGTTAGCGTGCGGCGATGCCCGGCACGATCCGCATCGGCATCTCCGGCTGGCGCTACGAGCCGTGGCGCGGCGTGTTCTATCCGCCCGACCTGCCGCAGCGCGCCGAGCTCGCGTTCGCGTCGCGCCACCTGTCGACGATCGAGATCAACGGCTCGTTCTACTCGCTGCAGCGACCCGAGTACTACGCGCAGTGGCGCGACGAAACGCCCGACGGCTTCGTGTTCAGCGTCAAGGGCGGCCGCTACCTGACGCACATGAAGCGGCTCTCCGGCGTCGAGCGGCCGCTCGCGAACTTCTTCGCGTCGGGCATCGCGAACCTCGGCGACAAGCTCGGGCCGTTCCTGTGGCAGTTCCCGCCGAGCTTCGCGTTCGACGCGGACAAGCTCGCGGCGTTCTTCGCGCTCCTGCCGCGCGACGCCGCGCAGGCGAGCGCGCTCGCGCGCCGTCGCGACGACAAGGTCAAGGGCCGCGCGAAGCTCGCCTACGCGACGACTCGTCCGCTGCGCCACGCGATCGAGATCCGGCACCGGAGCTTCGAGACGCCCGAGTTCGTGGCGCTGCTGCGAGCGCACCGCATCGCCCTCGTGGTCGCGGACACCGCGGGGAAGTGGCCGCTCGCGGAGGACCTGACCGCCGACTTCGCGTACGTGCGCCTGCACGGCGACCGGAAGCTCTACGAGAGCGGCTACACGGCGACCGCGCTCGAGCGCTGGGCGCGGCGGCTGCGCGCCTGGAGCGAGGGACGCCAGGTCGACGACGCGCGGCTCCTGGCGCCTGGCACGCGCGCGCCGTCGGGGCCACGCGACGTGTTCGTGTATTTCGACAACGACATCAAGGTGAAGGCGCCCCGCGACGCGATGCGGCTCGCCGAGCTCCTCGGCGTCGCCTGGCATCCCGCCGACGACGGAACGTTGCCGGGCGACCACGCGACGCGGCCGAACGGGTCGATAATGGCGACCCGGGCGCGCCGACCGCTGCGCGCCGAGCGCCGGAGAAACCCATGGCCCGCCTGACCCGCTCCCTGACCATCGTGTGCGCTGCGGCGCTCGCCGCCGTGCCCCTGGCCGCCGCCGCCGCGTTCTCGCTCGACAGCGCCGAGATCAAGCCCAACGCACGCATCGCCGACGCGCAGGTCTTCAACGGCTTCGGGTGCAGCGGCGGCAACGTCTCGCCCTCGCTCCGGTGGAAGGGCGCGCCCGCAGGCACGAAGAGCTTCGCGATCACCGTCTACGACCCCGACGCGCCGACCGGCAGCGGCTGGTGGCACTGGGTCGTCTACAACCTGCCGTCGGGCACGGCATCGCTCCCGGCGGGCGCCGGCGACAAGGCGGGCTCGAAGCTTCCCGCCGGCAGCGCGCAGGGCAGGACCGATTTCGGCGCGCCCGGCTGGGGCGGGCCCTGCCCGCCGCAGGGCGACAAGCCGCACCGCTACATCTTCACGGTGCACGCGCTCAAGGTCGAGAAGCTCGACGTTCCCGCCGACGCGACGGCCGCGCTCGTCGGTTTCATGATCAACGCCAACCGGCTCGGCAAGGCGAGCTTCACCGGACTGTACGGGCGCAAGTAAGCCGGCGCGACGGTGTTGTGCCGCTGACGCCGGGGCCGGGAAGCCAGGAGTCGAAACGATGAGCCACGATGTGCGCGTCGCCGGCGTCGGGATGATCCCGTTCGCCAAGCCCGGCGCGAGCGAGCCCTACCAGGTGATGGGCGCGAGCGCGATCCGCGCCGCGCTCGACGACGCCGGGCTGTCGTACGGCGACGTCGCGCAGGTCTACGCGGGGTTCGTGTACGGCGACTCGTGCAGCGGCCAACGCGCCGCGTACGACGTCGGCATGTCCGGCGTACCGGTCGTCAACGTCAACAACAACTGCTCGACCGGCTCGACCGCGCTCTTCCTCGCTCGCCAGGCGGTCGCGAGCGGCGCGGTCGACTGCGCGCTCGCCGTGGGCTTCGAGCAGATGAAGCCGGGCGCGCTCGGGCTCGCGTTCCCCGACCGTCCGAGCCCGTTCGAGCGCTTCGACGCGGTCACCGACGAGCTGGTGCACGCCGAGGGCGTGCCGTTCGCGCTGCGCTATTTCGGCGGCGCGGGGCTCGAGCACATGAAGCAGTACGGCACGAAGCTCGCGACCTTCGCGAAGATCCGCGCGAAGGCGAGCCGTCACGCCGCGAACAATCCGCTCGCGCTGTTCCGCACCGTCGTGACCGAGGAGGAGGTGCTCGCGTCGCCGGCGATCTGGCCCGGCGTCATGACGCGGCTGATGGCGTGCCCGCCGACCTGCGGCGCGGCGGCGGCGGTGCTGGCCTCCGACGACTTCGCCCGCAAGCACGGCATCTCGCGGCCGGTCTACATCGCGGCGCAGGCCATGGGCACCGATCTGCCCTCGACCTTCGACGAGAAGTCGATGATCA
>DASTCK010000247.1:0-9588 GCA_035711225.1 Casimicrobiaceae bacterium
GAGCAGATCCGCTTCACGCTCTACAACGCGATGACCGCGTCGGCGACGCCCTACGTGATCCATCGCGCCGCGCAGGGCGACTTCGATCCGTTCGCTCGCCTCGCGATGCAGTGGGAACCCGCGTTCCGCAAGATCCTCGCCTGGGGCATGCACCTCTCGGTGACCTGCGCCGAGGACGTGCCGCGCGTCGGCCTCGCGCTGCGCGAGCAGACGCTCGCCGGCAAGCGCTCGGCGCGACTCGCGCGGCTCACGCTCGCGATCTGCGACGAGTGGCCGCGCGGCCACGCGCCGATCGAGGCCTACGCTCCCGTGTCGAGCGACGTGCCGGCGCTGATCCTCTCGGGCGGCCTCGACCCGGTGACGCCGCCGGGCAACGGCGCCCAGGTCGCGCGCTCGCTCTCGCGCCATCGGCACGTCGTCGCGCCCGGGTACGGGCACATCGTGTCGCCGCACGCCTGCGCACCGCGCCTCATCGCCGCGTTCGTCGCCGACGCCGGCTTCGCCTCGCTGCCGGAGGATTGCCTGCGCCAGCTCGAGACGTCGACGCCGCCGGCGTTGTGGACCGGCCCCCTCGGCCCGGCGACGCCATGATCGTCGTCGACCGGATCGTCAAGCGGTTCGGCAGGCACGGCGAGGTGCGCGCCGTCGACGACGTGTCGTTCGTCGCGCCGGCGGGCCAGATCACCGGACTGCTGGGCCCCAACGGCGCGGGCAAGACGACGCTGCTGCGCGTGCTCGCGACGCTGATCGTGCCCGACGCGGGGCGCGCCACGATCGACGGGCGCGACGTCGTCGCCGACCGCCCGGCGGTGCGCCGCCGCCTCGGCGTGCTGTCGGACGCGCGCGGACTGTACCCGCGCCTGTCCGGCCGCGAGAACATCGCCTACTACGCCGCGCTGCACGGCCTCGACGGCGCCGAGCGCGAGCGGCGCATCGACCGCCTCGTCGACGAGCTCGGCCTCGGGGAGGTCGCGCGGCGCCGCGCGCAGGGCTATTCGCAGGGCGAGCGCATGAAGGTCGCGATCGCCCGCGCGCTGGTCCACGATCCCGACGCCATCCTGCTCGACGAGCCGACCAACGGCCTCGACATCATGAGCGTGCGTGCGCTGCGCGACCAGCTGAGGCGCCTGCGCGATGCGGGCAAGACGCTGCTGTTCAGCTCGCACGTGATGCAGGAGGTCGCGGCGCTCTGCGACCGCATCGTGATCCTCGGCCACGGGCGCGTCGTCGCCGCCGGCACCGCCGCCGAGCTGATCGCGCAGGCGCGTGCCGCGTCGCTGGAAGACGCATTCGTCTCGCTGCTCGGCAGCGGCGAGGGGCTCGCCGCCTGACGCGGCGAGGTCGCCATGGGCCGCATCGCCGTCGTCGCCCGGAAGGAGCTCGTCGAGACCTTCCGCGACCGGCGCGCGATGCTGATGACGATCGCGACCGCCGCGCTCGCCGGGCCGCTCTTCCTCGCGCTGATCTTCAACATGATCGCCTCGCAGGGCGAGCGGGCTCGCACGCTGCGGCTCCCGGTCGGCGGCGCCGAGAACGCGCCCGCGCTGGTCGCGTTCCTCGAGCGCGAGGGCGTGCGCATCCTGCCGCTGCCCGCCGATGCGGAAGCGCGCATCCGCGCGGGCGAGCTCGACGTCGCGCTGGTCGTCGATCCCGGCTTCGCCCACCAGGTCGCGGACGGGAAGCCGGCGACGGTGCGGCTGATCTACGACCGCTCGCGCGATCGCGCGCGCGCGTCGATCGACCAGGCCGAGTCGCTGTTGCGCAGCTACAACCGGCTGTGGGGCGCGCAGCGGCTGATGATGCGCGGCGTCGTGCCGGGCGTCGCCCAGCCGCTCGAGATCGTCGCCGAGGACCTGGCGACACCGCAGCAGTCGGGCTCGCTGGTGCTGTTCCTCGTCGCTTACTACGGACTGTTCGCCGCCGTGATGGGCGGGATGCCCGTGGCGCTCGACGCCACCGCCGGCGAGCGCGAGCGACAGTCGCTCGAGCCGCTGCTCGCGACGCCCGCGTCGGCAGCGGAGATCGTGACGGGCAAGTGGATCGCCGTCGTGGCGTTCGCGGCGCTGGTCGTCGCGGTGACGCTGGCCGGCTTCACGCTGACGCTGTCGTTCGCCCCGCTGCCGCCGGTGGGCGTGCCGTTCCTGTTCGGGTTGCGGGAGTTCGCCCGCTTCCTCGTGATCCTCGCGCCGATGATCGCGCTGATGCCCGCGGTGCTCCTGTGGCTCGGCAGCCGCGGGCGCACGATCAAGGAAGCGCAGACGAACCTGTCGTTGCTCCTGTTCGTCGTGTCGGTCATCCCCGTCGCCCAGCTCTTCCTTCAGCGTCGCGAGCCCGACTGGCTGGTCGCGGTCCCGGTCTCGGGACAGTACCTGCTGCTCAACCGCGCGTTGCGCGGCGAGGCGATCGCGGTGGGCGATCTCGCTTCGTCGTGGATCGTGCCGGCGATCCTGGCCGCTCTCGCGCTGTGGGCGATGGCGCGGCGCTATTCGAACGAGTCGATCCTCGCCGGGAAATAGCGCGCCGCCCGCGGCGCGGCCGCGTCACCCGTCCCGGTTGCGCATCCAGTCGGCGGTGCCTTGGAACGCCTTCATCAGCGGCTCCACGAGGTCGCGCGGCGCGTGCACGTCGTCGAGCGCCATGCGCATGCAGGCGAGCCAGGCGTCGCGCTCTGCGCTCGCGATCGCGAACGGCAGGTGGCGGGCGCGCAGCATCGGGTGGCCGAAGCGCTCGACATAATGCTGCGGGCCGCCGAGCCATCCCGACAGAAACCAGAAGAGCTTGTCGCGCGAGCCGTCGAGCGTCGCATGGTGCAGCGCCCGGATGCCCGCGAACGCCTCCTCGAGGTCCATCCGGTCGTAGAACGCGTCGACGAGCGCTCGCACGCCCGCGTCGCCGCCGAGGAGCTCGTAGGGCGTCGCCGTGGCGACGCGCGGAGGAGAACCGTCGCTAGGCATCGTGGATCGAGGCACAGGCTGCGGAGCCTGCCCCCGGCTAGCCCAGCTGGCGGATGACGGCGAGCGGCGGCTGGCGCGCGGTATTGCGCGTGCCGAGCCAGCCGGCAAGCGTGACGACGAGGCCGCCACCGCCCAGGCCCCAGAGCCACACCCACGGGCTCGGCGCGTACGGGATCTGGAACACCCGGTCGGCGAGCACCCAGCCCGTCGCCGTCGCGCCGGCCGCGGCGAGCACGCCCGCCAGCGTGCCGAGGACCAGGAACTCGGCGACCTGCGCGGCGGAAAGCTGCCTGGCGGACGCCCCGATCGTGCGCAGGATCGCCGCGTCGAACCGGCGCTCGTCCTGCGTCGACGCGATCGCCGCCTGCAGCACGAGCAGGCCGCCCAGCAGCGTGAACAGGAACACGAACTCGACCGCTCGCGACACCTGGTCCATGATCGACTGCACCTGGCGGATCACGTCGCCGACGTCGATCGCGAGGACGTTCGGATACTGCTGCAGCAGCGCGGACACCCACGCGCCGGACTTGGCGCCCTCCGGAAGGCGCACGGCGCCGATGTACGACGTCGGCATCCCGTCGAGCGCGCCCGGCGGGAACACCGTGAAGAAGTTGGGGCGGAAGCTGTCCCAGTCGACCTTTCGCAGGCTCGTGATGCGCGCCGACACCGGCGTGCCGGCGATGTCGAAGGTCAGCTCGTCGCCGAGCTTGAGCCGCAGCGACTCGGCGATGCCGTCCTCCATCGACAGCCCCGCGTCGGGCTTCGCGCCCGGCCCCCAGAAGGTCCCCGCGGTGACCCGGTTGGTCTTCGGGAGCGTGTCGGCGAACGACAGGTTGAACTCGCGCTCGGCGAGGCGGCGCGAGCGAGGATTGTCGTACTGGCGCGTGTCGAGCGGGGCGCCATTCACCGCCGTCAGGCGTCCGCGCACCATCGGATAGAGGTCGGTGCCCGGCCCGCCGATGTCGCGCATCGCCTGGCGCACGCCATCGACCTGCTCGGGCAGCACGTTGATGACGAAATGGTTGGGTGCGTCGGGCGGCAGGCTCGCCCGCCAGTTGCGCATCAGCTCGCCGCGCACGACGGTGAGCAGCAGCAGCGCCATCAGCCCGAGCGCCAGCGCGCCGACCTGCAGGCTCGAGGCGAGCGGGCGGCGCCTGAGGTTGGCGAGGCCGAAGCGCCACGTGACGCCGCGCTGCGGCAGGCGCTTCAGCACGACGATGAGCAGCCACGCCGCGCAGGCCGCGACGACGATCAGCCCGCCCACGCCGCCGACCATGATGACGCCGGTCTTCACGTCGTGCGCCTGCCAGCCGATCAGCGCGGCGATGACGCCCGCGCCGAGCGCGTACGCGACGATCGCCGACGGTCGCGGACGGGGGAGATCGCGCCGGAGCACGCGCAACGGCGGCACGCTCGCCAGCGCCATCAACGGCGGCAGCGCGAAGCCGAACAGGAGCAGCACGCCGGTCGCGAACGCCGCCGCGCCCGGTGCGACCGACGGCGCCGGCAGCTCGGCGGCCGTCAGCGACCCGAGCAGCGACACGAGGAGCGCCTGCCCGCCCAGCGCGAGCAACACGCCGAACGCGCTCGCGACCAGGCCGAGCGCGACGAACTGCGCGACGAACAGCGCGAGCGTCCGCCTCTCCGAGGCGCCGAGGCAGCGAAGCATCGCGGCGGTGTCGAGATGCCTGCGCAGGTAGCGCGATGCGGTGAGCGCGACGGCGACCGCGGACAGGATCACCGCGACCAGCGCGGCGAGGCCGAGGAAGCTCTCGGCGCGGTCGAGCGTCTGGCGCACCTCGGGCTGCACGTCGCGCACGTTCTCGAGGCGCTGGCCGGGCTTGAGCTCGGCGCTCGCCTGGCGCACGAACGCGGCGAGCGACTTGCCGCCGGCCGGCTCGGCCACCAGCAGCCGGTAGGTCGCCCGGTTGCCGGGCTGCAGCAGGTTGGTCGTGGCGAGGTCGTCCGCGTGAATGAGGAGCCGCGGCCCCGTCGACAAGAGCCCCGTCGCGACCTCCGGCTCCTGCTGGATCGACGGGCCGACGGCGAGCGTCGCCTCGCCCACGACGAGCTTGTCGCCCGGCTTGAGGTCGAGGCGCTGCGCCAGGCGCTGGTCGGGCCACGCGACGCCCCGCGGCGGGGAGCCCTCGGCGCGAACGCCTTCGGGATGCGCGTCGTCGGCGAGCGTGATCGTTCCGCGCAGCGGATAGCCCGGCACGACGGCCTTCACGTTCGCGAGCACCGGTGCCGCGTCGCTGCCGGGCTTCTGCACCATGCTGTTGAAGCGGACGACCGGCGAGACCTCGAGCCCCTGGGCGCGCGCCGCGTCGGCGAAGGCCGGCGGCAGCGGACGGTCCGACGAGATCATCACGTCGGCACCGAGGAGCAGGCTCGCCTGCGACGTCAGCGCCGCCTTCACGCGATCGGCGAAGAAGCCGACCGTTCCCATGCTGCCGACGGCGAGCACGAGCGCGGCCGCGAGCACCGTCAGCTCGCCGGCGCGCCAGTCGCGCGCGAGCATGCGGAGCGCGAGCTTCAGGATCTTGCTCGGGGCGAGGCGGTCGCGCACGTCGCGTCGGGCGGGCGGCCCGTCAGTGCGTCGCGACGTCGGCGACGAGACGCCCGGAAGCGAGCGACAGCCGGCGACCGCAGCGCGACGCGAGCGCGTCGTCGTGGGTGACGAGCACGAGCGTGGTCCCGTGCTCGTGGTTGAGCCGGAACATGAGCTCGGCGATCTCGGCGCCGGTCGCGCCGTCGAGGTTGCCGGTGGGCTCGTCGGCCATCAGGAGCTTCGGCTCGCCGGCGAACGCGCGCGCGATGGCGACGCGCTGCTGCTCGCCGCCGGAGAGTTGCTTCGGGTAGTGGGTCGTGCGCTTGTCGAGGCCCACGCGCGCGAGCCACTCGCGCGCCTTCGCGGCCGCGTCCTCGGCGCCGGCGAGCTCGAGGGGCAGCATCACGTTCTCGAGCGCGGTCAGCGCGGGCAGGAGCTGGAACGACTGGAAGACGAAGCCGAGGAGGCGCTGGCGCAGCGCGGCGCGCGCGTCCTCGTCGAGGCCGGAGAGCGCGTGGCCCGCGATCCACACCTCGCCATCGCTGGGGCGGTCGAGCCCGGCCAGGAGGCCGAGGAGCGTGGTCTTGCCCGACCCCGACGCACCGACGATGGCAACCGAATCGCCCGGCGCGATGTCGAACGTCACCTCGTCGAGGATCGTCAGCGGAGCATCGCCGCTCACGACCGTCTTGGTGAGCCGCTCGGCGCGCAGCAGGGGGGGCGTCATCGGGCCTTCGGCGTAGGGGCTCATCCCGGGACGATGGGGTCGCCGGTGGGCCCGCGCAAGGGGACGGCGACGAAACGCGGCCCCGGAGCGCGGGCGCCGATTCTACGCGATGCGATGGAACGCCCGCCGCGGGCGTTCGACCTACAATTCGAGGCAATGGCAATGATGGCTGGCGGATCCTCCTCGCGACGTCGCCTGCTCGCCGCCCTCGCCGCGGCCGCAGCGATCGCGTTCGCCCCGATGGGCGCGGCGGCCGAGCCGGCGGTCATCCTGGTCCTCGGTGACTCGATCTCCGCCGCCTACGGCCTCCCTTCGGGCAGCGGCTGGACGGACCTCTTGCAGGCGCGGCTCAAGCAGCGCGGCCTCGCGTGGCGCGTCGTCAACGCGAGCATCAGCGGCGACACGACCGCGGGCGGGCGCTCGCGGCTGCCCGCGCTGCTCGCGCGCCACAAACCGGCGATCGTCGTGATCGAGCTCGGCGGCAACGACGGCCTGCGCGGCGGGAGCATCGCGTCGACGCGCGACAACCTCGTCGCGATGACGACGGCGGTGAAGGCGGCGGGCGCGAAGCCCATGATCGTCGGCATGAAGCTCCCGCCCAACTACGGCCCGGCGTACACGAAGCAGTTCGAGGCGGTGTTCGCCGAGGTCGCGAAGGCGCAGGGCGCGCCGCTGGTGCCGTTCTTCTTCGACGGCTTCGCCGAGGACCGTGCGGCGTTCCAGTCCGACGGGATCCATCCGACCGAGGCGACGCAGCAGAAGCTCCTCGACAACGTGTGGCCGACGCTCGAGCGCATGCTGCGGCGGCGATGAGCGCGCACGCGCGATCGCCGCGCGCGGTCGGCGTCGACGCGCTCGCCGCGCACGCGGACCGGCTCGACGTGCGCAGCCCCGCCGAGTACGCCGACGACCACCTGCCCGGCGCGATCAGCTGCCCGGTGCTCGACGACGACGAGCGCGCGCGGGTCGGCACGCTGCACGCGCAGGCGGGCGCGTTCGAGGCCAAGAAGGTCGGCGCGGCGCTCGTGTCGCGGCGCATCGCCGCGATCCTCGAGACGGTCGCGGCCGACAAGCCGCGCGGCTGGTCGCCGCTGGTCTACTGCTGGCGCGGCGGCAAGCGCTCGGCGTCGCTCACGCACGTGCTGAACGAGATCGGCTTTCCCGCCGTCCAGCTCGACGGCGGCTACCGTGCGTGGCGGCGCCACGTCGTCGCGCGGCTGGCCGAGCGTCCTACGCGGTTCGACTGGCGCGTCGTCTGCGGCGTCACCGGATCGGGCAAGAGCCGGCTCCTCGCCGCGCTCGCCGCGGAAGGCGGCCAGGTGCTGGACCTCGAGTCGCTCGCGCATCACCGCGGGTCGCTGCTCGGCGACAGGCCGGGCGAGCCGCAGCCGTCGCAGAAGGCCTTCGAGTCGGCGATCCTCGGGGCGCTCGATCGATTCGACGCGCGCGCGCCGGTGTGGGTCGAGTCCGAGAGCCGCAGGATCGGCAGCGTCCAGGTTCCCGATGCGGTGCTCGCGGCGATGCGCGCCGCGCGTTGCGTCGCGCTCGAGCTCACGCTGCCGCAACGGGTCGCGCTGCTCATGGAGGACTACGCGCACTTCCTCGCCGACCCCGAGGCGCTGGCGAGCCGGCTCGCCCACCTCGTGCCGCTCCACGGCCGCGCGACGATCGAGCGGTGGAGCGCGCTCGCGCGCGAGCGCGACTTCGACACGGTGGTCGCCGAGCTCCTCGTCTCGCATTACGACCCGACCTACACGCGCGCGATGTCGCGCAACTACCCGGGCCACGCTTCCGCGCCGCGCGTTTCGCCTGATAGCATCGACCCGCGGGCCTGGCGTACGCTCGCGCGCTCGCTCCTCGCCGTTCCCGATCGCTGATCCCTGATCCCTGATAGCCCTCCCGACGCCCGATGCCGCACGCCTTCCGACTGGTCAACGTCTTCGCCGAATCGCCGCTCGCCGGCAACCCGCTCGCCGTCGTCGAGGATGCGAGCGGGCTCGACGACGCGACGATGCAGGCGCTCGCACTGCAGTTCAACCTTTCCGAGACCACGTTCATCCTGCCGTCGGCCGTCGCGACCGCCCGCGTGCGCATCTTCACGCCGACCTTCGAGATGCCTTTCGCCGGCCATCCGACGCTCGGCACCGCGCACGTGGTGCGGACGCTCGTGCAGGCGGGCGACCACGTGACGCTCGAGATGAAGGCCGGCGTCATCCCGGTCGACGCCGCGGGCGACACCTGGACGCTGCAGGCCAACGCGCCCAGGCACCGTGCGCCGACCGCGTCGCGCGAGGATCTCGCGACGATGCTCGGCCTCGAGCCGCGCGACCTCGACGGCGCGCCGCTGTGGGTCGACACCGGCGCCGACCAGCTCGTGATCCCTCTCGCGTCGTTCGGCGCCGTGCGCCGCGCGAGCCCGCGCTCTGAGCTCATGCAGCGGCATGCGAGCAACGGCACGCGCGCGATGGCGTACGCGTTCGCGCGCGAGGGCGAGCGCGTCCTCGCGCGCTTCTTCTTCCTCAAGCACGGCGCGATCGTCGAGGATCCGGGCACGGGCTCGGCCTGCGCCAACCTCGGCGGATGGCTCCTCGCCACGAAGGCGCGGCTCCCGCAGAAGCTTTCGATCGACCAGGGCCAGGCGGTCGGGCGCCCGTGCCGCCTCGGGCTCGAGGTCACCGGCGAGCGGCAGATCCGCGTCTCGGGTCGCGTCATCGAGATCGCGCGGGGAACGCTGGCGTTCTAGCGGCGCTTGCAGGCGTCGGGCATGGCGCGTGGCAGCGCAGCTGGCCCGTCCGAATGCCGGGGCCCGAGGTGCCGGGCACGTGCCTGGCACCCCGGGGACCGCGGGGCACGCGGCGGGCCCGTGACGACCGGTAACAACCCGTTACCCCGGCCATGACGCGGAAGAGGCAGGATGGCGCATGGACGCTTCCGCTTCCGTCGCCTCGCCGGTCGGCACGCCGCTCGGCGCGACCATCGAGGGACGGAGCCCGCGCCGCTCTCCTCCCCGGGGACGAGCGATGATGCGATCGTGGTGCGGGGCGCTCCTGCCGGCCGCGCTGACAACGCTGGCGCACGCCGGGGCGCCCATCGGCGACGACGGCGCGCGGCACCTGCTCGCACGCACGGGCTTTTCGCCGACGGTCGCCGAGATCGCGGCCTACGCGCCGCTCGACCGACGGGAAGCGGTGGCTCGCCTGCTCGCCACCGCCCGCACGACGGCGGTCACGACGCCGCCCGCGGCGCTCACCGACGCCGCGCCGATCCGTCCGCCGCGCGACGGCGCCACCGTCGAGGAGCGCAAGGCGTTCGTGCAGGAGCAAATCCGGGCAGGCATCGCGCTGCGCGGCTGGTGG
>DASTCK010000248.1:0-5627 GCA_035711225.1 Casimicrobiaceae bacterium
AGAGCTTCACGGGGGGCCGGGTGCGGCAGGCGTCGGGGTCACGTTCCCGGCGCGAGCGCCGGAGATCGCACGAGGTCCGCGGAGAAGGCGATCCTGGCGCCGATCCTCCGGCCCCGCCAACTCGAGCGATGGAGAGCTGCCGTCACGATGGCGATGATGCCAGCGAACGTCCGGGGTCGGGGTCGCCTTCCGGCGAGCGCGGAGCCCATGGCTCCGCCCGCGCCGGACGTCGACGCCGAGCCCTAATCGTTCAGCTTGTAGACGCGCTGGAACAGCGCGATCAGCTCGGCGCGCTCCGCCTCGCCGGCGGAATTGAGCGCCGTGAGCGGACCGTGCAGGAACTTGTTGGCGAGCCCGCGGGCGAGCGCGTCGAGCACGCGCTCCGGGGAGACGCCGTTGGCGAGCATGCGCCTCGCGCGCTCGAGCTCGTGCGCGCGCAGGTCGTCGACGTGCCCCGACAGCGCCGTGATCGTCGGGACGACGCTGCGCCCGTCGAGCCAGCGCAGGAAATGCGCCGCCTGCTCGGCGATCATCGCCTCGGCCTGAACGACCGCCTCGCGCCGGATCTGCAGGTTGTCCTTGACGATGGACGCGAGGTCGTCGATCGAGTAGAGGAACACGTCGTCGAGCTCGGCGGCCTCCGGCTCGACGTCGCGCGGCACGGCCAGGTCGACGATGAACACCGGCGCGTGGCGCCGCGTCCGGATCACGCGCTCGAGCAGTCCCTTGCCGAGGATCGGCAGCATGCTCGCAGTGCAGGTGACGATGATGTCGAACTGCGGCAGCCGCTCGGGCAGCTCGTTCAGCAGGATCGCATCCGCGTCGAGCCGGTCGGCGAGCGACTGCCCCCGCTCCAGCGTGCGGTTCGCGATCGTCACCGACTTCGGCTTGCGCGCGACGAAATGGTTGGCCGCGAGCTCGATCATCTCGCCGGCGCCGATCAGGAGCAGGCGCTGGTCGCCGATCGACGGGAAGATGCGCTCGGCGAGCTTGACCGCCGCGGCCGCCATCGAGATCGAGGCGCTGCCGATGTCGGTCTGCGAGCGCACGTCCTTCGCGACCGCGAAGGTGCGCTGGAAGAGGCGGTTGAGCACCAGGCCGAGCGAGCCCGCCGACTCCGCCATGCGCACCGCCTGCTTGAGCTGCCCCAGGATCTGCGGCTCGCCAAGCACCATCGAGTCGAGGCCGGAGGCGACGCGGAAGGCGTGCGGCACCGCCTGGTCCTGTCCGAGCGTGTACAGGTGCGGGCGCAGCGTGTCCGACGGCAGGCCGTGGACGCTCTCGAGCCAGTGCGCGACGCGCTGCGGCTCGCCGTCGCGGAAATACACCTCGGTGCGATTGCAGGTCGACAGGATCGCGGCTTCCTTGACCGTGCACGCGCCGGTGACGTCGCGCAGCGCGTCGGTCAGGGCGTCGGGCGCGAAGGTCACCCGCTCGCGCACCTCGAGGGGCGCGGTCGTGTGGTTCAGGCCGACGGTGTGGAGTGACATGGCTGCAACACGCTTCCCGGACCCGGTCCGGAGCGGGCATTCTAGCGCGCCCGCGGCGAGCGGGCGCCCAGGACATTGATTTCGATCAGCAATCCCGCGCTTGCGCCGCCGATCGCTCATCGCCCGCCCGGGAACCCGCCTCGTGGCCCGCCCCTCGGGTTGACGCACGTCAACCCGGTAGCCCGGGACCGACTCCCATGATACCTCCAGGGTCATTCGAAGACGGGCTCCGTGGCGGGCGCCGTTGCTTCCGAGGGGAAACCGCATGTCCGCAACGCTTCGCGCCCGCAACCGGGGTCCCGTCCGCAAGGTCCTGGCATGGGCCGCCCTGGCGATCCTCGCCGCTTTCGCCGCTGCCGCCGGCGCGCAGACCTACACCGTCACGCGCACGTCGCACACGATCCTCTTCGCCGACGACGCGCACAGCACGTCGCACCTGTGCAACTACGCGGCCTACAGGATCACGGCCGACGCGGCGGTCACCGACGTGTGGGCGACGATCGGCAATTTTGCCGGCGGGCGCATCACGCTCGCCGCGACCGAGGACGGCGTCTACCACGTCGGCGCGATCCCGCTCGCCGGCTACCGAATGGCGTACTTCTACCTGTGCGGCGACACGGTGCCGGCCATCGGCGAGCTGATCGGCGGCCAGACGCACACGCTCACGCTGTGGGACCGCGATCCTTCGCTCCCGGGCGCGTCGGTGGTCGACACGACGAACTGGTCGCTCACCTACGCGCACGCGCACATCAACGCGAACAGCAACAAGATCGACGCGGTGACCATCGACCCGCCGGACCCCGTCCTCGGCCAGACGTTCACGATCCGCGTCGACGGCCGCACCGGCACGGTGGGGTCCGACGAGCATCTCGTGTTCACGCCCGCCGCCCACGCGACCTGGCCCGCCGCGTCGTTCGAGCTCGTCGCCGCCACCATCGACCTTCCCGACGTCGGCCCGGATACGCACATCCTCGTCGACGAGCTGGTGCACACGGGACTGGCCGTCAACAGCGCGAACACGCCCTACTTCGCGATCTACACGTTCCGCGTGACGGCGCCGACGACCGACGACACGCAGGTGAATCCCTATTCGTTCATCGACAGCGGCCAGAACCTCAAGCACACGGACGTGAGCCACGTCGTCTATCCCGTGATCCCGCCCACGCCCAACCCGGCGACGCTGACCAAGTCCGCGAACCCGACGCTGATCGTCCAGGCCGCCACGGCGCTGCCTGCGGTCGACGTCACGTTCACGGTGACGATCAACAACAGCGACGACCATGCGATCACGCTGGACGAGCTGCGCGACACGCTCCCGCCTGCCTTCACCTACACAGCCGGCAGCGCGACCTACGCCGGCGGCGCCATCGCCGATCCGCTGGTCGCCTCGCAGAACCTCACCTGGATCGGCAGCTTCGCCGTGCCGGCGCAGAGCACGCGCACGCTGGTGTTCCACGCCACCGTCCCGGGCAACGTCGCCGTCGGCACCTACGACAACTGCGCGACCGCGCGCATCAACGGCACGCAGATCGACCTCACCGCGGACCCGACCGACAACGCCCCGGCGTGCGCGCGCGTCTCGGTAATCGCCACGCCCCCGGCCGGCGGCACGATCGTGATCACCAAGACGACGATCGGCGGAGGCGGCTCGTTCAGCTTCACGGCGACGCCCGCGCCGCCGCTGTCCGACTTCGCGATCGACGCGTCGGCCGGCTCCGGCGTCCGCACGTTCACCGGCCTCGGCGCCAACACCTACGTCGTCACCGAAACGGTGCCCGGTGGCTGGTCGCTCACCGCGATCAACTGCGCGATCAATCCGAGCACCGGAGGATCGTTCACGCCGAACGTCGCTGGCGCGAGCGTCTCGATCACGCTGGGCGCGGGCACGGTGCAGGCGCAATGCGAGTTCGTGAACACCCGGCGCGGATCGATCACCGTCGTCAAGGAAGCGACTCCCGAGGTCGGCCAGGCCTTCACGTTCAACACGTCGGGCTTCGCGTCGTCGTTCGAAGTCACGCCGCCCGGCACCCCGGAACAGACCTTCGCGAACCTCGCGGCGGGGAGCTACTCGGTCGCCGAGCTGGTTCCTGCGGGCTGGACGCTCGCCGGCCTCGAGTGCTCGATTACGCTGGCCGGCAGCAACACCACGACCTTCGCCTACACCGGCGCGCCGTCC
Organism: Casimicrobiaceae bacterium; assembly: GCA_035711225.1. Taxonomy (GTDB): domain Bacteria; phylum Pseudomonadota; class Gammaproteobacteria; order Burkholderiales; family Casimicrobiaceae; genus VBCG01. The sequence goes on from DASTCK010000248.1 coordinate 3,667, forward strand.
GGCGACACCGGCGTCTTCCAGCCGGGCGACACGACCGCGGCGATCACGCTCGGCGCGGGCGACGACGTCCGCTGCGTGTTCAGCGACGTTCAGAACGGCTCGATCACGATCGTCAAGCAGTCGTCGGGCGGCAACGGCACGTTCGCGTTCGACACCAACGGGTCGCCGGGCAGCGCCGAGGTGATCCTCGACACGGTGGCCGGGACGGCGCAGGCGGCGGCGTTCGCGTCGGCGCCCCCCGGCACGTACGCGATCAGCGAGCTCGTGGCCAGCAACTGGAGGCTCACCTCGATCACCTGCGTGAGCGCAGGAGGATCGGAATTCGCCTACGTCGGCTCGCCATCGGCCGGTGCGACGCCGGATTTCTTCGACCTGGGCGATGCCACCGCCGAGATCAGCCTGGCCGCCGGCGACGCGGTCACCTGCTTGTTCACGAACGAGGCCGTCGCGCAGATCCCGGTACCGACGCTCTCCGACGCGATGCTCGTGCTGCTCGCCACCTTGATGCTGGCGGCGGGCGTCGTGTCGCTCCGCGCTTCGCGCCGCTTCCCGCCCCACTGAGAATCGGCGCGCGGTCCCTCGTCCGGAACCGCTCCACCTCCGGTTCCGGACAGGCGTTCCAGCGTATCCAACGAGCCGGCGCGCGGCATCTTCCCGCCGGCGCCCGGATGCGCGTACGCTTGCGCGCCACCCTCTCCCCCGGAGCCGCATGGATCCCCCCGGACTGAAGCGCCGCCTCACCTGCATCCTCGCCACCGACGCCGTCGGCTACAGCCGCCTCGTCAACGAGGACGAGACCGGTGCGCTGCGCATCCTCGCGGCGCATCGCGCGGTGATCGACGGCATCATCGCGTACCACGACGGCCGCATCGCCAACACGGCGGGCGATTCGGTCCTCGCCGAGTTCGGCAGCGTGGTCGAGGGGGTCCGCTGCGCCGTCGAGATCCAGGACGCGCTCAAGACGCGCAACGAGTCGCTGCCCGAAGCGCAGCGGATGCAGTTCCGCATCGGCATCAACCTGGGCGAGGTCGTCGTCAAGGGCGACGACCTCCTCGGCGACGGCGTCAACGTCGCGGCGCGGCTGCAGAGCATCGCGCCGCCCGGCGGCATCCTGGTCTCGTCGTCGGTCTACGACCAGATCACCGGCAAGCTCGACTTGGGCTTCCAGGACATGGGCGAGCAGGCGCTGAAGAACATCTCGCGCCCGATCCGCGCGTTCAGCGTGTCGGGCGCGGGCGCGGCAACCCGCGCGCCGCTGCCGCGACTTGCGTCGACCGTGGGGAGGAGCCGCGCGCTCCCGATCGCGATGGGCGCGCTCGCGCTCGCGGCGATCCTCGGCGGCATCGCGTGGATGCAGGGCTGGATAGGTGGACCAGGCGCGCCGCAGCCGACCGTCGCGGCGATCGATCCTGCGAAAGCGAAGCTCGAGGCCGATCTCGCCGCCTCCGAGAAGGCGCGGCAGCAAGCCGAGCAGCGCGCGACGGCGGCCGATGCCGACCGGATCAAGGCGCGCGCGGAAGCAGAGGCCGCTGCGCTGCGCGCGAAGGCGGAAACCGAGGTCGCGGCGATGAAAGCGAAGGCCCAGTCGGAATCGGCCACCCTGCGTGCGCAGGCCGCGCAGGAAGCGGGACGCACCAAGGCAGCCGACGCCGAGGCGATCCGGGCCCGCGCCGAGACCGAGGCCGCGGCGCTCAAGTTGAAGGCGGAATCCGATGCCGCCGCCGTGAAGGCGAAGGCGCAGGCCGACGTCGCGGCGATGCAGGCGAAGGCGGAGCAGGACGCGAAGGCCGCGCAGGAGGCCGCCGCGGCCAAGGCAGCGCAGGACGCTGCTGCTGCGAAGGCGGCGCATGAGGCGAGCGCGGCCAAGGCAGCGCAGGACGCGGCCGCGGCGAAGGCGGCAACGTCGGCCGCAGCCAAGGCGACGACATCGGCCGCAGCCAGCGATGCCTCGCGCTACGACG
>DASTCK010000249.1:0-12029 GCA_035711225.1 Casimicrobiaceae bacterium
GCCGCCGACGTCGCGAACGCGTACTTCCGGCTGCGCGCGGCCGATGCCGAGCGGCGCCTGCTCGAGGACACGCTGAAGACGCGCGAGGACACGGTCCGCCTGCAGCGCGACCGCTACGAGGGCGGGCTGATCGGCGACTACGACATGAAGCAGGCGGAGGCGGAGCGCTCGGACGTGATCGCCAACCTCGCGCGTGCGCGCCAGGGCATCGGGCTGCTCGAAGGCGCGATCGCGACGCTGACCGGGCGCTCTGCACGCGACGTGTTCGCGCCGATCGTCGTGCGCGCCGACGTCGGGCGCTCGATCTTCGCGGTCCCGGAGCTCCCCGAAGGCCTGCCGTCGGGACTGATGGAGCGCCGGCCGGACATCCGGCGGGCCGAGGCGCTGCTGGCCGCGTCCGAGCTGCGCATCCAGCAGGCGCGCGCCGCCTACTACCCGTCGATCTCGCTGACCGCGGCCTACGGCTCCGAGTCGGCGGCGCTCGCCGACCTGTTCACGTCGCCCGCGTCGATCTGGCGCTTCGGCGCGGCGCTGCTGCAGCCGCTTTTCGGCCTCAAGGGGATCGAGGCGAACGTGCAGGCGTCGGAAGCGCGGCGCGCGGAGGCCGTGGTGCTCTACCGGCAGACGATCCAGACGGCGTTCCGCGAGGTGCACGACGCGCTGGTCGTGCACCGCACCGCTCGCGAGATCCTCGAAGCGGAGACGGCGCGACGCGACCAGCTTCGCGCGGTGCTCGACGTCGCGAACCTGCGCTACGACGCGGGTCGCACGTCGTTCCTCGAGGTGCTCGACGCGCAACGGCAGCTGCTCGGCGCAGAGACGCAGCGCATCGGTGCCGCCCGGGACACCCAGCTCGCCATCGTGGCGTTCGCGAAGGCGCTCGGGGGCGGCTGGCAACCGGTGGATCTCGCCGACGCGATGCAGTAGCGGCGTCGCGAGGCGGAACTCACGCCGACCCTCCCCACGTGTCGCGCGGCACCGCTCTACCCTTGGCTCGCGCAGCCGGCGCAGGGGCGAGGGTCAGGGGTGGCGGATGGTCGCGCGGTCACACCGGGGTCTGACCCTGCGCGCGCTCACACCGGGGTCTGAACCTGCGCAAGAAGCGCGCGGGGTCAGACCCCAACCCGGCGGCTCGGGTCGCGCTTCGCTCGCGTCGGGCGGTCAAACCGGGGTTTGACCCTGCACCCCGTCAAACCGGGGTCAGACCCTGCGCGCGCTCGCACCGGGGTCAGACCCCAGGCCGGCGGCTCGACCCCACGGTCCGGGTCTGCCGCCGCGGTCGCGCTAGACTCTCGGTCCGGACCCGCAACGATGCGTCCACCGTCGCTCCTCCTGTCGGCCCTCGTCGCTTCGGCTTTCGCCGGTGGCGCGTACGCGCAGGCGCCGTCACCCGCCGGGCAGCCGCTCATCACGCAGCAGGTCACCTGCGGCGGCGACGAGCCGTTCTGGCAGTTCGACGCCACCCGCACGACGGGCGTCCTGCAACGGACCGGCGGCAAGGCGCGCCAGGTCGTCGAGTTCCGCGGCGAGCTCCGGCGCCTCGCCGCCGTCGAGCCGCCGTCGATGGTGTGGCGCGGCAGCTCGACGCACCTGCCCAACGACACGCTCGTCGCGGTCCTGCGCCAGGAAGCGTGCAAGTCGACGATGGCGGACACGCCGCCGCTGCCGTGGCGCGCGATCGTCTCGGTCCGGGCGGGCGAGACGCTCGCCGGCTGCTGCACGTTGAAGCGCGGCTACGACGCCGCCAAGGCGCCGCTCGCGGCGTTCGCCTCGAAGCCGGAGGAGGACTGGTCGCGCCGCTACCCGGAGCTCGCCGCGCCGATCCAGCGCTGCGTGAACGACAGCGGGGTCACGGTCCGCGAGGTCGCCAAGGCGTGGAGCGCCGGGGCCGACGCGGTGGCGGTGCGCCTGCTGTCCGCCGACGGCAAGGCCTGGACCTGCACGGTGGGGCCGAATGCCCGCGCGCGTCCCACGGTCGTGCCCGTCGCTGCCGGCGACGCACCGCTCGCCGGCGCCAACCAGCCGGTCTACTACCCGCCCCGCGAAGCGCCGATCGTCGCGTGCGGGCGCCTCGAGCGGATCGCCGGCCCGGGCGCGCGCGCGCGCACCGAGGGCTGGCTGCACTACGATCGCTGCTGAGCCGCCCTCAAAGCGGGATCGGACTCGATTCTCGCGGCCGGAGGAACGCAACGCAGTGAGCTTGCGGCGAAGGTCGGGGCCGGCCCGCTCGCCGCCGGGGGCGCGGCTTGCGCCGGGTCAAGGTCGCCGCAGCCGCTTCGGGGCATCGTGGTGGCTCCCCCGAGGAGACCGCGATGCTCGTCCGCGAACGCATGTCCTCCCCCGTCGTCACCGTGTCGCGAGACACGACCCACCAGAAGGCGCTCGAGTTGATGCAGCAGAAGCGGCTCCGGCGGCTGCCGGTGCTCGACCGCGCCCGCCGCCTCGTCGGCATCGTCGCCGAGCGCGACCTGTTGCTGGCCGCGACCCGCTACCCGAGCGCGGCGATCGAGGTCGGCGAGGTCATGGCGACGAGGCTCGTCACCGCCTCGCCGGGCATGGACCTGACCGGCGCCGCGCGCCTGATGCTCGAGCACCGCGTCGGCGGGCTGCCGGTCGTCGAGGATGGCGCGCTCGTCGGCATCATCACCGAGAGCGACATCTTCCGCCGCTTCGTCGAGTCGCAGGCGAAATCAGCGTCGGACCCGACGTTCGCGGCCCGCGGCGCCGCGGCCCCGTGACCCGGATCGGCAGTCGGGCCTGACCCCGCTTTCGATCCGGATCACCCGGCCGCGAGCGCCTGCTGCAGGAACTCGATCGTGCGCGACCACGCGAGCTTCGCGGCTGCCTCGTTGTAGCGGGCGCCCGCGGTGTCGTTGTTGAACGCGTGCTCGGCGCCGTCGTAGACGAACATCCGGTAGTCGACGTGCGCGGCCTTCAGCGCCGCCTCGTAGTCGGGACGGGTCGCGTTCACGCGCGCGTCGTTGCCCGCGTAGTGCATCAGCATGCGCGCGCGGATCTTCGCGACGTCGGCGGACGGCGGCGCCACGCCGTAGAACGGCACGCCCGCCGCCAGCTTCGGCGACGCGGTCGCGAGCAGGTTGACCATGCCGCCGCCCCAGCAGAAGCCGACGGCGCCGACGCGCCCGTTGGCGTCCGGCCGCGCCGCGACCCAGTCGACGACCGCCACGAGGTCGGCCACGGCGACCTTCTGGTCGATGCGCGCGAACATCTCGCGTGCCTTGTCCTCGTCCGCCGGCGTGCCGCCCTGCGGCGACAGCATGTCGACTGCGACGCCGGTGAAACCCGCGAGCGCGAGCCGGCGCGCGATGTCCTCGATGTGCGGGTTGAGGCCGCGGTTCTCGTGGACGGCGACGACGCCGCCGCGCTTCGCCGGGCCGCTGCGCGGCGTCGCGACGTAGACGGTCATCTCGCCGCTCGGCACCCTGATGCGCACGCGCTCGGTCGCGAGGCGTGCGTCGCCGGGCGCGACGATCGCCGCCCGCGCGTAGTTGTTCTCGAGCAGCGGCAGGAGCGCGGCGGCCGCGGTCGTGCCGCCCGCCAGCACCGCCAGCCGCTCGAGGAAGGTGCGCCGCGGCAGCGGCGCGTGCGTGTATTCGTCGTACAGCGCGATGATCTTCGGGTCCACCGATCCCTCCTTGCGTCGCGATCATCCGACCGGCGTGCGCGATGCGCGATGCGTGAGCCAGGCGAACACACAGGCGAGCACGCCGCCCGCCATCAGGTGCTTGAGGTTGTGACCGCTCGCGAGCCCGGCGGTTGCATCCCAGACGGCGCGATCGTGGCGTTCGGCGAGCGTCATCGCGGCGTCGAGCGCGACGGCCGCCCACAGCCAGCCGCTTCCCCGGGTGCGGCCGGGGCGCAGGATCAGGAGCGCGAGCACGCCGACCGCGGTGCCGACTCGCACGATCGCGTAGAGCGTCAGGTCGTCGCGGCCGGCCGCGTCGGTCGCCGCCCACCAGGCGACGCTCGCGATGCCCAGCAGGCCGAACGGCACCAGCGCCTCGCGGCCGAAGCGCGCGTCGACGCGATCGGCGAGCACGAGCGCCAGCACGGCGGCCATCACCAGCGCCATCGGCAAGCGGTCCCAGACGAGCGTGGCATTGGACGGTTCCAGGTGGTACCAGGCGGAGCCCAGCGCGGTGGCGAGCGTCGCGCCGACGAGCCAGCGCCAAGCCACGCGTTCGTCGCCGTCGGCGCGCAATCGCGGGCCCAGCGTCGCGCCCCACAGGCCGGCCGCGAGGATCGCGAGGTTGGTCAACACGTCGCCGGCACGCGGCATTCCCGCGAGGCTGCGCGTGTCGGCGAGGTCGTGGTAGCCCGGCCATTGCGGCAGCGGCCCGACCACGAGCCGCAGCATCGCGAACAGCGCCACCGCGACCGCCGCCAGCGCCCACGCCTGGCGGCGCACCTGCGCGCGGGTCGCGCCGGCTTCGCGCAAACCGGCCGCGCGCACGCCCGCCGGCTTCACGTCACTGGAGCCGCGGCCTGACGAGCATCGCGTCGCGGTCGACGGTGTCGACCGTCACGCGGCGCGCCTGGCCGTCGCGCACGACGGTCATCGGCACCGACACGCCGGCCGCTCCCTGTCGCCACAGCACGCGCCAGGCGTGCGCGACCTGGACGACCGGCTGGTCGGCGATCGCCGCGATCTGGTCGCCGGGCTGCAGGCCCGCCGACGCGGCGGGACCCTGCGGCGCGACGTCCTGCACGACGACGCGCCCGTCCTCGTCGTGCAGGTAGACGCCGAGCCACGGGCGCGGCGGCCCCTGGCGGCGCCCGTGACGCAGGAGGTCGGGCAGGATCGGGTCGATCAGTTCGGCGGGCACGAACATGTTGCCGCGCGTCGTGTCGCCGTCGATCGCCTGCTGCACGAACAGCGAGCCGATGCCCACGAGGCGGCCGCGCATGTCGACCAGCGCGGCGCCGCTCCACGCCGGGTGCAGCGGCGCGGTGAACAGCGCGTCCTCCAGCAGGTACTCCCAGTAGCCCGCGAACTCGTGCTTCGCGACGATCCGCGCGGCCAGCGCGTGCTTGCGGCCGCCGTGCGAGATCGCGGTCACCGCGTCGCCGGGCGAGAGGCCCTTCGCGCTGCCGCGCGGCAGAAGCGGGACGCCGAGGTCCCCCAGCGGCTGGACGAGGCCGAGGCCGGACGGGAAGTCGATCGCGATCGGATGCGCGTCCACGGAGCGGCCCTGGCGCGTGCGCAGCCGGACGTTCACCGCCTCGGTGACGAGGTAGCCGATCGTCAGCGCGAGGCCGTCTTCGCGGATCACCACCGCGCTGCCCGTGCGCTCGGTGCCGAGGATCTCGGCGGTGAACGCGTCGGCGGGGACGTCCGCCTCGAGCGAGACCACCGCCGACAGCGCGCGCTCGAGGTCGAACCGGGTCGCGTCGGCGTCGGGCTGGAACTCGGGCGGGAACGCCCATTCCTCGTTGTCGCTCATGACGTGCTCCCCGAAGGACCCGTTCGCGGTCGCCGCAGCGTTCGACCCGTCGGCGCGGCGTTCGTTCAGACCGCCACGGTGCCGTGGTGGCGGACGACGATCGCCGGGTCGACGTGGATCGCGAACCCGAGGCGCCGCAGCGCGTCGCAGGCCCAGTAGTCCTCCGACAGGTACTCGCCGTCCACCACCCCGACGCGGAACACATCGTAATGCACCCGCGTCGCCGTGTCGCCGGCGAGCGTGGCCATCCTCTCGTACACGCGGCCGTCGGCCTTCGCGTCGGCGACGAGCGCGTCGACCGCGCGCCGCGACAGCAGCAGCACCGCGGTCCCGACGCGCTCGTGCAGCGACAACGGGCCGTCCTCGCCGACCACGAGCCCGATGTTGAACCTGCGCTGGCCGTCCGCGCCGCGTCCCTTGAGCGGGACCGGCGCGGCGACGACGTCGCGACCGTGCATGAGGAGCCGCACGATCGACGACGACGCGAGGCCCACGTCGGCGTCGAGGAACAACAGGTGCGTGTAGCGGCGGTGCGCGTGGAACGTCGACAGCAGCGCGTTGCGCGCCCGCGTGATCAGGCTCTCGTTGCCCATCGTCACCAGCGTGAAGCGCACGCCCTCGCGCGCGAGGTCGAGCAGCGTCATCGCGTAGTCGGTGTGGACCATGCCGCCGTACGCCGGCGTCGCGACCATCAGGTCGACGGCCTCGTCCGCGCCCGGCTGCATCGCGTCGGCGCTCATCGCGGCCACGGCCGGTACTTGTCGCGCCGCCCGCAACCCTGCCGCTGGACCTCGAACAGGCGCGCGAGCGTGTCGTCGTCGTACGCGGCGTAGTCCGCGAGCAGCGCGAGGTTCGACGCGTAGTGCGCGTGCCCGCTCGTCGCGGGCACCGAGCGCGGGTGCCACAGGTGCAGCGCAGGCCCGCCGTCGAGCTCGAAGGTGGCGAGCCGCACGCGCTCGACCTTCGTCGTCATCGCGTCGTCCTCGCCGCCCCAGCCGACGAAGCGCTCGTCGAAGCCGCCGAGCGCGGCGAACGCGTCGCGGCGAATTGCGAACCAGCCGCCGCACAGCGACAGCCGCTCGCCGATGCCGTCGCGGTTGCGCGCGAGCGCGGCGTCGTGACCCGCGAGCGCGTCGGCGCCGAGCTCCCGCACGCGCGCGGACGCCTCGGACGTGAGATCGATCAGGTCGCGATACGGCTTCACGACCTGCGCGCGCCCGGCGCACAGGCGCGCTGCGTCGCCGAGGCCGCCCGGCACGATCACGTCCGCGTCGCCGAACAGCAGGACGCTGCCGCCCGACGCACGCGCGCCGACGTTGAGCCCCCAGGCCTTGTTGAACGGGCCGGCGTTGTACGCGAACACGACGCTCGCACGCTCGTGCACGAGCGGGGGCACCAGGCGTGGATGCGTGTCCTGCTCGACGACGACGACCTCGAGGTCGGGCGTGCGCGCGAGCCAGGCCAGCACCGCATCGAGGTTCCCGCGGCGCTCCGTGCCGGAGGCGCCGCGATAGGTGAGAATCGCGCTGGCGGACATGGCGGGATACTAGCGCGAAGGGCGAAGGCGGCAGCCGGCGGTGGAATGGCACCCACGGTCGTCGGCCTGGTGCGGACGTGTCCGGCAAGCGGCCGCGCGACCCGATGCTCGACCGATCCCTTCCGACCGCCACCTCTCCTTCCCGTGCTCGTCAGCGCCCTCACCGTCACCCGCCTCGGCGCGCTGCCGCGGCTCGCCACCTCGATCGGCGATCTCGTTCGGCAGACACACGCGGAGCGCGAGCTCGTCGTCGTGCACGACGGCGACGCGTCGTTCGACGCCGCCGTGCAGTTGCTCGCACACCGCGCCGGCGTCCCGGCGACGATCGTTCGCGAGGCGGATGGGACCCCGCTGGGCGAGCTGCGTAACCGGGCGGTCGCCTCCGCCCGCGGGGAGCTCGTCGTGCAGTGGGACGACGACGATCGCCACCATCCCGAGCGGATCGCGCGCCAGGCGGCCGCGCTCCTGGCCGGCGGCGCCGCCTTCTCGTTCCTGACCGACCAGCTCCACTGGTTCCCGGCGCACGGCACGCTGTACTGGGAGGACTGGTCGAGCGAGGCCTACCCGCTCGATTTCGTGCAGGGGACACTGATGGGCCGGCGTGACCGCATGCCTCGCTACCCGGCCACGCGTCGCGGCGAGGACACGGCGTTGTGCCGCGAGATCGCGGCGTCGGGCGCGACGGTCGCGCGCGTGCGCGACGCCGGCTGGAGCTACGTCTACACCTACCACGGCGCCAACGCGTTCCCCGAGCCGCACCACCTCGCTTCCGCGGCCGCGAAGCACCTGTCCGAGGCGCGCATCCTCGCGCGGGAGCACGTGCTGAGGGCACGGCTCCGCGACTACGACCCGCCCCTGCCGCCGGTCGTCGTTCCCTGCGGCGTCGAGCCGATCGGCATCCCCGGACCGCTTCCGGCCGGTACCTGACCCCAGACAGCGGTGCTACGCCAGGTAACGCTGCGCGATCGCGGCGACGGTCGTGTCGCCCTCGGCGATCCACCCGGGTGTGAACCGCCCGGCATGGAAGCGCGTGAAGTCCTCGCGCGACGCGTCCCACCACAGGTGCGCCCACAGGTGGAGGCTCGCGGTGCCTTCCAGGCGATCGTCGCGCTGCTCGAACAGCGCGGCGATGCCCGCGCGCGTGGGCCCGTGCCGGTAGAACGCGTGCTGCGGCAGGACGTGCACGTCGTCGGGCGCGGCCGACCACAGGCGCGCCGCGGCCTCGCAGGAATGCCGGCTCCAGGTGCCGTCGAACGACCTGCGCGCCTCGTCGATCCAGCGCGCGACGAACGCCGCGCGCGGCCGCGCGAGGATCACCGCGTTGCACAGCGACGGGTGGAGCAGGCCGTCGCCCCCCTTGAGCGCGGGCTCCTCGCCGATCACGCACTCGCGCGCGAACCACGCATCCGGATAACGCGCGACGAACAGCGTGTCGATGTCGGCATAGGCGCCTCCCGCGTCGTGGAGGATCTCGAGGCGCAGGAAATCCGCCTCGTGCGCGTAGTCCCAGCCGCGCCCGGCGATGAGGCGGCCTTCGTCGCTCTCCGCGTAGCGCGATGCGTCGAATCCGCGCGGCGCCGCGCCCACGCGATGCACGTCGAGGTGCGGCGCGATCCGCTCCCACCAGGGGCCCCACGGCAGGTGGCGGCAGTGCAGGTGGATCGCGTCGGCGTCCTGCGTGCGCCGGCACGACTCGAGCGCGAGCCAGTGCGCGAGATGGAACGGTGCGTCCTGCGGGCGCAGCCCGAAGACGAAATGGAAATCGCGCCGCGCGCTCATGCGAGCGCCGCCATCAGCTCGGACGCCACGCGGGGCTCCGCGTAGCGGTTCGCGATGCGCTCGGCGATCGCCGCGGCGGCGGCGCGGGCCCCGGACGCGTCGTCGACGATCGCGCGCATCATGCGGATCGCCTCGGGCATGTCGGGAACGGCCCAGCGCTGCGACGGCCAGTACGACGGCTTCAGCGGCGGCCACGCGGGCACCGCGCCGTAGCGCCACGGCACCGCGCCCGGCCACACGTCGCCGAGGTAATCGAGATGGCCGCCCCAGCCCGTCGCGATCACCGGCGTGCCGCGCGTCGCCGCGTCGAACATGCCGATCGCCCAGCCCTCGCCGTGCGTCAGCGACACGTAGGCGTCGCCGAGCTCGTGCACGAGGTCGACGCCTCGCCCGGTGAGCTCGTAGGGAAGCATGCAGATCGTCGGCGCATCGCGGTCGACCTCGTCGGTCGCGGCGTCGACGGCGGCCTGCGCGAGGGCGAGCGTCGCTTCCGAGGCATAGTCGGGCGGCGCTCCGAAGCCGAGCGCCCCGGTCTTCACGACGAGCGCGACGCCGTCGTCGGCCGAGAACGCGTGCACGAACGCCCGGAGCAATCGCGGCAGCGCCTTGCGCGGGTCCCAGGCGTTGATCGTGTAGAACACGAAGCGCGCCTCGTCGAGCGCGAAGCGCGTGCGCGCCGAGGCGATCTCGTCGGGCGTGAACGCGTTCCACGCATGGCGGCGCACGTGCGGGACGACGTGCACCGGCGCGGCCATCCCGCTGGCGACGAAGACGTCCCGGTTGTGCGTGCACGGCACGACGACGTCGTCGGCGCGCTCGAGCAGCGGGCGCCAGTGCGCGGGGAGCCGGTCGGTCTCCCACACCGTCATGCCTACGTTGCGCAGGCCGGGCTGGAACAGCGTGGGCCAATGCTCGGGCACCGTGTGCGCGATCACGGTGTCGATCGCGATCGGCCGGCACGTGGCGGCGAGCAGGGCCGGGAGGTCCGAAAGCGACTGGTCGTCGGTGGCCGAGAGCGACAGCGACACCGTCTCGCCGGGAAGCGCCGGCCGAACGTCCTCGCCGACGCGCCGCACCGGCACCCAGCGCACCGGCACGCCGGCGTTCACGAGCGCGCGGACGTACGCGATCCCCGCGAGGCCGTAGCCGGAAGGCTCGACGAACGAGTGGTAGAGGAGGCCCGCGGCCAAGGCCGTCGCGTCAGCGGCGACGGCGGGCTCGCGCACCGAGCCAGCCGAGCACGCCGGAGAGCCCCGCGAGCGCGAGCGGCGCCACCGCGGGGACAGGCACCTCGGGCGCCGGCACCAGCATCGACACCGTTGCGCAGCTGTTGCCGACGAACCGCACGTCGATGCAATAGCGGAACGTGTCGGTGCCGGTGAAGCCGGCTGCCGGGGTGTAGACGAGCATGCCCGCCTGGGCGACCACGTTGCCGTGCAAAGGCTTCGTCAGCCCGAAGAACGCCAGCGGCGCGGCGTTCGGGAACGTGTCGTTGCCGAGCACCGGCAGCACCGCGGGAAGATCGGGCTTGATCGTGTAGCTGTCGGGCCGCGCGATCACCGGCGGGAGCGGCTGCGCGGCGACCGGGCCGGCCGCGAGGCCGAGGCCGACGACGACGGCATGCACCGGAGCGTGCAACCCCGCGCGCCGCCGCTTCGGGGCGCGCATCGGGTCGTCGAATCGGTCGCTCATCGAGGTCCTGGCGAGACGAGGCGCGAGTCTAGCGACAAAGCCGGCGAGGCGCCATCGTCGATCGCGCTCCTGCGAAGCGCGCATGACACAATGCGCGCGATGAGCCCATTTGCCTCCCCTCGTCGCACCTCTGTGCGCGCGCTCGGCATGGCGGTCGCGCTCCTCGTCGTCGCTCCCGCAGCGGCGCAGGTCCCGCCCTCGTCCGCCGAGCGTTCGGCCTACACCGGCCTGTTCGCCGCCGCGCTCACCGGCGACGTCGCCGCGATCCGCGCAGCGGGCCGCACCGCGGCCGACGCGCGCGACGGCCACGGCCGCACGCCGCTGCACGTGGCCGCCTACGCCCGCAAGCACGACGCGATGCGCGCGCTGGTGGCCGCGGGCGCCAACCCCAACGCCTTCGAGAACGATCGTTACGACATCGTGACCATCGCCGCGGTCGCCGACGACGTCGAGACGCTCAGGGTCGCCCTCGCGCTGGGCGGCAGCGCGAGGAACGTCACCAGCCGCTACGACGGCACGGCGCTGATCGCCGCGGCGCACCTCGGCCACGACGCGGTCGTGCGCGAGCTGATCCGCGCGGGCGCTCCGCTCGACCACGTCAACAACCTGGGCTGGACCGCGCTGATCGAGTCGATCGTGCTGGGCGACGGCGGCCCGCGCCACGTCGCGACGCTGAAGGCGCTGGTCGACGCGGGCGCCAACGTGAACCTCGGCGACCGCTCGGGCACCACGCCGCTCGCGCTCGCCTCCGCGCGCGGCTACGGCGAAATGGTCGCGATCCTTCGGTCCGCCGGCGCGCGATGAATCGCCCGCCGGGTGTCAGGCACGTGCCTGACACCCCGGGGTTCGCCTCACCCCAGCGCGGAGGCGCGCGCCGCCTCGACCGCGGCGGTCGCGATGCGACGCTGCTCGCGAAACGCCGCCCACCAGGCCGACGCGTCCGACGGCGTCCACGAGAGGCGGCTCGCCACGCGGTCGAGCGCCTCGATGACGGCGTCCGCGCTCTGCGGCCGGCGCGCGCGGTCCTTCTCGAGGCACGCGGCGACGAGGCTGTCGAGGGCCTCCGGGACGCCGGGCTCGCTCGCCGACACGCGCGGCGCTACGCGGTGCAGCGCCTCGTTCGACAGGTCGAGGTCGTTCTCGCCGTCGAAGAGCGGCTTGCCGGTGAGCAGGTAATAGGCCACCGCGCCCCACGCGTAGATGTCCGAGCGCGCGTCGACGTCGGCCGGGTTGACGATGCGCTCCGGCGCCATGTAGCGCGGCGTGCCGAGGACGCGGAGCTGCTTGGTGATGTCGCGCGTCTGCTCGCGCTCGAGGTTCTTGACCAGCCCGAAGTCGAGCAGCTTGACGACGTCGTCCTCGCCGCGGCGGCACAGCATCACGTTGTCGGGCTTCACGTCGCGGTGCACCAGGCCGCGCAGGTGCGCCTCGCGCAGCGCCGCGCAGACCTGCCGCAGGATATGGATCGCGCGGCCGGGCGGCACGGCGCCGGAAGAGGCGACGAGCTCCGACAGCGTCAGGCCATCGAGGTCCTCCATCACGTAATACGGCTGACC
>DASTCK010000250.1:0-8816 GCA_035711225.1 Casimicrobiaceae bacterium
CGCGGTGCGGATCCCGCGCGCGCCTTCGTTGATGCCCCCGCCCCCGCCGGCGGCGCCCACGCCGCCTCCGGCCATCGCGCCGATGGCGATCCCGCCGGCGCCCCCGGTGCCGCCGGTCCCGCAGGGAAGCGGCGCGATGTCCCCGCCCCCGCCGGTGCCGCCCGGCGTCGCACCACGCGCGACGGCCGAGCGCGTGATCGTCAAGCGCAGCGGCGACGGCAAGGACATCGAGGTGACACCCGGTCGGGTCGTCGTCAAGCGATCGTCCGAGGACGGCAGGGAGATCGAGGACGTGCGCGTCGAGGTGGTGCGCGTGGGTCGCGACGGCCCCATGCACGACACGCCGCTGCCCCCGTTCGCGCTGCCGCTCCTGCCGCGCGGCAAGGGCGAGACCCGGTCGATCGGCACGCGAGAGTTCGAGGGCGTCAAGGCCGACGGCACGATGACGACGCACACGATTCCCGCCGGCGAGATCGGCAACGAGAAGCCGATCGTGATCACCAGCGAGCGCTGGTTCTCGCCCGAGCTGCACGTCGTCGTCTACGCGAAGAACAGCGACCCGCGGACCGGTGACACGATCTACCGGCTCGCGAACCTCAAGCGCGGCGAGCCGCCGCCCGAGTTGTTCCGCGTCCCCGCCGACTACAAGATCCGCAAGCCGTGATCCTCCGGCGGCGGAACCCCGCCGGCGAAGCAAGTCCGGAACCGGGTTGCGTACCCGGCTCGCAACCAGGTCCCGGCGGTGGCTAGTTCCGCAGCCGCACCGGCCCGGCGTTCTCGGGGCGACGGGCGGTGAAGCGCGCGTAGAACGCGGCCATGCGCGCGACGTCGGCGTGCGCGTCGTCCGTCGTGTCGATCCACGCGCCGACGCCGATCTCGCGCGACGCGTAGTCGATGAAGGCGAGGCCGACGGGGACGCGCGCCGCGCGCGCGAGATGCCAGAAACCGCTCTTCCAGTGGGTCGCGGGCGAGCGCGTGCCCTCCGGCGCGATGACGAGCCGGAAGTCGTCGTGGCGGGCGAGCGCGTCGAGCATCTGGCCGACGAAGCCGGTGCTGACGCGCCGGTTGACCGGGATGCCGCCCCAGCGCCGGAACAGCGGCGCGAGCGGCGTCGCGAACATCGAGTCCTTGCCGACCCAGCGAAAGTCGATCCCGACGATCCACTTGGCCGCGAGCCCCACCGCGAAGTCCCAGTTCGACGTGTGCGGATAGAACACGATCACGCACTTCGGCGGCACGGGCGTCGCCAGGACGACACGCCAGCCCGACGCGCGGAACATCGTCCACGCGAAGCGCGCGCGGATGCCCCGCGCGAGCGGCGCGGTGAGCGCCGGGGCGCCGGAGGTCGTCTGCGGTGCGGTCACGCACGAATCCCGGCCGCGGAACGTGGCGCGCGGCGGGCCGCCGCAGTCTAGCAAAGCGCGACGCCGCGGCGCTCCCCGGCAAGGCTAGAATCCGCCGATGGGATCGCCCTCCGCCGCCGCCATCGACGCGCTGCTGCCGCAGACGCAGTGCACGCGCTGCGGCTACCGGGACTGCGCCGCCTATGCGGGCGCCATCGCGCGCGACGGCGCGCCGATCAACCGCTGTCCGCCCGGCGGCGCGACGACGATCGACGCGCTCGCGGCCCTGACCGGCACGACGGCGCTGCCGCTGGATCCCGACTGCGGCGGCCCGATGGCGCATGCGATCGCGGTCGTCGACGAGGCGCGCTGCATCGGCTGCACGATCTGCCTGCAGGTGTGCCCGGTCGATGCGATCGTCGGCGCGCCCAGGCGCATGCACGCGGTGCTGGACGCCTGGTGCAGCGGCTGCGAGCTGTGCGTCGCGCCCTGTCCGGTCGACTGCATCGGAATGCGGCCCGCGGCGACGCCGTGGAGCGAGGCCGACGCGGCGCTCGCGCGCGATCGCCACCGCGAGCGCGAACGGCGCCTCGCCCGAGGCGAGCGCATCGCCGATCGTCGCGCCGGCGGCGAAGTCGCGGACGACGGCGAGCGCGCGCGCCGTCTCGCCACCGTCGCCGCCGCGGTCGAACGGGCTCGCGCGCGCCGCGCTCGCGCGGCGGACGTCGCGTGACGACCGCGCGCTCACCGTCTCACCTTCCCCTTCCGGACAACCGATGAACGACGCGAAGCGAGCCGCGATCTTCGAGCGCCTCCGCGAGGCGAATCCGGCGCCGACGACCGAGCTCGCGCACATGACGCCGTTCGAGCTGCTGGTCGCCGTCGTGCTGTCCGCCCAGTCGACCGACAAGGGCGTGAACAAGTGCACCGCCCGGCTGTTCCCGGTGGCGAACACGCCCGCCGCGATCGCGAAGCTCGGCATAGAGGGGCTGACGCCTTACATCGCGTCGCTCGGCCTGTTCCGCAACAAGGCGAAGGCGGTGGTCGGGCTCTCCGAGATCCTGCTGCGCGAGCACGGCGGCGAGGTGCCGCGCGCTCGCGAGGCGCTCGAGGCGCTGCCCGGCGTGGGGCGCAAGACCGCGAACGTGATCCTGAACACCGCGTTCGGCCAGCCGGTGATCGCCGTCGACACGCACATCTTCCGCGTCGCGAACCGGACGGGGCTCGCGCCGGGCAAGGACGTCGCCGAGGTCGAGCGCAAGCTCGAGCGCACGACGCCCGACGAGTTCAAGCTGAACGCGCACCACTGGCTGATCCTGCACGGCCGCTACGTCTGCCTCGCGCGCGCGCCGAAATGCGCGGAGTGCGCGATCCTCGACCTCTGCGAGTACCGGCAGAAGAACCTCCCCGCCGCGCCGCGCGCGGTGACCGCCGAGCGCAAGGTCCTGCCGCCGTCGCGCGCCCGCGGCCCCGCGCGACCGCGGGGCGTCCAGCCGATGGCCAAGACGTCCCGCGCCGGGTCGCGGCGCGGCCGCGCGCGCTGATGTTCACGCCCTCGCGCGACGAGGCCCGCCGGTTCATCGTCGACGCCTGGGCGAAGTTCCGGGCCGGCGCGCCGCTGTCCGACCTCGAACGCATCGTCGCGTCGCTGGTCGCGATGCACCCGGAGTACCACGCGCTGCTCGACGACGGCGAGCGCAGCGTCGAGCGCGACTGGACGCCCGACGGTGGCGCGGTGAACCCGTTCCTGCACCTGTCGCTGCACCTCGCGGTCGCCGAGCAGCTCGCGATCGACCAGCCGCCCGGCATCCGCGCCGAGTTCGAGCGGTTGCGCGGCGCGCGCGGCGACGAGCACGACGCCCTGCACGCGGTGGTCGAGTGCCTGGGCGAGACGATGTGGCAGGCGCAACGCCTGGGCACCGGGCCGGACGCCGTCGTCTACCTCGACTGCCTGCGGCGCCGCTCGTGAGCGACGCCTCGTCGCGACGGCCGGCGGGCGTCGGAGCCGGGCGCTGCGTCGCGGAAGATCAACATGAGCGATGGTGAGACGGCGGGCGGCCGTCCCGCCTGTGGGATCGCCGCCACACGGCATCGCTCCCCATCGCGCCCCCGGGCGCCAGCCGATTGACCCGGCGCAGGGGCCAAGGGACACTTGCCGCGCCCGCACTGGGGAGCGGGCAGGGGCCCGCTCCCGGATGCCGCGCCGAAGGAACCTGTCCCGATGAGCGCCGTCGCCTGGTTGCCCGCGCCCGCCACGCTGGACGAGGACGCCTGGGAGGACCTCCTCAACTTCGTCGACGAGCGGCGCGTGATCCCGATCATCGGGCCCGAGCTCCTCGAGGTCGAGACCGAGTCGGGCCCGCGGCTCCTCTACGACTGGGTCGCCGAGAAGCTCGCCGGCAAGCTCGGCGTCGACACCGCGCAGCTGCCGCAGCCGGCGACGCTGAACGACGTCGTGTGCTGGTACCTGGCCTCGCGCGGTCGCCGCGAGGAGGCCTACACCCGCGTGCGCAGCGTGATGCGCGACGCGACGTTCACGCCGCCGCGAGCGCTTCGCCAGCTCGCGCAGATCACCGACTTCGACCTCTACGTCACGACCACGTTCGACGGCCTGCTGGAGCAGGCGATCAACCAGGAGCGCTACGCGGGCGCCCAGTCGGCGGACGTCGTCGCGTACGCGCCCAACCGCGTCGCCGACCTCCCGAGCGAGCGCGACCGCCTGCAGCGCCCGGTCGTCTACCACCTGCTCGGCCGGCTGTCGGCGTCGCCGACCTACGTGATCTCCGACGAGGACACGCTCGAGTTCCTGTGCGCGCTGCAGAGCGAGCACCTGACGCCCGAGAAGCTCTTCCACGAGCTCGAGCACAACCACCTGCTGTTCATCGGCTCGTCGTTCACCAACTGGCTCGCGCGCTGGTTCCTTCGCATGGCCAAGCGCCATCGCCTTTCCGACCCACGCGACGTCGGCGAGGTGCTGGCCGACAGCCATTCGCTCGGCGACGGCCGGCTGATGGGCTTCCTGCAGCAGGTCAGCGTGCGCACGCGCGTCTACAGCGGCGCCGAGAAGTTCGTCGACGAGCTGCACCGGCGCTGGACCGCGCGGCGCGGCGCCGGACAGGTCGTTCCGTTGCCGGCCGCGGCACCGCGCTTCGTCCCGCCCGAGCGCGAGATGCCCGACCGCGCGGTGTTCGTGAGCTACGCGCGCGAGGACCTCCCGGCCGTGCAGCGGCTCAAGGCGGGGCTCGACGCCGCCGGCATCAAGGCGTGGTTCGACGTCGAGCGGCTCGAGGGCGGCGACGACTACGACCGCAAGATCCAGCGCAACATCGCGCGCTGCGCGGCGTTCCTGCCCGTCGTCTCGGCGGCGACGGAGCGCCGGCACGAGGGGTACTTCCGGCGCGAGTGGAGCTACGCGATCGACCGCACGCGCAACATGGCGGACGACGCGGTGTTCGTGCTGCCGGTGTGCATCGACGACACCGACGCGTCGCGGGCCAGCGTGCCCGACAAGTTCCGCTCGGTGCATTTCACGCGCCTGCCGGGCGGCGAGCTGACGCCGGCGTTCGCGCGCCGTCTCGCCGACCTGGTCGCCTCCCGCAGCGCATGAGTGCGCGACGCCGCCACGCGACCCCGCGATGAGCCCGGACGCCTCGTCCCCGCGCCCGGCCGGCACGCCGGAGGTCGACCCGCAGCACCCGTGGCTCGGCCTCTCGTCGTTCAGCGAGGAGACGCGGGGCTACTTCTACGGCCGCGAGGACGAGGTCGCCGAGCTCGCGCGGCGCGTCCAGCGCAAGCCGCTCACGATCCTGTTCGGCCAGTCGGGGCTCGGCAAGACCTCGATCCTGCGCGCGGGCATCGTGCCGCGCCTGCGGCCCGAGGGCTACTGCCCGGTCTACGTGCGCCTCGACTACTCGCGCGAATCGCCGCCGCCCGCCGAGCAGATCAAGGCCGCGATCTTCCGCGCGACGCAGTCGACGGGCGCCTGGACGCAGGCCGGCGTCGCCGAGAGCGGCGAGTCGCTGTGGGAGTTCCTGCACCACCGCGACGACGTTCTGCACGATGCCGCCGGCCGCAAGCTGATCCCGCTGCTGATCTTCGACCAGTTCGAGGAGATCTTCACGCTCGCGCAGGGCGACGAGTCCGGGCGCCGGCGCGCGGCCGAGTTCGTCGAGGAGCTCGCCGACCTGGTCGAGAACCGCCCGCCGCGCGCGCTCGAGCAGCGCATCGAGCGCGACGAGGCCGCCGCCGAGAGGTTCGATTTCGCGCGCGCCGACTACCGGATCCTGATCGCGCTGCGCGAGGACTACCTCGCCCACCTCGAGGCCCTCAAGGGGCAGATGCCGTCGATCACCCAGAACCGGATGCGGCTCGCGCGCATGACCGGGTCGCAGGCGCTCGCGGCGGTGACCAAGCCGGGCGGCAAGCTCGTCTCGGAGGAAGTCGCGGCCGCGATCGTGCGCTTCGTCGCCGGCGGCGCGGAAATCCCGAACGCCGAAGTCGAGCCGTCGCTCCTGTCGCTCATCTGCCGCGAGCTCAACAACGCGCGGATCGCGCAAGGCCACGACGAAATCTCGGCGGCGGTGCTGGCCGGGTCGCGGGACACCATCCTGTCCGAGTTCTACGAGCGCGCGCTCGAGGGTGAGCCGCCCGGCGTGCGCCACGTGATCGAGGAGCACCTGCTCACCGAATCGGGCCACCGCGAGAGCATCGCCGAGGAGCGGTTGCAGAAGCTGTTCGCGGCCGCCGGCGCGCCGCCCGGCACGCTCGCCCGCCTCGTCGACCGGCGCCTGCTGCGCATCGAGGAGCGGCTCGACGTTCGCCGCGTCGAGCTCACGCACGACGTCCTGTGCGGCGTCGTCAGGGCCAGCCGCGACCTCCGCCTCGAGCGCGAGGCGCGCGATGCCGCGGAGCGCCAGCTCGCCGCGCAGCGCGAGCGCGAGCAGGCCACGCGCGCAGCGCTGGTGCGCGCCCGAAAGATCGCCACCGCGTGCGCGCTGCTGGCGGTCGTCGCGGTCGCGGGCGCCGTGTTCGGATGGGTCTCGACGAAGCGCGCGCAGGAGGCCGAGGCGACGGCGGACCAGACCCGACTGATGGCGGAGTCGGCGCGCGGCGAATCCGAGAAGCTCGTCACCTACCTGCTCGACGACTTCCAGCTCGAGCTTGCGCCGGTGGGGCGCCTGGACATCGTCGCCGGGCTCGCGAAGCGCGCGCTCGACTACTACAACGGCCTGCCCGAGGCGCTGCGCACGCCTCAGACCGAGCGCAACCGGGCGCTGGCGCTGGTGCGCTATGGCGCGGCGCTCCGCACGCAGGCACGCCTCGACGAGGGCAACAAGGCGATCGACGAGGCGGTCGGCGTCCTGGCGCGCCTGCGCGAGCAGGGCGACCGGTCCGAGCTGACCGCGATCGGGCTTGCGCTCGGACGCAGCATCCAGGCGCGGCTCGCGTCCAGCGTGGACCAGGAGGACCGTGCGCTGGAGCTGTCCACGAGCGCCGTCGAGGCGATCCGGCCTGTGGCGAGCGCGCCCGGCGCATCGGTCTCGCTGCGCCGCACGCTGGGCGAGGTGCTGAACCTGCACGGCTTCCTGCAGATGCGCACGCGACGCTACGACGAGGCCTCCGCAACGCTCGAGGCCTCGCGCGCCGCGTACCGCAGCATCGACGACCTGTCGCTCGGCGACCTCGCGGCCGCCGCGGGCTACGCCGAAGCGTCGTCGTGGCAGGTGCAGACCCGGGTGGCGGCCGGACGCGGCGAGGAGGCCTACCAGGTCGGGAAGGAGGCCCTCGCCGTGGCCCAGCGCGTGCTCGACAAGCGCCCGGGCCACATGCAGGCGTTGCGCGCGCAGGCGCTAGCCACGTCGCCGCTCTCGCGGCAGATGATGGACGACCTCCGGCTCGCCGAGGCCGTCGAGATGGCGACGCTCACCGCGAAGTCGTGGCGCGAGTTCGTGCGCCTCGACCCCGGCAACGCCATCTCGTGGAGCAACCTGTCGGTCGCCTACCTGTTGCGCGGGTTCGCGCTGCAGGCGGCGGGGCGGCTCGCCGACGCCGCGCAGAACCACCGCGAGGCCCTCGAGCTCGACGCCGAGGGGCCGCCGAACGTGATGCTCAAGGGCGGCATGTCGATCCATGCCGGCCGCCTCGCGATCATCGAATCGCTTCGCGGCCACCCCCGCGAAGCCGAGCAGGCGCTCGACCAGGGAGCGAAGGCCCGTGCATGGATCGAGCCGAACCTGCCGGCGGGCGGCTACCGGCGCGCGGTGACCCCGGCGCTCGGCGAGTTCTGGCACACGCTCGCCTACGAGGCGGCAGGCGACTGGGGCCGCAGCGTCGAGAGCGCACGCAGCTTCGCCGCCAGGCTCGAACGCATGACGCCTGCAAGCGAAGGCGACCGCCAGGATCACGCGCAATGGCTCATCTGGGGCTACACGTCGGCCGCGAGGTCCGCCTTCGCGCTGCGAGACTACGCGACCGCCGACCGCTGGATGACGCGCGTCGCCGAGCTGCGCAAGTCGCTGCCGGCCGAGGCCGCCGAGGAGGTGCGCACCGAGATGGGCGAGCGCTCGATCGCCGGTGCGGCGCAGGCGAAGCTCGGCCGCACGGCGGAGGCCCAGGCCACGCTCGCGCAACCGCTCGCCTACCAGCGCAAGCTCGCTTCGCTCAAGCGCGACGACCCGAGCCAGCGCGAGGAGCACGCGTTCGTGCTCTACGCGGCCGCGATCGCCGGAATGGGCGACCGTCCTGCGCAGCTCGCGGAGGCTGCGGGGCTGCTGGAACGCCTGCCCGCCGAGCAGGCGCGAACCCCCTCGGTCGCCTGGCTGCGCGCGCAGATCGCCGAGGAGCGCGCCCGCGCGCGCTAGCGTTTCGACGCGCGCATGGAGCCGATCGGCGACGGTGCGGCGGCGACCGAGGCGGCGCGGGCGCGAGACGCCATCCGCCGGCACCTCGAACAGGGCGCGCCCTGGGACGCCTGCGACGCGTTCCGCACGGCCGTCGCGCGCCATCCCGACGACGCGGCGCTGCTGTGGCAGGGCGCGCTCGCGCACGCCCGCGCGGGCGCGGCGCGCGAGGCGCACGCGCTGATCGACCGCGCGCTCGCGCTCGCGCCGCCGCCCGCGCTGCTGGTCGAGCTGCGCAGCCTGCGGGGGCGCCTCTGGAAGGACGGCGTGCACCGCGCGCGCGACGCGCAGGCCGTCGCGACGCTCGCACGCCGCGCGCGCGACGAGTACCTCGCCGCCTACGCGCTCGCGCACGATCCCTACCCCGGCATCAACGCGGCGACGCTCTCGCTCGTGCTCGGCGAGCGCGAGCGCGCGCGTGCGCTCGCCTCGCAGGTGCTGAACGACCTTGCCCGCACCGGCGCCGGCGGCGCGTGGGACCTCGCCACCGCAGGCGAGGCGGAGCTCATCGCGGGCGACCCGGAGCGCGCCCGGGATCGCTATGCCGAGGCGGTCGCGATCGCCCCCCGGGACG
>DASTCK010000251.1:0-3565 GCA_035711225.1 Casimicrobiaceae bacterium
CGCGATCCGCCGTTCGGCGGGACGGCGCTCGTCGCGCTCAGCGCGTGCGCCGCGATCGACGGGGATGTTCCGCGGGCCGGGGCCGCGCCTCGCCGGACCGCGCCGCCGTCGCATCGCCGACGTCGAGACCGAGCCAGCGCACGAGCATCGTCTCGCAGGCGCGCATGATCGCGTGGCGGGCGGTCGGCGACGGGGTCGTTCGCGCGAGACCGACGGCGCCGACCAGCGCCGCATAGGTCGCGAGCGCCGTCTCGCGCGGCGTCAGGCCGTCGCGGGCGGGGAAATGCTCGACCACCCGGTCGAGCATCCGGCGCGTCGCGTCGGCGAAGCGACGCTTGCGCGCGTCGTCGTCGCGGGCGACGTCGGCGAGCAGCAGCGTCATCGGGCAGGCGTGCGCGAGATCGGGATCGTCCGCCTGCGCCAGGTAGGCGCGGATCATCGCCCGCACCCACGGGTCGCCGCGCCTGCCGGCGAGCGCGCGGATCATGCGCTCGAAGCTCTGCTCGAGGCCATAGAGCAGCGTCTCGGCCGCGAGATCCTCCTTCGACGCGAAGTGCGCGTAGAAGCCGCCGACGGTGAGGCCGGCGCCGCGCATGACCGCGTCGACGCTCGCCGCCTCGACCCCGCGATCCTTCATCAACGCGTCGGACGCCGCCAGGATCCGCTGTCGCGTCTCCCTCTTGTGCTCCGCCGGGTAACGTGCCATGATGGCTATAATATTATTCGTGTCATAGGTTGTCAAGGCACCCGGGGCCCCTCGATCCCGGATCGGAGGTGCACGATGGACGAAGGACTCTTCTCCGCCTTCCGGCGCCTGCGGGCGGCGAGCGAGCACGTGGAGCTCGACGACGGCCGCGCCGTCACGATCCTGCCGGTGACGCCCGAGGCGAAGCCGCTGATCGCCCGCGCCATCGAGCGCGTGTCGCCCGAGTCGAGCCGCCGACGGTTCTTCACGGTGCGGCGTCGCTTCTCCGAGCGCGAGCTCGACGACATGACGCGCCTCGACGGGTGGCACCGCTACGCGCTGGGGGCGGTCGGGACCGGCCCCGAGGGCCCGGAAGGCGCGGCGGTCGCGCGGTTCGCCCGCGTGGCCGGCGACGCCAGCACCGCGGAAATCGCGCTCCTGGTCGTCGATCATTGGCAGGGAGCGGGGCTCGGCCGGCGCATGCTCGCGCGCATCTCGGCGGCGGCGCGGGAACGCGGCATCGACCGGCTGACCGGGCTCGTGATGCGCGACAACGAGGCGATGCTCACGCTGCTGCGACGGCGAGCGCCCGGGCTCGACGTCGCCGATGCGGGCGACAACGTCAGGGTGACGTTCCCGTCGCGCGCGCCTTCCTTCTGGGAAGCGATGCTGGCGGCATGAGGCGCGGCGCGGCGTAGCATGCGGTTTTCCGTTTCCGGGCACGCGCCATGACCTCCTCCCCGCCGACGCCTCCCACCGACGCCGAGCTGAACGGCCTCCTCACGATCGCCACGCTCGCCGCGCTCGCCGACGGCACGCGCGACGAGCGCGAGCGCGCGCAGCTCAGGGAGGTCGCCGCGCGCCTCGGCGGCGGTCGCGTGGATCTGGCGGTCTTCGACCGGCCCGACGCCGTCGACCGTCCCTCGCTCGCCGCTGCGGTGCGGCCGCTCTCCGCGCTCGACACCCGGCGCTACGCCTACGAGCTCGCCGTCGCCGTCGTCGATGCCGATGGCGTGCACAACGCGGCCGAGGGCGCCTTCCTGCGCGAGCTCGCGTCGGCGCTCGGGCTGCCCGCCGAGGCCGCGGCGAAGGTCGTGGCGGACGCCGATGCCATCGCCACGGCGGCAGTCGCCGCGCCGGGGACCGCTGCGCCGGCGAGCGGTCACGTGATGCCGGACGCCGCCGACCTCGATCGCCGGATCGTCGGCGCGTCGATCACCAACGCGGCGCTCGAGCTCCTGCCCGAGACGCTCGCGTCGATGGCGATCCTGCCGCTGCAGGTGCGGCTGGTCTACCGGATCGGACAGGCGTACGGCTACGAGCTCGACCAGGGCCACATCAAGGAGTTCATCGCCACGCTGGGGGTCGGCCTCGCCGGCCAGTACCTGGAGCAGTTCGGCCGCAAGCTCCTGGGCGGGCTGCTCGGTTCGGTGCTGGGCGGCATCGGGCGGGCGGCCGGCCACCAGGCGGCGAGCTCGGGCCTGTCGTTCGCCACGACCTGGGCGCTGGGCCAGCTCGCGAAGCAGTACTACGGCAGCGGTCGCACGTTGGACGCGGCGAAGCTCAAGGCGGCGTTCGCGCCGCTGCTCGACCAGGGTCAGCAGCTGGTGCAGCGCTACGGCGGCGAGATCGCCGAGCGCGCGCGCACGATCGACGTGCGCAACCTGCCGGCGCTCGTCAGGTCGCTGTGAGCCGTCGCGCGAGCCGGACCCAGGGATCGACGCCCGCGATGTCGAGCATCGCGAGGAAGGCTTGCCCCACCCCGGCGCGCTTCCACGCGAGGTGGGCCGCGTAGGCGCTCTCGTCCTCGACCAGCCCCTCGAGGTAGGCGGCCAGCGCGGCGGGCCCGTCGAAGTCCGAGGTGTCGATGTAGCAGCGGTCCGCCGGCGCGAAATCGCGCGTGTTCGGCGCGCCCAGCACCACGGGCACCGAACCCGCGACCAGCGCGTCGTAGAACTTCTCGGTCACGTAGTCCTTCGCGATCGAGTTCTCGAACGCGAGCGTGAAACGGTAGCGGGCGATGGTGCGCAGCTTGGCGCCCCGACCGTCGTCGTTCTCGAGGGTGCGGTTGCGCCGGCACGCGCCGTACGCATCGACCGCCAGGTGGCGCATCAGCTCGCCGACGTAGGCGTCGCGGCCGCTGCGGTCGCGCTGGTTGGATGCGATGTACACCGCGGGCGCCGCTTCGATCTTGGCTTCAGGCGGTCGCCGCAGGTCGTCGAGCGACGGCAGGTAGGGCACCCACACGTCCGCGTCGCGTCGATAGGTCATCGTGAGGTCGAACGGCGCCATGAAGGCGGGGTCGCCGAGCTCCGGGTAGTTGGCCTCGCTCTCCATCGACCACGCGACCCACCGCTGCCCCGGGCGCCGCCCGTCGGGCAGCGACGCGGCGTCGAGCGTCGGGATGTGGAAGACGATCGCGTCGGCGAGCGCGGCGCTGCGCCGGTCGCGAACGATCTCCCAGCTTCCCTCGCCGAGCGTACGCGGAGGACCAGCGAGGTTCCAGTCGTCGTTCCACAACAGGATCGCGGGCATCGGCGGTCGAGGCGGCGACCGCACGCGCGGCCTTCCCGGGCATCGTAGCAGCCGATGGGCGCGACCCGCTTGGCGTCGCGGGTCGCGCGTGACCGGTGCGCGCCGCCGCAACGGCGCCGCGCGAGGCGCAGCCGCTGCCTACGGTGGCGGCGTCGCGCTGCCGACCGCGTTCACCTGCAGGCGCCTCCCGTTGCCCGCGACGGTCGTGATGATTCCGTCCGGCGTCACCTGGCGCACGCGCAGGTGGCCGGTGTCGGCGATGTAGATCGTGTCGTCAGGGCCGACTGCGACGCCCATCGGTGTGTTCAGGAGTGCCGACGTCGCCGGTCTGCCGTCGCCGATCGA
>DASTCK010000252.1:0-4002 GCA_035711225.1 Casimicrobiaceae bacterium
CGCCGCCGGTCAGCACCTTGCCGGACGCCGGCACGACGGTGTTGTAGGCGCGCGCGAGGCGCGTGATGGAGTCGAGCAGGATCACCACGTCCTTCTTGTGCTCGACCAGGCGCTTCGCCTTCTCGATCACCATCTCGGCGACCTGCACGTGGCGCGTCGCCGGCTCGTCGAACGTCGAGGCCACGACCTCGCCGCGCACGGTGCGCTGCATCTCGGTCACTTCCTCGGGGCGCTCGTCGATCAGGAGCACGATCAGCACGCACTCGGGGTGGTTGGCGGCGATCGAGTGCGCGATGTGCTGCAGCATCACGGTCTTGCCCGATTTCGGGCTCGACACCAGCAGGCCGCGCTGTCCCTTGCCGATCGGCGCCACGATGTCGATGACGCGGCCGGTGATGTTCTCCTCGGCCTTGATGTCGCGCTCGAGGACCATCGGCTCGTCGGGAAATAGCGGCGTGAGGTTCTCGAACAGGATCTTGTTCTTCGACGCCTCGGGCGGCTCGCCGTTGACCTTGTCGACCTTGACCAGCGCGAAATAGCGCTCGCCGTCCTTGGGCGTGCGGATCTCGCCTTCGATCGTGTCGCCGGTGTGCAGGTTGAAGCGGCGGATCTGCGACGGCGAGATGTAGATGTCGTCGGTGCCGGCGAGGTAGCTCGTGTCGGGCGAGCGCAGGAAACCGAAGCCGTCGGGGAGGACTTCGAGGACGCCGCCGCCGAAGATGCTCTCGCCTTTCTTGGCCTGCATCTTCAGCATCGTGAAGATCAGGTCGTGCTTGCGGAGGCGGTTGGCGCCGTCGATCTCCATCGCGTTGGCGAGGTCGACGAGTTCGGAGACGTGCTTGGCCTTGAGATCGGACAGATGCATGAGGGGGCTTCTTCGGGGTGCGCGCGCTTAAGCGCTCGGGGCGGGACGGCCGGGAGACGGCCGGGTCGGACGGGGTTTCGGAACGGGGAGGCGCTGCGACGGCGGCCGGCCACTTCGGACCGGGCGGTGCGCCTCGCGGGGCGCCGTCTCGTCAACCGACGATGGGCGCCGCTCGCTTGAAGTGCGGGAAGGTAGCGGTCTTACAGGTTGCTGTCAAGGAAGGCGGTCAGCTGCGACTTCGACAGTGCGCCCACCTTCTGGGCGTGCGGCTGGCCGTCGCGGTAGAGGATGACGGTCGGGATGCCGCGGATGCCGTACTTGGCCGGCGTCGCGGGATTGGCGTCGATGTCGAGCTTGGCGACCTTGAGCTTGCCTTCGTACTGGCGAGCGACGTCGTCGAGCACCGGCGCGAACATCTTGCACGGCCCGCACCACTCGGCCCAGAAGTCGACCAGCACGGGCTTGCCCGCGGCGAGGACGTCCTGCTCGAAGTTGGCGTCGGAGACGTGCTGGATCAGGTCGCTCATGAAAGGTGCCTCGGGGAGGGGTGCCCGGCTGCCGGCCGCTCGTGACGCAGGCGGGAAGGTCCCACGGTAGCGGGAAGCGCTGCGCCGCGCAAGACGGTTCGCCCGCGCCACGCGCGGCGGCGGTCAGCCGGGCAGGTGGGGCCGCTCTGCTAGAATTCAAGGTTCGTCGCGCGGCGCGACCGCCAGCCTCCCGGCAGCCCGGCCATGACCTACGTCGTCACCGAATCCTGCATCAAGTGCAAGTACACCGACTGCGTCGACGTGTGTCCGGTCGACTGCTTCCACGAGGGTCCCAACTTCCTGGTGATCGACCCCGACGAGTGCATCGACTGCACGCTGTGCGTGGCCGAGTGCCCGGTCGAGGCGATCTTCGCCGAGGACGACGTCCCGGCGGGGCAGGAGCACTTCAAGGCGCTCAACGCCGAGCTCTCGAAGACGTGGAAGATGATCAACGAGCGCAAGCCCGCGCCGCCGGACGCCGACGAGTGGAAGGACGTGGAGAAGAAATTCCACCTGCTCGACCGTGGCGGCGTTTGACGCTCGCTCGCGTCGGCCTCTAGAATTCGCGCGGCTTTTTCGCGCCACGGACGTCAAGTGCGCGGCGCATCCTCCCGAAAGACGACCTCCCCCATGACAACGACGAAGACGCTCCTGTGCGCCCTCGCCGCCGCGCTGGTCGCGGGCGGCGCGCAGGCGCAAGGCGCCGCGCCCGCGGGCGACGCCGCCAAAGGCCGCGAGAAGGTGCAGATGTGCCAGGGATGCCACGGCATCGACGGCTGGCGCACCGCGTTCCCGGAGGTCTACACGGTGCCGAAGATCGCGGGCCAGCACCCGGCCTACCTGGTCGCGGCGCTGAAGGCCTATCGCAGCGGCGACCGCACGCATCCGTCGATGCGCGCCATCGCGGCGGGGCTGACCGACCAGGACATGGCGAACGTCGCGGCCTACTACGGCGAGCTCGGCGTCAAGACGGCGGGGGCGAAATGAACCGGATCCTCGGCATCGCGATCGCGCTCGCCGCGCTCGCCGCGACCACGCCGGCGACGGCGGCCGATCTCGACGCGGGCAAGCAGAAGGCGCAGGAAGTCTGCCAGGCCTGCCACGGCATGGACGGGCTCTCCGCGCAGTTCGCGGACTACCCGAAGATCGCCGGCCAGCACCGCGACTACCTCGCCAAGGCGCTGCGCGACTACAAGTCGGGCGCGCGCAAGCACCCGATCATGGGCGCGATGGCGCAGCCGCTGACCGTGCAGGACATCGACAACGTCACGACGTACTACGCGTCGCAGCCGGGGCCGTTGCAGTCGCGGTACTGAGCGCCGGCGGCCGGATCGCGCGCCGTCGCGACGCTCCGGCACGCTGTCACGCGCGCTCCACGCGGTAGATGCGCGCCTCGCCGTAGCCCTTCGCGAGGTCGAGGCGCCCCACGTACTCGAGCAGGAAGCCCGCGCTCCCGTCCGCGGCCAGCGAGGCCGCGAACGCCTCCGAGGCGTAGACGCTCCCCGGCGGCGTGATCGGCTCGATGCGCGCCGTGCGCGTGACGCTCGCGCCGAAATAGTTGTCGCGCCCGACGACCGGATCGTGACCGACGTACACGGGACCGGTGTGCAGCGCCACGCGTATCGCGCCGACGCCGCTTTGGCCCACGGCGGCCCACGCCTCGTCCGACATCGCGTCGGCGAGGCCCAGCGCGAACGCGGCGCCGTCGCGCGGCGAATCGAACACGACGTACAGGCCGTCGCCCCAGGTGTTGGCGAAGCGCGGCGCGCTCGCCGACGACGCGAGCGCCTGCGCCGCGATCGACCAGAATCGCCGCTGCACCTGCGGCACGAGCCTGTCGGTCAGTCGACCGTAGCCGGCGATGTCGGCGAACAGCAGCGACTTGAGCGAGCGGCGCGCGTCGGCGCCATTGCCCGCCAGGACGGGGGCCTTCGGAAGGACCGGCCCCTCCGCCGCCGCCGTGCGGGCGGCTTCGCGCAGCGCACGGAGATCGATGACGTCCGGCGTGCCGAGGTTGCGCCGCCAGCGCTCGAAGGACTCGAGCGTGCCGCCGGACGCGCCATCGCTGCCCGGGTCGAGCACGCACAGCATCGTCGGCACGGTCTCGAGCTGCGCGGCGCGCAGCACGGCGAGCCCTTCGACTTCGCGGGCCGCGTGCGTGAACAGCGCGTCGTCGCCGAGATGGTCGCCGTCGGCTGAGGCGACGATGCGCGAGGCGCGCGCGAGCACGCGGTCGAAGCGCGCCACCCAGTCGGCACCGCCCGGCGCGACGCTGGTTCGCACGAAGTCGGCGCGGTCGAACGGCAGCACGACGTTCACCTCGGCCCCGGCCTCGAGCGCCGCCTCCAGCAGGATGAGGTCGGCGCCGGACGCGGCCGAGCCGAACACGACCGGGGCGTGCCAGCGCGCGACGTGGGCGCGCAACGCCGCGTCGACCGCGGGCACGAGCGCGGCGGGGAAGCGCGCCACCGCCCGGCCCGGCGCGTCGAGCATGTGGCCGGCGAACGCCACGACGTCGGGCGCGCGCAGCGTGGCCAGCAGCGTGGCCGCCTCGGGCAGCGCGCGCGCGATCAGCTTGAGCTGGCGGCGCATCGTCGCGATGCTGCCGCC
>DASTCK010000253.1:0-3378 GCA_035711225.1 Casimicrobiaceae bacterium
GACGCGCTGCGGCTGCTCGCGAATGCGCGCGCGCAGGCGGTCAAGGACGCGCTCGCGGCCAAGGGCGTCGCGGGCGAGCGCCTGTTCCTGACCGCGCCCCGACTGGCCGGCGAGGGCGCGGCGCGGACGCCGGACGCGACCGCCCCTGCATCCGCTCCATCGCCCCCCGCCGCACGCGTCGACCTCGCGCTGCGGTGACGCGCCGCCACCGGCCAGTTGCGCGCCGCGGGGGGTACCTCGACAATGCGCCGGTTCAAACCCGAGGGGAGGCGCATGGGAACGCCGGGAGGACTGCTCGTGGCGCTGTTCGTGCCGGTCGCCGCGCTCGCCGCGACGCCGGCGCAGGAGAAGGCGTTCGTCGACGCCTACAGGACGGCGTACGAGGCGAAGGATGCGAAAACGCTGCATTCGCTCCTGTACACCAAGGGCGCGGACCCGCAGGCGCTCGAGTTCTACAGGATGATGACGACAGAGGGCATGGGCGGGAAGATCTCGTCCATCGCGCTCGAGCCGCTCACCGCCGACGACAAGGCCAAGGCGATGGCGGCGATGCCCGGACCGGGCGGCAAGTCGGTGAAGCTCCCGCTCGCGCCGGTGAAGAAGCTCGTCATCAAGCGCACGACCAAGGACGCGAGCGGCAGCTCGTCGTCGACGTCGACGGTGTTCGTCGCCGAGGCCGACGGCAGGCTCGTGATCCCGGTTCCCGGTCCCGCGAAGTGACCGCGATGTCCGGTCCCGCCGGCCGCCGATCGCGATGAAGTCGGGCTCGTCGCTGCTGCCGGAGCACGAGGCGCTGCGGCGCGCGGTCGCGTGGCTCGCGGAGCAGGGGGCGTGGACGCGCGAGCTCGTCGACGAGGCGGCCAGGCGCTTCGATCTCTCGCCTGCCGACGAGGAGTTCCTCCTGGGGGAGGTCGAGCGCGTCCGGGCGGCGAGCACGGGACGAGGGAGCGCGCGCTGAGGCGCTGCCCGGTGTCAGGCACAGTGTCCGACACCGACCGGGGACACCCAAGACAACGGGCGCCGGCTGCGCGAGGCAGCGGGCGCCCGTCGGAGCCGGAGCGCGGCGAACCGGCCTACACGCGCCGCTTGTACTCGCCCGTGCGGGTGTCGACCTCGATCCTGTCGCCGGTGCTGACGAACAGCGGCACCGCGACCTCGAAGCCCGTGGCGAGCTTCGCGGGCTTGGTCACCTTGCCCGACGTGTCGCCCTTGACGGCGGGCTCGGTGTAGGCGACCTCGCGCACGACCGTGTTGGGCAGCTCGACCGAGATCGCGCGGCCCTCGTAGAACGTGATCTCGCAGGCGAGGCCGTCCTCGAGGTAGTTGAGGGCGTCTCCCATCGACTCCTTCTCGACCTCGAACTGGTTGAACTCGTTGTCCATGAACACGTACATCGGGTCGGCGAAGTACGAGTAGTGCACCTCGCGCTTGTCGAGCTGGACCGTCTCGAATTTCTCGTCGGCGCGGTAGATCGTCTCCGTGCCGCTGCCCGACAGCAGGTTCTTGAGCTTCATCTTGACGACGGACGCGTTGCGGCCGGATTTCGAGAACTCGGCCTTCTGCACGACCATCGGGTCCTTGCCGACCAGGATCACGTTGCCGGCCCGGACTTCCTGGGCGATCTTCATGGGTGTCTCCGCGGGGGCTGCGGGCTCGCCGCGGCCCCGGACAATGGGGGAAAACCGCGCATTATAGCCGGTTGTCGACGTACCCGGCGAGGCTGCCCGCCAGATCGGGCAGGCCGGCGAGGCGCTCACCCCATGCGTGCCGGTGCGCGGCGAGGCGCGCGCCGGCACGGTCGAAGGCCGGCCAGGCCTCCGCGAGCGCCGCGCCGTCGCCACGATTGAGCGCCGAGTGGAACCTGCGCAGCGGGGCGGCCTCCGCCTCGGGAACGCCGGCGAGCCAGCGATCGAGGAACGCCCCGACCTTCGCGAGATGCGCGCCGCCTTCCTGCGGATAGGCTTGCCAGGCGAACGGCAGGAGCGCCCACTGCGCGCGCACGAACGAGTCCTCGCCGCGCACGATCGCGGCGTCGCACGACCACAGCAGCGCGTCGAAGCGGCGTTGCGGCACCCAGGCGATCGAGGCGATCGTCAGCGCACCGCGGGCGAACGTGCCACCGGGCGGCGGCACGCGACCGCCCGTGAAACGGTCGAGGGCGTCGACGGCGACGCCGGCCGGGACGAGGGCGAGCGTCGGCGCGTCGTCGTCGACCCACGCCGCGAGCAGGTCGGCCAGCGCCGGCGTCGGGTAGCAGAACACCAGCACGACGCGCGTCCCCGGCCCCGCCGTCACGCCCACGCTCGCCAGCATCGCGTCGCGGCGCGACCGGTCGCGCAGGAAAGCGTCGCGACGGGTGAGGAGGTCGGCTTCCCTCAGCAGTCCGCCGGTCGCCGGGGTGAAGCCCGGACACCAATAGGTTCGCGCCAGCCCCGTGCGCGGCTCGGGCGACGATCGGCGGTGCGCGTCGTCCACCCACGCTTCGGCCGACAGGTACTCGAGGACGACCCACGCGGGCGGGGTCCGCGACGAGGCCATCGCATCGACCCAGCGGTCCGGGAGCCCGGTGCCGAACGCCTCGACGAGGACCTCGGGAGGCGTCCATGCGTTCGCCGGATCAGGGCCGCGCCTGATCCGCACGCCTTCGACGCGGACCTCGTCTGTCGGACGCGCGCCGGCGAGCAACCGTGCGAGCGGCGCCGGATCGTCGATCCACAGCGTGACGTCCTTGCCGTGCTCGTCCACCAGCTGCCGCGCGAGTCGCCATGCGACGCAGGCGTCGCCGTAGTTGTCGACGACGCGGCAGACCAGGTCCCATCGTTGGGGGGCGGGCATCGGCGACGTCCTCGGATGAGACCATTATCCCCACACGTGCGCGGTCGCCGACCACCGATTCGGCTTCGGTGGATTGCGGGACTCGATGCAACCTTGCTAGATTCGCAACACCCCGGCCTCCAGTTGCAGGGCCTTGCCCGGACTATTGATCCGGATCAACGGCCCGACGGTCGGGCTGTGTTGTCGTAGCACCCATGAGAGGGGCGGCAAAGACCGCCCCCGGCAGCCGGCACAACGCCGGCACCCCGGTCGCAGTACGAGGCGCGTAGGAGTGGCAGGCATGCCTGCACGTTCCGCCAGCGCACGGCCCCGGCGAGCGTCTCGCGAAGACGGCTCGCCGGCCGCGCTCTCGCCCGCCGCCGTCGCTCGCGTCCGCAGCCACCCTCCTTCCCTGCTTCCGCGCACCCGCCTTACCGGCGCTTCGCCCGCGATCGCTTCGGTGCGCCCAACCCGGCCAGCCTCCCGATGAATTCGTTGCCGACCGTGGTCGTCGCCACCCTTGCGCTCATCGCAACCCCCCTGGCCCGCGCCGACGATGCCGCT
>DASTCK010000254.1:0-6561 GCA_035711225.1 Casimicrobiaceae bacterium
CGGGCCGCCCTGCCCGGCGAGGCGCAAATGCTGCCCTTCGCGGATGCCCTTCGGGATCGTGACCTCGAGCGTGCGCTCGCGCATGACGACGCGGCCCTCGTCGTCGAGCGCGGGCATGCGCAGCGCGAGCGAGCGCCGCGCGCCGGTGTACGCGTCCTCGAGGTCGATCAGCACCCTGGCGTGATGATCCTCGCCGGCGGCCTTCGCACTGCGTCGCTGCCCGCCGCCGCGCGCCGCGCCGCGCCCGAACAACGATTCGAAGAAGTCGCTGAACTCGCCGGCGCCGCCCATCTCGTCGCCGCCGCGGAACTCGAAGCCCGTGTCCCACCCCGGCGGCGGCGTGAACTCCTGGCCGCCCTTCCGGTCGTGGCCGACCTGGTCGTACGCCGCGCGCTTCTCGGGATCCTTGAGGACCGCGTACGCCTCGCCGATCTCCTTGAAGCGCGCTTCCGCGTCCTTCTCCTTGCTGACGTCCGGGTGGTACTGGCGGGCGAGCTTGCGGTAGGCGCGCTTGACGTCGTCGAGCGTCGCGGTGCGCGGCACGCCGAGCGTCTCGTAGTAGTCGCGGAACTTCATCGGGAAGCGGGGGCGTCGTCGTGCGGCTCGCGCACGGCGGTCGCGAGACCCGAAGGATAACGCCCGCGGGCCCCGTGCGAAAATGGGCGCGCAACACGCGGGGCGCGACCGCGCCCGACCGGAGATCCCTTGAAGCTTTCGGTGCTCGACCAGTCGCCCAGCGCCGAGGGCGACACGCAGGATGTCGCGATCCGCGAATCGCTGGCGCTGGCGCAGCTGTGCGACCGGCTGGGCTACCACCGCTACTGGCTCTCGGAGCACCACAACAGCGCCAGCATCGTCGGCACGGCTCCCGAGATCCTGATGGCCGCGGTGGCCGCGACGACGCAGCGCATCCGCGTCGGCAGCGCGGGCGTCATGCTGCCGCACTACTCGGCGCTCAAGGTGGCCGAGCAGTTCCGTGTGCTGGAGGCGCTGGCACCCGGCCGCATCGACCTCGGCCTCGGGCGCGCGCCGGGGTCCGACCGCCTGACGGCCTTCGCGCTCAATCCGCACGCGAACGCGGCCGACGAGTTCCCGCAGCAGGTCGTCGAGCTGCAGCACTGGGTCGGCGGGCTGCCGCTCCCCGACGATCATCCGTTCCGCGCGATCGCGGCGGTCCCGACGGGGCCGACGAGCCCCGAGATCTGGATCCTCGGCAGCTCCGACTATGGCGCGCAGCTCGCGGCGCACCTCGGGCTGCCGTACGCGTTCGCCTATTTCTTCAGCGACGGCGCGGGTGTCGACGAGGCGCTCGCGCTCTACCGCCACCGCTACCGCCCGAGCGAGCGCTTCCCGGCGCCGCACGCCACGATCTGCGTGTGGGCGCTCGCCGCCGACACCGAGGCCGAGGCGCGTCACCTGCTGAAGACGCGCGAGTACTGGCGCGTCGGCTTCGAGCGCGGGCGGCGCGACCCGCTCGTGTCGCCCGAGCGGGCCGCGGCGCATCCCTACGACGAGGCGGAGCGTGCGCGCATCGAGCAATTGCGCGCGAAGGCGTTCGTCGGCACCGGCGCGCAGGTCGTCGACGAGCTTCGCGCGCTCGCGCAGCGCCTGCGCCTCGACGAGATCGTCGTCAACACCTGGACGTTCGATCCGGCGGCGCGGCGGCGGTCGTACGAGCTCCTCGCACGCGAGGTCGCGCAGCGCTAGCGAAGCACGATCGCCGCGATCCCCGCGAGCGCCAGCGCGGCGCCGAGCACCGCCCGGGCGGTGATGCCCTCCTCGTTGCCGAGCAGCAGGAAGCTCGCCGGGAACACGAGGAGCGGCGTGCACAGCGTGATCAGCGCGACGATCGCGACCGGGGCGTGCGCCATCGCGGCGATCGTCAGGACCTGCGCGACGATCGTCGTGCAGCCGATCGTCGCATAGAGCGCGACGCCGCGCCGGTCGGCGGTGCGAAGCGCGGCGAAGGTCCGGCCCCTGCCGCGTTGGACCGCGAGCTGCAGCGCGAGCGCGGCGAGCGCGCCGAGCAGCGCGCCCGCGATCGCCTCGTCCCAGCGGGCGATCCCGAGGCCGCGCAGCAGGTTGCCGACCGCATAGCTCGCCGAGGCGCCGACGCCGAGGGCGACGCCCGAGCGCAGCCACGCGTCCACCCTCGACGACAAGCCCGCGGGGGCTGCGACGCCGATGCCGTCGGCCGCGACGACGGAAGGCGGGACCGACCGCCGCGACGTCGCGACCAGGTAGAGGCCGATCGACGTCGCGACCATCGCGGCGATCGCCGCGGCCGGAAGCCGCTCGCCGAGGAACGCGGCGCCGAGCACCGCGGTCACGAGCGGGCTGCTGATGTGGAACGTGCTGGCCTTCGCGGGGCCCAGCCGCTCGACGCAGCCGTAGAAGAACCAGCGCCCGAGGTAGGTTGTCAGCACGCCTGCGAGCGCGAACGCGAGCACGCCGCCGGCGTCGAAAACGAGAGGGCCGCGTCGAACCGCGAGCTCGACGGCGAACAGCAGCGCGGCGACCAGCACGTTGACGGCGAGCGAGACGACGAACCCGGTCGACAACGCGACCCTCGCCGTCGCGAGCCGTGTCAGCAGGATGCTCGCGGCGAACAGCACCAACGCCACGCCCGCGAGCGCATAGCCCGCCAGCGGGCCGGAACCGAGGTCGGCGGACAAGCCGGGCGGCTCAGAGCTGCGACACTTCGAACGTCGACGGGTGGAACATCTCGTCGACGGCGACGAGTCGCGACGACAGCCCCTGCGCGTGATGGTGGCGCAGGAACGCGTCGACGACGTGGCGGTTGCGCGCGACGCCGTAGGACCAGAAGTCGTCGCCCAGGAGCTCGCGCGCGGCCTTGAGCTGCTCCTCGACGAACGGCAGCGTGACCTTGGTCGCCGACGTGTCGCCGAGGCGCTTCACGGCGAGCGCCTTCGACGCCTCGAACGCCTTGAGCAGCGCCGCGGGCAGCCACGGGTGGCGCTCGACCAGCGTCCGGCGCACGCCGAGCACGTGCATGATCGGGTAGATGCGCGTGCGCCGGAAATAGTCCTTCGCGGCCGCGGTCGGGTCGGCGAACAGCCATCCGACGTCCGGATGCCTCGACGACGGCGGGCGGGGGCCGATGAACCCGTCGAGGTCGCCGCGGTCGAGCATCGCGGAGAGCGTGTCGCCCTCGGGCGCCGCCTCGACGCGGATCGACGGCGGCAGCGCGAGCGCGATCTTCTCGGGGCGCCCCGGCTCGTCGATGCCTCCCTGCACCCAGGTGACGTCGGACGGCGCGACGCCATGGTCGTCGTTCAGGAGCGCGCGCGCCCACACGTTCGCGGTGAGCTGGTATTCCGGCACGCCGATGCGCCGGCCCTCGAGGTCCTCGGGTCGCGCGACGCGGTCGCGCCGCACGTAGATCGACGTGTGGCGGAACGCGCGCGACGGGAACACCGGCACGCCGACGTAGGCGTTCTCGCCGCGCGCCACCTTGACGACCTGGCTCGACATCGACAGCTCGCTCACGTCGAACTCGGCGTAGCGGAACGCCCGGAAGAACATCTCCTCGGGCGTGAAGGTCATGATCACCGGGTCGACGCCGTCGATTCGCACCTCGCCGTCGATCAGCGGGCGCATGCGGTCATAGGGGCCGACCGCGATCGACAGCTCGAGCCTGTGGGTCACGCGTCCCCGTCGCTCAGTCGACGCCGAGCGTGCGCCAGTCGACCGACTTGGGCACGATCTTCTGGAAGCTGCGCACGGTGGGCGGGATGCGGTCGGCGCCGGTGCCGATCGGCGGCTTGCCGTCGCGCACCGCCGCCGCCGCGTCGAGCATCTGGCGGCGGAACTCGGCGATCGCGACGTCCGAGGCGCCGAGCACGTCGCGCGAGCGGTCGGCGATCGGTCCCATCGTGACCCACATCGCGACGTCCTGGTTCGGGAAGCCCTTGATGCCGGTGAAGT
Source organism: Casimicrobiaceae bacterium (assembly GCA_035711225.1). GTDB lineage: Bacteria > Pseudomonadota > Gammaproteobacteria > Burkholderiales > Casimicrobiaceae > VBCG01. Next base: position 3,949 of record DASTCK010000254.1, read on the forward strand.
TGCCCGCCTTCATTGCCGCGCGGTCCTGCCAGAAGCGGTTCTCGAGCGTGCGCAGCGGGTGGTACTCGCGGTCGAGGTCGATGCCGACCTGCTGGCCGAGGAACTTGCGCCAGCTCTCCGTGTCGGGCACCGTCGACGGGTCGTCGCCCCACGCGATGAACAGGAACATCGTGCTCGTGTCGTCGACCGGGACGTTGACGTTGGCGAGGCTGTACCGGTCGTTGGGCGGGATCAGCACGGTGAACGGCGCGACGAACACGGTGAGCCGCACGTACTCGTTGTTCGCCGAGTCGGTGATCGGCCGGCGCAGCGCCGCGTAGCGGAAGCCGTACCCGGTGCGCTGGACCTGCAGCCGCGGCGCCTTGTCCGTCGACGGGCGCAGCCACATGGTCGCCGTGGCCTTCGCGCTCTCGACGCGCGCCGGCACCATGTCCGACGAGTGCAGCGTCGAGCTGTGCGCCGAGTCGATGGCGCCCTCGAGGATCTGCGCCCAGTTGCACGGGATGATCGCCTTGGCGATCGCGACCTTCGTGTCCTCGCGCGGCGCCCACGGCGGCGGCTGGAAGTCGGGCATCTCCGCCTCCGCCCCCATGTAGGTCCACACGACGCCCGCCCACTCGCGCGTCGGATAGGCGACGTGCCTCACCTTCTCGCGCAGCGTGCTGCCGCCGACCTCGGAAGGCATCTCGAGCACGGCGCCGGTCGCGTCGATCTTCCAGCCGTGGTAGAGGCAGCGGAGCGCGCAGTCCTCGTTCCGCGCGAGCAGCAGCGACGCGCGGCGGTGCGGGCACTGGCGGCCCAGCAGGCCGACGCGACCCTCGGAATCGCGGAACGCGACCAGGTCCTCGCCGAGCAGCCGCACCGGCACCGGCGTGCCGTCGGGCTCGGCCACCTCCTCGGACAGGCACGCCGGGATCCAGTGCGCGCGCGCGATGCGCCCCATCGGCGCGTCGCCCTCGACGCGGCACAGGAGGTCGTTCTCCTCGCGTGTCAGCATGGGGTCCTCCCCGGCACGATGCTTAAGGCGTTAATCATTATCATGCGCCGCGGCGTCGCCGCTGTCGAGGCGCGGCGGGTGCGGCGGGTGCCGCGGCCCGCGGGCGGGCGGGACGGCGGCCCGGCCGGATGCCCCCCGCCTGCTCCGACAGCGCCAGCTCGTCGTGCGCGAGCCGGACCAGGATCGCGAGCAGCACGCGCCGCGTCGTGGACACGTCGGCCGCGCGCGTCCCGCGCGTCGCGACGGCGTTGACCTCCACGGCCAGCGGCACGAGCTTGCGGCGCAATGCCTTGCCACTTCGCGTCAGCACGACGTAGACGTTCTTCCGGTTGCCGGGGCGGTGGCGGCGGGTCAGGTGACCCGCCCGCTCCATCGCGCGCAACGCCGCGAGCGTCGCGGGCTCCGACACGCCGGCGCGGATCGCGAGCTCGCGCTGCGTGAGCCCGTCGCGCTCCCACAGCACGCGCAGGAACGTCCAGTGGCCGTGCGGGACGCCGTGGCGCGCGAGCCGCAGCGACAGCGAGCGCTGGAACGCTCGCCAGGTGTCGCGGACCAGGTGCGCGAGCCGGTCGTTGGGCACGTCCTCGTGCCAGCGGCGCAGCACCTCGCGCGAGATCTCGAGATCGGTGGCGAGCGGTGCGCTCATGCGTTCCCTCCGGCGGCGACCTGGTGGACGAGCGCGACGTCGCGGTGCTCGTCGGCCGAGCGCAGCATCGCGAGCAGGATCTCGACGGTCGCCAGCGCCGAGGCGCCGTCGTGGAGCGGCACGCGAGCGTGGACGACCGCGTCCACCAGCTCGTCGACGACCTCCGCTCGCGGCACCCGCGGCGGCGGCAGCGGCACGAAGCGGCGCTCGCGATCGCCGCAGATCTCGACGCCGGTCGGCAGCGGGCGCAGGTCGCCGCGCTCGCACGAGACGATCAGCGGCCCGAAGTGCTGGTGCCCGACCGGTGGCGGCGCGTCGACCGCGATCGACGGCGCCTCGCCGCCGTAGTTCTGCGCCGCCTTCAGCGCTTCCTCGTCGGCCGGATCCTCGAGCGACGCGAGCCGCTTGCGCGCCATGCCGTACGCGTGCTCGTCGCGCGGCCGCCCCATCTCGCCGATCCAGCCCGTCCACGCGTCGCTGTCGAAATGCGCGTAGCCGCTGTAGACGAGCGTCGCGAACGCCCCGTCCTCGAAGCGGATGAGCGCCGTGTACGCGCCTTCCGTCGGGCGTGCGGCGTCCCACCGGCCCGTCTCCGCGCGCACCGAGATCGCGCGCGAGCCGGCGAGGCGGCGCACGACGTCGACGTGGTGCGCGGCCTGATTGAACACCGCGCCGCCGCCGCGCGAGGTGTCGAGCTCCTCTGCGCGCCGCAGCCGGTACAGATAGTCGGTGAAGTTGAGCGCGGTGATCATGCGCACGCGGCCCAGCGATTCGGCGTCGACGAGGCGGCGGGCCAGCGCGATCGGCGCGTCGAAGCCGTGGCTGTGGCCGACGACCATGCGCACGCCGCCGCGCGCGCACGCATCGATCATCGCGCGGCATTCGTCGATCGACAGGGCCATCGGCTTCTCGCACAGAACGTGCTTGCCTGCCGCGGCCGCCAGCGCGACGTGCGCAGCGTGGTGCTGGT
>DASTCK010000255.1:0-16675 GCA_035711225.1 Casimicrobiaceae bacterium
AGCAGTCACCCTGGTTCACGATCGCGCACGCGGTGCAGCTGAAGCCGGTCCGCAAGGAGGTCATCGACTTCAAGCTGTCGCCGTTCGGGCGGCATACGTTCTACGGGGTCGACATCAAGGAGTAGCTCGCGCCGTTTTGCCGGCTGGAAAGCGAAGAAGCCCCGCGATGCGAGTCGCGGGGCTTCTTCGTTTCAGGCGTGATGCGCGCAACAATCGGCACCCCCGATATGGGGTCGATGGCGCGCTCGACGATCCGGCCGTTGCGATTGCGGTCGCCGGGATGCGCCCTCGTGGCACCGCACGATGTGCGCAGATCGCCTCAGGCCGTGATCCGAACCGCGACTTCACCCTCCACGCCGCTGGAGCGCCTCGAGAAGCGGTGCGATCAAATCCATCGGCACCGGAAACACGATCGTCGACGCCTTGTCGCCGGCGATGACCGCGAGCGTCTGCAGGTAGCGGAGCTGCATCGCCTCGGGCTGCCCGGACAGCACGCGCGCGGCCGACAGGAGCTTCTCGGAGGCCTGCATCTCGCCTTCGGCGTGGATCACCTTGGCGCGGCGCTCGCGCTCCGCCTCGGCCTGGCGCGCGATCGCGCGCACCATCGACTCGTTCAGGTCGACGTGCTTGATCTCGACCGTCGACACCTTGATGCCCCACGCGTCGGTCTGCGTGTCGAGCGTCTTCTGGATGTCGAGGTTGAGCTTCTCGCGCTCGGCCAGGAGCCCGTCGAGCTCGTGCTTGCCCAGCACCGCGCGCAGCGTGGTCTGCGCGAGCTGGCTCGTCGCGCCGAGGAAGTCCACGACCTGGATGATGGCCTTCTGCGGGTCGACGACGCGGAAGTAGACGACCGCGTTGACCTTCACCGACACGTTGTCGCGCGTGATGACGTCCTGCGGCGGCACGTCGAGCACGACGATGCGCAGGTCCACCTTGACCATCTGCTGGATGATCGGGATCAGCACGATCAGCCCCGGGCCCTTGACGCCCGCGAACCGGCCGAGCTGGAAGATCACGCCGCGCTGGTACTCGCGCAGGATCCTGAGCGACGAGAGCAGCAGGAAGAGGACGACGATGACGACGCCCAGGCCGAAGCTCATTCCCAGCATGTCAACCTCCTCGCGTCTCGTCGGCGTCGACGGTGAGCACCAGGCCCGCGATGGCGGTCACGCGGACCCGCTGGCCGGCGCGCAGCGGGGTCGTCGACCGCACGCGCCACAGCTCGCCGTGGACCCGCGCCCAGGTCTCGTTCCCGGAGGTCTCCACGACTTCGCCCGGGCTTCCGATCAGCTCCTCGCGTCCGCTGACGACCGGACGATTCCGCGCCCTCACGACGCGGCTCGCCGCGAAGACGAGGAACGCCGCGCTGCCGGCGGCGAGGCCGCCGATCAGCGGGTACGGGATCCGGAACGCGGGCAGGTCGCTGTCGATCAGGATCACCGAGCCGATCACGAAGGTCGCGACGCCGCCGACGCCGAGCGAGCCGTACGTCGGCAGGAAGACCTCCGCCACCATGAGCCCGATGCCGAGCAGGATCAGCGCGAGGCCGGCGTAGTTGACCGGCAGGAGATGGAACGCGTAGAGCGCGAGCAGGATGCTGCTCGCGCCGATCACGCCGGGCAGCACGAGCCCCGGGTTGGTCACCTCGACGACGACGCCGAACACGCCGAGGAGCAGCAGCAGGTACGAGATCGTGGGATCGGTGATGAACGAGAGGAACCTCGTGCGCCAGTCGGGCTCGACCGTCTCGACGGCGTCGGCGGCCGACGCGGTCTCCAGCGCCCGTTCGCCTCCTGCCGCCGTGACCTTGCGCCCGTCGATCTTGCGAAGCAGGTCGGGAACGTCGTTGGCGACGACGTCGATCACCTTCAGCTTCAGCGCCTCGTCGGCGGTAAGGCTCACCGCCTCGCGCACGGCGCGCTCGGCCCAGTCGGCGTTGCGGCCGCGCAGCTGCGCGAGGCCGCGGATGAACGCGGCGGCGTCGTTGACGACCTTGTGCGCCACTCCGGGGTCGGGAGGTTCCGCGGACTTGGCAGCGCCCGCGTCGCCCTTGGCGTTCTTGTCGTTCGACGTGCCGGAACCCGGATGCGGCTCGGCCGGAGACGCCGCGCCCCCGCCGATCGGCACCGGGGTCGCGGCGCCGAGATTCGTCGCCGGCGCCATCGCGGCGACGTGGCTGGCGTACAGGATGAACGTGCCGGCGCTCGCGGCGCGCGCGCCGCCGGGGGCGACGAACGTCGCGACGGGGACGCTCGAGGCGAGCACGTCCTTGACGATCGCGCGCATCGACGGGTCGAGGCCGCCAGGCGTGTCGATCCGGAGCACGACCAGGCGCGCGCCCTTCTCCGACGCACCCTGGAGGCCACGGTGAACGTACTCGGCGGTCGCCGGGCCGATTGCGCCGTCGATCGACAACACGGTCACCGGTGCCGGGCCGGCGAAGGCCCAGGCCGGCCCCAGCAGCATCAGCCCCAGCAGTCGTTTCCAGCGCGGGACCATGGCGACCCTCGTGCGGTGGAATCACCACTATAGGCCTCTTGGGAGCGACCGCCGAAACGGGGCGTGACATCGCTCGACACCGTCGGCGACCGAGGTCGTCGCTGGAGCAAACGCGCGAACAACGGTCCGGGGAAGGAGCAGGCGCTGCTGCGACGTTCGCGACGCCCAGGGCGGGGCGTCCGTCCGCGGCGCCTAGTGCTCCCACTCCGATTCGTCGTTCGAGCACTCGATCAGCAACTCCGCCCGCGACCTCAGCATCGGGCCGAGCTCGGGCCAGTCGTCCGCGGTGCCGATGCGCAACGAGGCATGGGGCTCGCCTCGGGCCATGCACGCCGCCACGTCGAGCCAGCGCTCACCGAAGGCACGCATCGCCTCGCGCGGGCTCGCGAGCCCGTCGGCGTCCACGCAGTCCGTCGGCAGGTCGCCGCAGATCACCCACCTTGCCCGCCAGCCCGGGCGCCCCAGCGCTCCGACCGACCAGATCGACGCGTAGGGAGCGACAAACCAGGCCGGCTGCCCGTCGATGGCCCCGTGCGCGATGCCTTCCCGTCGCAGGTACGCGGCGACGTCCGCGCGGCGCTCGGCACACCACCGCTCGACGGCAGCGCGATCCTCGTCGGCGAACCGCTCCATCAGGCGTTCCGCGCGCGCTGTTCGTGCCGAGGCGCCGGGCAGCGCGTGCAGGTCGGGAACCCTGCATCGTCGGCACCGCGTCGGTCACTGCGCGGCGTCGCGGTCGCGAGCGACTGCGACGCGGCGAACACTAGCGCCCTTCGGAATAACGCTATAGCCATCCCTTCCTTCCGGGAACAAGCCTCGCCCGCTATCGTGCCCCCTTCGCGCGCACGCGCCAAGGACCGCCATGGGCGTCACCGACCGCTTCGACGTTTCCGTCCTCCCGCCCGGCACGACCGGACCGCTCGCCGACGTCGACGAGATCGACCGCTACGAGGCGGCGATCCGCGGCTTCCGCGCAGGTGTCATCCCGGAGGACCGCTTCACGGCGATGCGCCTGCAGCAGGGGTGCTACGGCCAGCGCCAGCCGGGCGTCAACATGCTTCGCGTCAAGGCGCCGGGCGGGAAGCTCGACGCGGGCAAGCTGGATGCGATCGCCGAGGTCGTCGAGAAGCATTCGCAGGCCGAGCGCGCGCACGTCACGACGCGCGAGTCGATCCAGATCCACTCGATCCCGCTCGACGAGACCCCGGACGCGATGCGCATCCTCGCCCGGGCCGGGCTCACGACACGCGAGGCGTGCGGCAACACGGTACGCAACATCACCGCGTGCGGCATGGCGGGTGCCTGCGCGCTCGAGCACACCGACGTCAACCAGCACATCGACCGCGCGGTCGTGCATTTCCTGCGCAACCCGCTCAACCAGCAGCTGCCGCGCAAGTTCAAGATCAGCTTCTCGGGCTGCGAGCGCGATTGCGCGCAGGGGCTGCTGCACGACCTCGCGGTGATCGCGACGCGCCGCGACGGCGAGCCGGGCTTCAGGCTGCTCGCCGGCGGCGGCCTCGGCCACAAGCCGCGCGAGGCGATCCTGTTGCGTGCATTCGTGCCCGAGGCGGAGCTCTTCGCGGCCATGGAAGCGGTGATCGAGCTGCACGAGAAGCACTCGGACCGCACCAAGCGCGCGAAGTCGCGCATCAAGTTCCTGGTCGAGCGCTTCGGCGCCGAGGGCTTCGTCGCGCGCTTCGACGAGGCGTTCGAGCGCTCGCGCGCCGCGCATGCCGCCTCCCCGGTGCCGCCGCAACGGTGGCGCACCCCGGTCGTCGGCCAGGCGCCGGGACCGGGCGCGCCGCGCGAGCCGCTCGCGCAGCGTCAGCCCGGGCTCGTCGCCGTCCCGGTGTCGGTGGGCCTCGGCCACCTGCCTGCCGACCAGCTCCGGGCGATCGCCGCGCTGCTGCGCGCGCACGGACTCGACGACGTGCGCACGACGCAGGACCAGAACCTCGTGATACGCAACGTCCCGCAGTCGCGCGTGGACGACGTCGTCGCGGGCCTCGACGCGCTCGGCCTCGGCGTGCCGAGGGTGGGCGACAACGTCGTCGCGTGCCCGGGAACGTCGACCTGCCGCCTCGGCATCACCGCGAGCCAGGAGGTCGCCGCGCGACTCAGCGGCCGAGGGCTCGACCTGCGTGTGCGCGTCTCCGGGTGCCACAACGGTTGCGCCCAGCCGGAGACCGGGGACATCGGCATCTACGGCGAAGGCTCGCGCATGCACGGCCGCCTCGTCCCGCACTACCAGCTCTACCTCGGCGGCGACGGGATGGCCGGCGGCCGCCTCGCGCGCAAGGGCCCGAGCGTGCCGGTCGCGCGCATCGAGAGCGCGATCGAGCGCATCGTCGGGGCGTTCGAGGCCGGGCGCGACGGGGCGCAGCGCTTCGTCGAGTGGGCGCACGCGCAGGCGGACGACTACTTCGCGACGTTGCTCGCCGACCTCGTCGAGGTGAAGGAGGAGGACCTCGAGAGCGTGCTGCGCGACGTCGACGGCGAGACCGACTTCAAGGTCGCGCAGCTCGGTGGCGGCGAGTGCGCCGGCGCGAGCCAGGTGTTCATCGGCGCGGCGTTCTTCGCGGCGGGGCACGAGCGGCGCTACCGCGACGCGTTCCGCGCGCAAGGCAGGATCGTCGACGCCGCGGCGTGCGCGGCCGCGACGCTGCGGCTCATCGGTGGGGGCATCAACGACCTCGTCAACCCGGCGCCGTCGTTCCGCGTCCGCAAGGTGCTCACCGACCTCGGCGACATCGCGACGGCGCTCGACGGCAGGACGCCGCCCCGGCTGTCGCGCGAGTTCGCGCGCTTCGCCGCCGCGCTGGCCGTCGAAGGACCGCCGGCGAATCCCGACGCGCTGTTCGCCGCGATCGACGCGTGGGTGCTCGAGGCGGCGAGGTTCGGCGTCGACCGCGACCCGCAGCTCGATCTCAGCGGGGCGCTGCCCGCTCCGGCGACCGTCGCACCGATCGCGATCCACCGGCGCGAGCCGGTCGCCGTGGCCGCGGATTGACGGGGGCCGCGTCGACCTCGTCGGCGCGGGGCCGGGAGCGGCCGACCTGCTGACCATGCACGCGACGCGCCTGCTGGCGGCGTCCGACATCGTATTCCACGATGCACTGATCGACGAGGACGTGCTGGCGCTCGCGCCTCGCGCCGAAAAGGTCGCGGTCGGCAAGCGTTGCGGCGCGCACTCGACGTCGCAGCGCTTCATCGACAGGCGGCTGGTGTCGATGCGGCCGCGAAGGTCCGGGCCGTCACGGCGCCGGGACGTCGGTGACCGTGCAGCGTCGGGTCGAGGTGCGGGCGGTCGCGGTCTGGCGCGCGAGATCGGACACCGCTTCGACCCCGAACGGCCAGGACCGCGAGACCGGGGTCAGACACCGCTCTGACCCCCAAGACGAGGGGTCAGAGCGGAGTCCGACCCCTTGCCGTCCGACCCCTTGCCATACCGGCGGCGAGCAGCACCGCCGCCTTCGTCGCCCCGAGGTTCGCCACGCCCTTGCCCGCGATGTCGTAGGCGGTGCCGTGCGCCGGCGTGCAGATCGGGAACGGGAAACCGCCCAGCAGCGTGACGCCGCGGTCGAAGCCCATCAGCTTCATCGCGATCTGGCCCTGGTCGTGGTACATCGTGAGCACCGCGTCGAAGTCGCCGCGACGCGCGCGCACGAACACGGTGTCGGCCGGGAACGGGCCTTCGCAGCCGATGCCCTTCGCCTGCGCCGCCTTCACGGCCGGCGCGATGACGTCGATCTCCTCGCGGCCGAAGTTGCCGCCGTCGCCCGCGTGAGGATTGAGCGCGGCGACGGCGATCCGCGGCGGATCGACCCCGGCCGCGCGCAACGCCGCCGTCGTGAGCTCCAGCGCGCGGACGATGCCCTCGACCGTCAGCAACGTCGGCATCTCGACCATCGGGACGTGCGACGTGACGCGCGCGTTCCACAGTCCCTCGAGGATGTTGAACTCGGTCGCGGGCCCCGTGACGCCCAGGACGCCGGCCGTGTAGCCGATCTCGTCCTCGTACGACGGCTCCGCCATGCGCATGGCCTGCTTGTTGAATGGCGTGAAGCACACGGCGGCGGCCTCGCCGCGCTTCGCACGCTCGAGCGCGTGACGGTAGTTGGCGAGCGCGAACGCGCCGCCGGCGCGGGAGGGCACGCCCCGCTCGATGCTCGCCGGATCGAGGTGGTGGAGGTCGACGAAAACCGGACGGTCGGTCGCGGGGATCGCGTCGTCGCGCCCGATGGGCACGACGTCAGGCGCGACGCCCGCGACCTTGGCGCCCGCGTCGAACACGCGCGCGTCGCCGATGACGACGAGCCGTGCGGCCGCCCGGGCCTCGGCCAGCGCGACGACCTTCGCGGTCAGCTCGGGGCTGATGCCGGCGGGATCGCCCATCGCGAGCGCGATCACCGGCGAAGCGGTGGGCGACATGTCGTCCCGCGTCCTCAGTTGCCGAGCGCCCAGCGCGGCACCGACGTCGTGATCCACGGCACGTAGGTGATGAGGAGCAGCGTGACCGCGAGCGGGATGTAGTAGGGCGCCATCTCGCGCAGCACGTCCTTCATCGTGACGCGCGCGATGTCGCCGACGAGGAACAGCGCGAGGCCCATCGGCGGCGTCAAGAGACCGATCATCAGGTTGAACACGACGACCATGCCGAGGTGCACCGGGTCGACGCCCGCGGCCACCAGCGGCTTGGCGATGATCGGCGCGATCACGAGGATCGCGGTCGTGCTGTCGAGGAACATGCCGACGACCAGCAGCAGCAGGTTGACGATCATCAGCAGCACGAACGGGTTGGTCGAGATGCCGAGCATCCACCCGGTCAGCAGCTGCGGTACCTGCTCGACCGACAGGATCCATCCGAACAGCGCGGCCACCGCGACGATCAGCAGGATGCCGGCGGACGCGCGGATCGTCTCGAACGCGGCGTCGAGCGTGCCCTTCCACGTGAGCTCCCGGTAGAACAGGCCGCTGATCAGGATCGCGTAGAGGACCGTGACCGACGCGATCTCGGTCGGCGTGAAATAGCCCAGCAGCATCCCGACGATCAGGATGACGGGCGCGGCGATGGCAGGCGCCGCGGGCTTGAAGTCGCGCCACAGCTCCGCGCGCGTGGGCCATCGCGACGTGCGCGGATAGCCTCGTCGCACCGCGAGCCACGCGGTCATCAGCATGAGCATCGCGACGCACAGCAGACCCGGCAGGATGCCGCCGAGCAGGAGCTGGATCACCGACACGCCGGTGACGGTGCCATAGATGATCAGCGGGATCGACGGCGGGAAGATCGGGCCGACGATCGCCGAGCTCGACGTCACCGCCGCGGCGAACGCCGGCGAGAAGCCCTTGCTCTTCATCGCGTCGATCTCGATGCGGCCGAGGCCGCCGATGTCCGCGAGCGCCGAGCCCGACATGCCGGCGAAGATCAGGCTGCCGAAGATGTTGACCTGCGCGAGGCCGCCCGGCATCCGGCCCACCGCGGTGTCGGCGAACTTGTAGATGTAGCGCGAGATGCCGGCGCTGTTCATCAGGCTGCCGACGAACAGGAACACCGGCACGGCGACCAGCGGGAACGAATCGAGCGCGTAGAGCGTGCGCTGCGCGATCAGGTCGACCGGCAGGCCCTTCGCGAAGATGTAGACGATGCAGGGCAGCCCGATCGCGAGCACGACCGGGAAGCCCAGCACGAACAGGCCGACGAACGCGAAGACGACGATGAAGCCGTCCATGGCGCGCCTCAGGTGAGGACGGTGTGCTTGTCCTCGGGGCGCTTGCGGCGCCACGTGTGGACGAGCATGAACGCGGTCTCGAGCACGAGCAGCGCCGATCCCACGGCCAGCGGACCCATGAACAGCCAGAACGGCATCTCGAGCGTCGCCGTCTGGTTGCCGAGGTTGTTGAGGATCGTGATGACACCGGCCACGCACAGGATGCCGAACATCGCGATGCCGGCGAGCTCGATGCCGAGCTGCAGGAACCAGCGCGGGTGCGGCGGCACCAGTCCCTGCAGCTCCTCCATCCGGATCTGGCCGCCTTCGAGCGTGACGTACGACGACGCCACGAAGGTCAGCGTGATCAGGAAGTAGCGCGCGAGCTCCTCGGCGCCGGACATGGGCACGTTGAACACGCCGCGCATCAGGATCTGCGCGAGCGGCGTGGCGATCAGGAGCCCGAGGAGCGCGAGGGACATCCATCGCACCACCGCGCGCAGGGCGTTCAGGAGCGTCAGCATGGCGAGGGCCCCGGTCGACGACGTTCCAGCACGGGGGTCTGACCCCGGGCAGGCAAGACCGGGGTCAGACCCCTGGACACCCGGGTATGACCCCGGACGTCACTTCACCGCCTGGATCTGCTGGATGTACGACGTCCACTCCGGGAAGTCCTTGTTGACCTGCGCGAGCACCGCCTTGCGGAACGCCTCGACGTCCAGGCCGTCCTTCTCCTCGACGAAGACCATCCCCTTCGCTTCCAGGTCCTTGCGGTACTTGGCCGCCGTCTCGCGGTCCCAGTCGAGCGTCTTCAGCCCGACCTCGATCATCGTGTCCTCCATGATCTTGCGGTCGGCGGCCGGGATGCTCTGGTAGACCTTCTCGTTGATGAAGACCGACAGCACCGACTGCATGTGGTTGGTCATCATCACGTACTTCTGCACCTCGTAGAGCTTCAGGTTGTAGATGTTCGGCAGCGGGTTCTCCTGCCCGACGACGAGCCCGGTCGCGAGCGCGGTCGCGAGCTCGGAGACCTCGACCGGCGTCGCGACGGCGCCCATGCCCGTCAGCATCGACGACCACAGCTTGATCGGCACGCCGCGGTACTTCTTGCCGGCCATGTCCTTGGGCGAGAGCACCTTCTCCTTGCTCGTCAGCTCGCGCGTCCCCTGGAACAGCGCGGCGACGATGCGCATGTTCCCCTTCTCGATCAGCTGCTGGTTGATCTTCTGCAGCGCGGGCGACTGGCGCGGATCGGTCGCGCGCATCGCGTGGCCCGGGTCGCGGTACATGAACGGCGTGTTGAACACGGCGGTGTCCGAGACGATCTTGCCGAGCGACGCGAAGTCGTGGTGGCCCATCGAGATCGCGCCGGACTTGACGCCGTCGACGAGCTCGCCGACGCCGCCCAGCTGCGAGTTCGGGAACACCTGGATGTCGACCCGGCCGTTGGTCCTCTCCTTGACGAGCTTCGCGACCTCGTCGGCGTAGAGCGTCTGCGGCGCGTTGGCGACGCCGACGTGCGCGTAGCGCAGCTTGACCTGCGCCTGCGCCAGCGGCGCCGCGAGCAAGGCCGCGGCGGCGAGCGCCGCGAGCGGCGCCATGATGCGGAACGTCGATTGCATGACTCCTCCTTCGGTGGGGCGGGCGATGGCGCCCGCGATCTTCATCGCGCGCTCGGGTCGCGCTCGTAGAGCTTGAACACGGCCGAGGTGTCGAGCTCGGCGTGCCCGTGGTGAATCAGCATCCGGTACAGCGACAGCGCCTCCGCGGTCATCGGCACCGGCGCCTTCAGGCTGCCGGCGTACTCGTGGACCATCTCGAGGTCCTTGAGGAGCTGGCGCGCGTAGCCCTGCGGCCTGAAGTCCCGCGCGACCATGCGAGGGTAGAGCCGCTGGAGCAGCGTCCCGTCGGCATGGCCGCCGGCGAGGCATTCCGGGATGCGCGCCGCATCGATGCCCGCCGCCTCCGCGACGAGCAGCGCCTCGGCCAGGACCGCGTGCGTGCAGCCGACGATGAGCTGGTTGATGGTCTTCGCGACGAGTCCCGCGCCGGACGGGCCCATCGCGGTGAAGCGCGCGGCGAGGTCCTTCATCAGCGGCGCGACGCGCTCGAGGTCGGCGGGATCGCCGCCGGCCATCACGGTGAGCGTTCCCGATCCCGACGCGGGCGGGCCGCCCGAGACCGGCGCGTCGATCCAGCCGCAGCCGGTCGCCTCGCGCAGCTTCGCGGCGAACGCGCGGCCCTTGTCGACCTTCACCGTCGAGAAGTCGACGACGAGCTGCGGCGGCGCGAGCGCGTGCACGATGCCCTCGACGCCGAACGCGGCGTCCGCGACCGCTTCGGTCGTGGGCAGGTTGAGCAGGATGAAGGTCGCGCCGCGCGTCGCATCCGCGGGCGAGGTCGCGATCGTCGCGCCGGCGGCGCGCGCCTTGTCGTTCTGGGCCGCGACGATGTCGAACGCGCGCACGCGGTACCCGAGCGCGACGAGGCGCGTGACCATCGGCAGGCCCATCAGGCCGACGCCGACATAGCCGATCGCGGGACGGTGAGCGCTCATGGGATGTCGTAGACGCGGATCGCGTTGTCGCGGAAGAGCGCGCGCTGCTCGTGCGGCGCGAGGTCGGCGACGATGGCGCGGAAGCCGCCGTAGATCGTCGCGAACGGCGCGCACAGGCTGTCGACCGGAAAGTTGCTCGCGAACATGCAGCGCTCCGGGCCGTACAGGTCGAGGATCGTGCGCACGATCGGGCGGTTCGCGTCGACCGTCCAGGCGGTCCCGGGCTGCCCGAGGCCCGAGATCTTCACGACGACGTTGGGGGAGGCCGCGAACGCGCTCATCGCGCGCTTCCAGCCGGCGAGGCCGTCGGTCGAGCGATCGCTGGGCAGTCCCGCGTGGTTCAGCACGATCGTCGTCGCCGGATGGTCGGCCGCCAGCCGAGCGGCCTCGTGCAGGTGCCACCACGGCGTCTGCAGGTCGAAGCGCAGCCCCAGCCGCGCGAGCTCGGCGAAGCCCGCGCGGAACGCGCGGTCGGTCATGCCGCCCGGCGCGGGCTCGCCGGGCGTGCGGTTCGCGCGCGGCTTGTGGCGCACGCTGCGCACGAACGGCCGCGCCGCGTGCCGTTCGAGCACGCTCGCCGCATCGTGGCGATCGAGCCATGCCTGCGCGACCGCGACGCTCGGCAGGCCGTGCTCGCTTCGCAGCGCCTCGATGTAGTCCATTTCGCCGACCGGATCGCGGGGGTCCCACTCGGCCTCGACGTAGACGGTCTTGTCGACGTGAAACGGCGCGGTGTCGGCGAGATAGTCGGGCGGCAGGTAGCGGCGCCGGATGGGCCGGTAGTCGCCGTAGCGGAACGCGATCGGCGGCTCGTCGCTGAGCCAGGGGTAGTAGTGACTGGTCGGGTCCCAGAAGTGCTGATGCGCATCGACGATCGGGAAAGGCAGCCCGCCGCCTCGACCGGCTTCGGCTGGGGCAACAGTCGACGAATCCGCCACCGGGCTCTGCTCCTCCGCGATGCGGCGCGTTGGGGTGGTTACCGCACGCCGTGGCGGCAGTATGCCCGAGGTCGCTCGACGCCCCGGAGAGAACTCGCGCGGCCCGATCCGCCGGCCTGCGCCTCGTGGCCGGGCGCCCCGCGACGGCGAGAATGGTTTAGACTGCGGCGAACCTCGCCACAAAGCGCGCCAAAAACAATGCGCTACGCCACTTTCCTGACACAGGCGCGGGGCTCGGCGAGCCCCGCGTTCCGATGACCTCCGGAATTCTCTTCGCCCTCGCCATCGCAGCGCTGTCGGTCGCGGTGATCGTGGGTCTCGTCCGGCGCAGCCGCAGCGACGGTCCGATCACGCGCGGCGGCCTCGACAGCCCGAACACCGTCGCGCAGTGGACCGAAGGCGAGACGACGCGCCTGCTGTCGTCCGCCGAGCTGCCGGGCCTCTACCTGCTGCGGCCACGCTTCCTGACCAAGGCCGAAAGCGTCGTGTTCCTGCTGCTCAAGGCGGCGTTCCCGCGCCACGAGATCTTCGCGAAGATCCGGCTCTCCGACGTGCTGCAGGTCAAGATCGGGCCGCAAGGCATGGAGCGGCTGCGCGCATTTCGCAAGATCGCGAACCAGCACGTCGGCTTCGTCGTGTGCGACAAGGACATGACGATCGTCGCGATCGTCGACGCGAAGGAGCCGGAGCAGGTCACCAACCCGCGCGACCAGAAGCTCGAGATCATCAAGCAGCGCTGCCTGCAGGCCGCGCAGGTCAAGTACATCGCGATCTACCCGCCCCAGCTGCCACGCTACCGCGAGTTGCGCGAGCAGGTCCTAGGGCCGGCGGCCGATCTGGTCTGAGCGACAACGGCGGCGATGGGCGATAGGCGATAGGACGGTCCGCCCATCGCGGCTCGCGAAGGCGGCGATAGGCGATGGGCGATGGGCGATAGGACGGCCCGCCAATCGCGCCTCCCGAAGGTGGCGATAGGCGATAGGCGATAGGCGATAGGAACCGCCCGCCAATCGCGGCTCCGGGGAAACGGGCTGTTCATTCGGCGCGACGTGTCGTCCAATCGCCTATCGCCTATCGCCTATCGCCCATCGCCACTCGCCGCATGACCCCCTTCCGCCTCACCTACTCGACGATGTTCGACCCGCCGGAGGAGCTCCACCGGCATTTCGACGATGCGCTCGCGGCGGTGCAACGAACGCTCGGCGCCGAGCACGCGATGTGGATCGGCGGCGCCGACGTGCGGGCCGCGAAGCAGTTCGCGGTGCACGGCCCGATCGACCGGCGCGTCGTGCTCGGCCGCTTCCAGTCGGGCGACGCCTCGCACGCGACGCAGGCGTTCGACGCCGCGGCGCGCGCCTTCCCGGCCTGGGCCGCGACGCCCTGGCGCGAGCGGGTCGCGACGCTCCGCCGCGCAGCCGACCTGATCGAGGGCCGCGTCTACGAGATCGGCGCGGTGCTCGCGCTCGAGGTCGGCAAGAACCGCATGGAGGCGCTCGGCGAGGCCCAGGAGACCGCCGACCTGATCCGATACGCGTGCGATCGCATGGAGGAGAACGACGGCTACGTTCGTGCGATGGCGCGCGATCCGGTCGCCGGCGTCGAGAGCCTCAACCGGAGCGTCATGAAGCCGTGGGGGCCGTGGCTCGTGATCGCGCCGTTCAACTTCCCGCTGGCGCTGGCCGGCGGTCCCACCGGCGCCGCGCTGATCGCGGGCAACACCGTCGTGCTGAAGCCCGCGAGCGCGACGCCGTGGAGCGCACGGCTGTTCGCGCTCGCGCTGCGCGACGCGGGCGTCCCGCCCGGCGTGTTCAACCTCGTCACCGGCAGCGGCGTCGCGATCGGCGAGCCGCTCGTCGCCGACGCGCGCGTCGCCGGCGCCACGTTCACCGGCAGCCACGAGGTCGGCATGCACCTGGTGCGCCGCTTCGCGCAGGGCCGCTGGCCGCGTCCGTGCATCGCCGAGATGGGCGGCAAGAACGCGACGATCGTGAGCCGTCACGCCAGCCTCCCGGATGCGGTGACCGGCATCACGCGCTCGGCGTTCGGGCTGTCGGGACAGAAGTGCTCGGCGTGCTCGCGCGTGTACGTCGACCACACGCGCTTCGCCGACGTCGTCGCGGCGCTGCACCAGGCCGCGCTCAAGGTCGCGACCGGCGACCCGACGCTGCGCGAGCACTGGATGGGACCGGTGATCGACGGCGCCGCCGTCGCGCGGTACGAGGACGCGGTGGCGCGCGTCCACGCGCTCGGCGAGGGCGGCGCGATCGTCCACGGGGGCGAGCGACTCGACCACGGCGAGCTCGCGCACGGGCACTACGTGGCGCCGACGATCGCGCGCGCGCCGCTCGACCATCCGCTGTGGTCGGAGGAGCTGTTCGTGCCGTTCGTGCTCGTCGCGCCGGTCGAGTCGGTCGACGAGGGCATCGCGCGGGCGAACGCGAGCGACTACGGGCTCACCGCCGGCTTCTACGGGGATGCGGGGGAAACCGAACGCTTCTTCGCCGCGATCGAGGCGGGCGTCGCGTACGCGAACCGCCCGCAAGGGGCGACGACCGGCGCGTGGCCCGGGCACCAGCCGTTCGGCGGCTGGAAGGCGTCGGGCTCGACCGGCAAGTCGGCAGGCTCGCTCTACTACGTGACGCAGTACCTGCGCGAGCAGTCGCAGACGCGGGTGCGGCGGCTCTGACCTCCCGGTGTCAGGTACGTGCCTGACACCGGGGGCTCAGGCTGTACCGGCGAGCACGCCCGCGTAGACGTCCCGATCGACGTTGCCGCCGGACAGGATCACGGCGCATCGCTGTCCCGTGCGCGCAGGATCGGCGAGGAGCGCGGCGAGTCCCGCGGCGCCTGCGCCTTCCGCGACCTGGTGCGTATCGTCGAACAGCGCGCGCATCGCCGCGCCGACCGACTCATCGTCGACCTCGACGACGTCGTGCGCACCCTTCCAGAGCATCGACAGCGCGGAGGCGACCGGCACGCGCACCGCCATGCCGTCGGCCATCGTCGCGGCGCTCGGCGTCTCGATCGCCCGCCGCTCGCGGAACGACTGCGCGTAGGCGTTCGCGCCCGTCGACACGACGCCGATGATCTTCGTGGCGAGGCCGAGCGCGTCGCGCGCAGCGATGAGGCCGCACGCGCCCGAGCCGCACCCGATCGGGACGTAGACGCGGTCGAGCGGCGGCGCGGCTCGGAACAGCTCGAGTGCGTAGGTGGCCACGCCCGCGACCAGCGGCGGCTCGAACGGCCCGACGAACACGAGCCCGCGCTCGTGCGCGATGCCGTGCGCGTGCACCCGCGCCTCGTCGAAATCGCGACCGTGCTCGATCAGCGTCGCGCCGAAGGCGCGCATCGCCGCGTTCTTCGCGGGCGAGTTGCCGTGCGGCACGACGATCGTGCACGAGAGCGCATGCCGCCGCGACGCATAGGCGAGGCTCTGTCCGTGGTTGCCGCGAGTCGCGCTGATCACACCGGCGGGCCGCGGCGAGCTTTCCGCGAGCCCGGCGACGAGATTCAGTCCCCCGCGCACCTTGAAGGCGCCGGTCGGCGTCTGGTTCTCGTGCTTGACCCACACTTCGGTTCCCGCGCGCTTCGCGAGGAGCGGCCAGGCGACCTGCGCGGTGGGCGCCATCGCGGCGTAGACGCGCCGCGCGGCGGCCTCGATGTCGGCGAGCGCCGGCAGCCGGTCGGCCGCCGCCTCGCGGGACGTCACTTCGGGTAGAAGTTGAGGTACGCCCACAGCAGGATCAGCGCACCGATGACCGACATGATGAAGCCGGCCGTATGGAACCTTCCGTCGGGCGATTTCGAGAACAGCCCGCCGATGATGCCGCCGACCACCGACCCGCCGATGCCGAGCAGCGCCGTCATCCAGAAGCCGAGGTTCACCGCCCCGGGATAGAAGTAGCGCGCGAGCACGCCTACGACGAAGCCGATGACGATCATCCAGATGATGCTCATGATGCCCATGAAGGCCTCCCGTCCGACGGTGGATGTCCGCGCCTACGCCGCGGTGCCGCGCCTCCGCACGACCGCGACGATGCTAGCACGGGGGGCGTCGCCCGACGTAAGCATCGGGGCTCCGGGGACGACCACAGCGTCATGAACGCCTCGCGCGCCGTGCCGATCCTCACGCTCGCCTGCTGCACCGCGATAGCGGAGGCGCAGGGAGCCGACCCATGCCGCGCCGCCAGCGGAGAGCGCTCGCTGCCCCTCGTCGAGGTCTACACGTCCGAGGGCTGCAGCAGTTGCCCGCCCGCCGACCGCTGGCTCTCGGCGACCTTCGCGCCCGCCGGACGAGGCGCGCCCGCGGCGGCGCTCGCGTTTCACGTCGACTATTGGGATCGCCTCGGCTGGCCCGACCGCTTCGCGCGCGCGTCGTGGACTGCGCGCCAGCAGGCGATTGCGCACGCCGCGCGAAGCGCCGTGGTCTACACGCCGCAGGTCGTCTTCCAGGGCCGTGGCACGACCGAGTGGAGCGATGGCGGCCTGGCGCGCGAGATCGCGACGGTGGCCGGTGAGCCGGCGCGCGCGGCGATCGCGATCGTTGCCCGTCCTGCCGCCCGCCGTGTCGCCGTCGAGGCGAGCGCCCGAGTCCCCGAGTCGCGCGACCGGGCCGGAGCGCGCCTCGTCGTCGCCTACACCGACAGCGGCCACGTGACCCGCGTCCAGCGCGGCGAGAACGCGGGGGTCACGCTGACGCACGACCACGTCGTGCGAGCGCTAGTGCAAAGCGATGCGCCGGATGCCTCGGGGAAACTCGTGCTGGCGACGACGATCGACCTGCCGGCCGATGCAGGCCACGATCCGCAGCTGGTCGCGTTCGTCGAGCGGCACCGGGAGCGCGAAGTGCTGCAGGCGCTCGTGCTGAGGCTCGACGTGTGCGTGAGAAGGCAGTAGCGAGGCGGGAGCGGGGAGCGACCGCCGCGTCATGCGGGCACGCTTCCGCCCCGTCGCGCTCGCCACTCCCGTTT
>DASTCK010000256.1:0-41354 GCA_035711225.1 Casimicrobiaceae bacterium
CCGTCGCCGCGCGATTGTCGGCGGGGAGCGACGACCCCCACAATCGCCGCTCTCACCGCTCCCGGAAGCACGCCCGATGACCGCGACGCTCGAGCTGGCCGGCCTCTCGAAGACCTATCCCAACGGCGTGCGCGCGCTGGATGGCGTGTCGCTCTCGATCCCGCCGGGAATGTTCGGCCTCCTCGGGCCCAACGGCGCGGGCAAGTCGACGCTGATGCGCACGCTGGCGACGCTGCAGGAGGCCGATGCAGGGACGGCCCGGATGGGGGATATCGACGTGCTCGGCGACAAGGCCGCGGTGCGACGAATCCTGGGCTACCTGCCGCAGGACTTCGGGGTCTACCCGAAGGTCTCCGCGCTCGACATGCTGGACCACCTGGCGCGTCTGAAGGGACTGGACCGGCGCGGCGAGCGGCGCGACACGGTCGAGGCACTGCTGAAGCAGGTCAACCTGTGGGACGTGCGCAGGAAGGCGCTCGGCGGCTACTCGGGCGGCATGCGCCAGCGCTTCGGCATCGCGCAGGCGCTGCTCGGGAACCCGCGCCTGGTGATCGTCGACGAGCCGACCGCGGGCCTCGATCCCGAGGAGCGCGTCCGGTTCCATAACCTGCTCGCCGACATCGGCGAGAGCGTGATCGTCATCCTGTCGACGCACATCGTGTCCGACGTGAGCGACCTGTGCGCGCGCATGGCGATCATTCACCGCGGGCGCGTGCTCCTCGCGGGGGATCCGGCCGCGCTCACGCACGCGATCGCGCATCGCGTGTGGGAGCGGGCGATCGCGCGCGGCGAGCTGGACGCCGCCCGCGCGGCGTTTCCCGTCATCTCGACCCGCCTGCTCGCCGGGCGCACGCTCGTTCACGTCATCGCCGACGCGCCCCCCGCCGCAGGCTTCGCACCGGTCGAGGCGACGCTCGAGGACGTCTATTTCGCCGCGATCGCGGGACGGCACCCCGACGCCCCGCCGGTGGCCGCGCCCGAACGCGAGACCGCGTGATGGGCGCGTTCCTCGCTATCGCCGCGTTCGAGGCGAGGACGCGGCTCCGGCGGTTGTCCACCTGGGTGTACTTCGCGATCTTCGTTGCGCTCTCGATGATGTGGGTCGCCGCCGCCGGCGGCGCCATCGAAGGCGCGATCGTGTCGTTCGGCAGCGGCAAGGTGTGGATCAACTCGCCGTTCGCGATCGCGCAGACCGTGGCGTTCCTCGGCATGGCCGCGCTCACGGTGATCGGCGCCGTCATGGGGCGCGCGATCCAGCAGGACGCCGAGTACCGCACCGAAGCGTTCTTCCACACGGCGCCGATCGGCAGGCTCGCCTACCTCGGCGGGCGCTTCGCCGGCGCGGCCGTCGTGCTGCTGGTGATCCTGTCGTCGATCGCGATCGGCAGCTTCGCGGGGCTCGCGATCCCGGGCATCGATCCCGACCGTGTCGGCCCGGTGCGGATCGCCGCGTACGTGCTGCCCTACCTGACGATCCTGCTGCCCAACCTCGTCGTGCTGGGCGCGATCTTCTTCTGCATGGGCGCGCTCGCGCGCCGCATGCTGCCCGTGTACGTCGGGAGCGTCGTGCTGCTCGTCGGCTACCTTGCTGGCAACGGGCTCATGCGCAACATGGAGAACAAGACGGCCGCCGCGCTGCTCGACCCGTTCGGCAGCATCGCGATGTCGCGCGTCACCGAGTACTGGTCGATCACCGAGAAGAACGAGTGGCTGGTGCCGTTCGAAGGACTCCTCGCCGCCAATCGCGCGGTATGGCTCGCCGTGGCGGTCGCGTTCATCGGCCTCGTCGCGTGGCGCTATCGCTTCGCGCAGGCGAGCGAGGGCGGCAAGCGCCGCCAGACCGCGGACGACGCGGGCGACGCCGCGGCACCCGTTTCGCCCGCGACGTTCTCGGCGCCGGGCCGCGTGCGGCCGTGGCGGCTCCTGCCCCGGATGGCCTGGATGGACTTCCGCGAGACGGTGAAGAACGTCTACTTCGGCGTGATCGCGCTGGCCGGCGTGCTGTTCTTCGTGACGACCAGCACGACCGCCGGCAGCATCTTCGGCACGACGACCTGGCCGGTCACCTGGCAGATGCTCGAGCTCGTTTCGGGGACCTTCGGCGTCTTCATGGTCGCGATCATCGCGTTCTACGCCGGCGAGCTCGTCTGGCGCGAGCGCGACAGCCGCCTCGACCAGATCCACGACGCGCTCCCGGTCCCGACCTGGCTGCCCTTCGCCGCCAAGCTCGTCGCGCTGATGCTCGTGCCGGTCGTGCTGCAGGCGGTCCTGATGCTCGCCGGGATCGCGGTGCAGACCGGCAAGGGCTACACGCACTACGAGCCCGCGCTCTACGTCAGGACGCTGTTCGGCGTCGACCTGGTCGACTACTGGCTGGTGTGCGTGCTCGCGCTCGCCGTGCACTCGGTCGTCGACCAGAAGTACGTGGGCCACTTCGTCATGATCGTCTACTTCATCGCGCTCGCGACGATGGACCTCGTGGGCCTCGAGCACCTGCTCTACAAGCCCGGCGCGACCGGCGGGTACGTCCTGTCGGACATGAACGGCTTCGGCCCCTACCCGCCGCGCTTCCGCTCGCTGCAGGCCTACTGGGCCGCGGGCATGGCGCTCGTCGCGATCGCGGGCTACCTCGCCTGGGTGCGCGGCACCACGTCGGACCTCCGCGGCCGCCTCGCGATCGCTCGCCGGCGGTTCACCCGCCCGGTGGCGGGACTCGCGACGGCGGCGGCGCTCGCGATGGCGGGAACGGGCGCCTGGGTGTTCTGGAACACCAACGTCGCCAATCCCTACCGGACGGCGCACGACCAGCTGCGCCGCCTCGCCGACTACGAGAAGAAGTACAAGGCGACGGCCGCCGATCCCCAGCCGAAGATCACCGAGGTCGCGCTCGCCGTCGACCTCTACCCGTCCGAGCAGCGCGTCAGGATGCGCGGCAGTTACGCGCTCGAGAACCGGTCCGGCAAGCCGGTCGGCGTCGTTCACCTGGGCTTTTTCGCCGGCGAGTCGCTGAAGGTGCACGAGCTCGCGCTCGGCGTGCCCGCGACGCTCGTGGTCGACGACATGCCGATCGGCGTGCGCAGCTACCGGCTCGCCGCGCCGCTCGCGCCGGGGGCGACGACCGACCTCCGCTTCGACCTCGAGGTCGTCCAGCGCGGCTTTCGCAACAGCGGCGCGTACACCGATGTCGTCGCCAATGGCAGCTTCGTGAACGGCATCTCGCTCCTGCCGGTGATCGGCTACCAGGAGCGCGGCGAGCTCGTCACCGACCGCGACCGCAAGAAGTTCGGCCTCGCGCCCAAGGAGCGCATGCGCCCGCGCGACGACCCGATCGGGCTCGCGCAGAACGGCATCACGACCGACGCGGACTTCGTCACGTTCGAGGCGACCGTCGGCACCGAGGAAGGCCAGCTCGCGATCGCGCCCGGCTACCTCGTGCGCGACTGGAGCGACGGCGGCCGGCACTACTTCGCCTACCGGATGGACGCCCCGATCCTGAACTTCTACGCGTTCCAGTCGGGCCGCTACGCCGTGCGCAGGGACCGCTGGAACGACGTGGCGATCGAGGTCTGGCACCACCCGGGCCACGAGTTCAACCTCGACCGCATGGTGGCGGCGACCAAGGACGGGCTCGATTACTTCACGCGCGCGTTCGGCCCCTACCAGCACCGGCAGTTCCGCATCGTCGAGTTCCCGCGCTACCAGGCGTTCGCGCAGTCGTTCCCGAACACGATCCCCTACTCGGAGGGGATCGGTTTCATCGCGCGCGTCCGCGACGACGAACCCGACGACATCGACTACCCGTACTACGTGACGGCGCACGAGCTCGCGCACCAGTGGTGGGCGCACCAGGTGATCGGCGCCAACGTGCAGGGCGAGACGATGCTGGTCGAGTCGCTCGCGCAGTACTCGGCGCTCATGGTGATGAAGCGCAAGGTCGGCGACGCGAGGATGCGCCGCTTCCTGCGCTACGAGCTCGACCGCTACCTGCTCGGCCGCAGCACCGAGCAGAAGAAGGAGCTTCCGCTCGCGCGCGTCGAGAACCAGGACTACATCCACTACCGCAAGGGCAGCCTCGTGATGTACGCGCTGCAGGACTACCTCGGCGAGGAGGCGCTGAACCGCGCGATCCGCGCGTTCCGCGACGAGTGGGCGTTCAGGGGGCCGCCCTACCCGACGACGCTCGATCTCCTGAAGCACGTGCGCGCGGCGACCCCGGCCCACCTGCAGAAGACCGTCGACGACCTGTTCGAGTCGATCACGCTCTACGAGAACCGCGCCGCGTCGGCGACCGCGAAGGCGCTGCCCGACGGCCGCTACGAGGTGAGCGTCGAGGTGCTCGCGAAGAAGCTTCGCGCCGACGGGCTCGGCAGGGAGACCGAAGTGCCGCTCGACGACTGGATCGACGTCGGCGTGCTGGACGCCGACGGCAACGCGCTCGCCGTCGAGAAGCTCCACATCGACGCGCCGAGCACGAGGCTCGGGTTCGTCGTCGACCGAAAGCCGGCGCAGGCGGGCATCGACCCGTTCAACAAGCTGATCGACCGCCGGCCGAAGGACAACACGCTGCCCGTCGCCATCGGGCCCTGACGGACGGACATGCACGCGCCCGCCGCTACTTCTCCTCCAGGTAGTCGTCGTCGACGTTGATCGACCACAGGTTCGCCTTGTCGGTGCGGCCCGCGACGATGTTCTCGACCGCGGCCCTGGCGGTCAGCATCGAGTGGTCCTGGTTGTTGTAGCGGTGCATGCCGTTGCGGCCGACCAGGAACAGGTTGGGAATGGCGTCGAGCCAGTCGCGCACGACGTCGAACTGCGCGTACGCGCCGACGTACGCGGGATAGGCCTTGGGCACGCGCACGACGACGCCGTCGAGCACGTCGGCGGCGACGACCATCCCGATCTGCTGCAGCTCGCGCTTGGCGAGCGCGAGGAGCGCGGGGTCGGCAAGCGACCACAGGTCGTCGCCTTCGGCGCAGAAGTACTCGAGGCCGAGCCACGCCGTCGACGGGTCCGGCACCAGGTCGGGGCTCCAGTTGTTCATCACCTGCAGCCGCCCGAGACGCACGTCCGGCTCCTGGATGTAGATCCAGTTGTCCGGCGGCAGGTCGAGGCCGCCCGCCGACGCGCCGGGCACCGCGCGCCTCACGATCAGCCCGACGACGATGAAGTCGCGGTAGGGAAGCCGCGCGGCGACGTCGCGCACCTGCGACGGCGCGGGCGGGTCCATGCACGCGATCAGGTCGCACACCGGCATCGACGAGATCGCGAAGTCGCAGGCGAGCGTCTCGAGCGTGCCGGTGTCGCCGTGCCGCACGTCGACCGCGACGACGCGCCCGCCCTCGAGCGCGATGCGCTCGACGCGGTGGCGCATCGCGATCGTGCCGCCGGAGGCGACGATGCGCTGCGCGACCTCCTCCCACAGCTGCCCGGGCCCGAGCCTCGGGTAGAGGAAGTGCTCGATGAGGCTCACCGGCGCGTTGCGCCGCTCGAGGCCGAGCGCGCGCGCCACCGCGTGCGCGAGCGCGCGCGTGAGCGAGAGCCCCTTGATGCGCTGCGCGCCCCAGTCGACGCTGATCGCCGTGCACGGCACGCCCCACACCTTCTCGGTGTACGACTTGAAGAACGCCTCGTAGAGCCGCTTGCCGAAGCGGTTGACGAGGAAGTCCTCCAGGTGGCGCTCGGGGCGACGCGGGAACACCTGCGCGGCGACGTACGACAGCCCGGCGGCGGCCGAACGCCACCACCCGAGGTTGGCGATCGTCTTGAGGTCGAGCCGGATCGGGTAGTCGAAGAAGCGGCGCCGGTGGTAGATGCGCGACAGGCGCCTGCGCACGAGCAGCACGCGACCGGCGTCGACGGCCGCCGCGGGCGCCTCGGCCGCCAGGTCGAGGTCACGCTGCTGCGCGCGATAGCCGAGCCGCACGGTCGATCCGTCGGCGACGGCCGCCGGGTCGATCGGCAGCATCCGCCGCCACCACTCCATCACCCAGTCCGAGCGCGAGAAGAACCGGTGGCCGCCGAGGTCCATCCGGTAGCCGTGGTAGTCGACGGTGCGCGACAGGCCGCCGATGCTGTCGCTCGCCTCGACCACGACCGTCGCGTACGGCCCGGCCCGCTGCAGCTCGTAAGCCGCGGTCAGCCCGGCGGGCCCCGCGCCGATGACGACGGCGCGGGCGGGAGGAGAGCTCATGGCAGGGGCGAGGGGTGACGCGGGCACGGCACGCGCCGCGCGCCGCGGGGACCGGGCGCCTGAGTATATCGGCGCCGCACGCGACGCCCGCAATTCGCCATAATCGCGGCGCGCGGCGCACGTCGGGTCGCGCGGCCCGCGCGACCGCTTCGCACCGTGTCCCACGCCAGCCTCCCGCCCTTCCCCGCACCGCGCCTCGCGTGGTGGGCCATCGCGGTCGTCTTCGCCGTTGCGTTCGCCATCGCGCTCGCCGGTGCCGTGGCGCTGAACGCCGGCGCGCGCCTGCACGCGTCGCCCTCGACGCTGGTCGTGCCCGCGAGCGCCATGACGGTCGAGCGCGGACAGGGCCGCGCGACGCCGCAGGGCATCCTCCTCGAGGCCACGGCCGGGGACGGCGTGGGCTGGATCGTCGCGCGGGACAGCGCCGTCGACGCCGACGCCTACTCGCGCGTCGTCTGGCGCTTCGCGGTCGGGCCTCCCGGGCGCCTCCCGTTCAGGATGACCTGGATGCGGCGCGACCGCCCGGGAACCGTGTTCGGCGCCGACATCGACTGGAGCCGCGGCGACGCGGAGATCGACCTGACGCGCCATCCCGACTGGACGGGCGACGTGCACGGCCTCGGTCTCGCGGTCAGGGGCGGCCTTCGCGCGCCGCTCGTCGTGGCCGACGCGACGCTGCGCTCGAACGCGTGGGACGCGACGCTCGACGACATCGTCAGCGCGTGGGTCGGCGCGCGCGGCGGGACCGAGTACAGGGGGACGATGACGTCGCTGCGCTACGAGAGCGAGCAGATCGCTCCGCTGCTGCCGGTCACCGCCGCCGCCGTGGCGATCGCCGTCGCGTTCGTCCTCTGGCGTGCCCGGCGCCGCGGCGCCGGGCCGGACCTGGGCGCGATCGCCGCGATCGTGCTCGCGGGATGGCTCGTCGTGGACCTGCGGTGGCAGGCGCTGCTCGCGTACCAGCATGCCAGCGCGTGGAGCGCTTTCGCCGGCCGCACGCTCGACGAGAAGCGCGCCGCCGAGCGCGATGCGCCGATCTTCGCGGTCGCGCGGCGCATCCGGGACGCCGACCGGCCGCGCGGAGGGCGCGTGCTGGTGCTGTCGGACAGCACGCCGCTGGCGACGCGCGTCGCGTGGTTCCTCTACCCCGACAACGTGTGGGTCGACACGCGCCGCGGCGGCCGCGGGGCGCCGCTCGCACCCGACGCGCTTCGCAAGGGCGACCAGGTGGTCCTCCTGCTCAAGCGCGGGCTCGCGTGGGACGCGGCGAGCGGACGGCTGGTGTGGCCCGATGGCGGATCTCGCCAGGCCCGCGCGATCCTGGTCGACGGCCCGGACTTCGCGCTGCTGGAGATCCTGTGAGCGCGGCGACCCGATGATCGACGCGCTCGCCGCGGTCGCCAGCGTGGCGCTGCCGTGGTGCGCAGGTGCGCTCGTCGTGCGCGCGCTGCTGCGCGGCACGCCGGACGGCACGCCGCCGATGCTCGTCGGCTACGGGTACCTCGTCGGGATCTTCGCGACCACGCTCGCGATGCGGGCGATGTCGGCGTTGCAGTGGCGCTGGAGCGCGGCCGTGCTCGCCGGCGCGCTCGTCGCCGTCGCGGGGGGGGCGGCGTGGCTCGCACGGAGGTCGAGCCCGGGCGTGCCCGCCGGACATCCCGCGTCCGCGCCTGCCTCGCGGCTCGAGCGCGTCGCGATCGGCGTGGCGCTCGCGCTCATCGCACTGCGCCTCGGGGGGCTTGCGACCGAGACGCTGGTGAGCCCGCTGCGCGGCTACGACATGTGGGCGCATTGGGCGACCAAGACGCGCGTGTGGCTCGAGAACGGGACGATGTCGCGCTTCGTGACGCCCGAGACCTGGCTCGCCCGCGGCGACCCGTCGCTGTACACCGACGCCAATCCCGGCCATCCGGGCACGGTGCCGCTCATTCAGGTATGGACCGCGTTGTGGCTGCGCGACTGGTCGGAGTCGTTGATCAACCTGTCGTGGCCGGTGCTCGCGGCCTCGCTCGGAACCGCGTTCTACGCGCAGGCGCGTCTCGCCGGGGCGACGATCGCGACCGGCGTCGTCGCGACCGCGTTGCTCCTCTCGTTGCCGGTGCTCGATGGGCACGTCGCCGCCGCGGGCGCGGCCGACATCTTCCTCGCTGCGTCGTTCGGCCTCGCGGCGATGGCTGCATGGCGCTGGACACGGACGCGGGCGTGGCCGATGGGCGCGATGGCCCTCGTGTGCGCCGCAGCGGCCTCGATGATGAAGGTCGAAGGCGCGCTGTGGGTCGCCACGCTGGTGCCGGGCGTCGTGACGGCGGTGAATCGCCGCGCCGGCTTCGCGTTGATGATCGCCGCCCTCGTCGCGTTCGTCGCCTACCTCGCGCTGGGACCGGAACGGTTGCCGCTCTTCGGCTACGCGCTGCTCTCGCGCCCGGTCGACGTGACCGGGACGCTCGTCGACCACGTGTTCGTGTTCGGCAACTGGCACCTGGCGGCGTACGTGCTGGTCGCGCTGATCGCCTGGCGGCGCCGCTCGCTCGTCTCGGCGGCGCTCGCGCCGATGACGATGACGGTCGCGGCGATGGCGGCCCTCGTCATCGTGATCTTCTACTTCACTACCGCGGCGGGCGGCGTGCTCGACGAGACGCTGGTCAACCGCTTCCTGCTGCACGCGGCGCCGACGCTCGCGTTCTACGCCCTCCTGCTGGTCCTCGACGCCCGCGAGCCCTCGAGCGCCGCCGAAAGCGTCCCGACGACGAAGGCGGCGGACGCGTAGAGGTAGTGGACCTGGTGGAAGAGGCCTGCGGCGAGCGCGAAGAGCGGGCCGCGCGATTGCGCGAACCGGCGCACCAGCCGCGCGTTCGCGGCCAGCGCGGCGAGCGCGAGCGCCGGCGGCACGATCGGCGACACCACGCCGGCGAGCGCGGCCACGATCGACATCGCCAGGATCCAGGCGAGCGCGGCGCGCCACCGCTCGGCGGGGCGCGTGTTGAGCACCGCCGGGATCCGCCTCTGCCGCATGAGCTTCGTCCACGGGAGCGCCCGGTGCACGACGTCGGTATGCACGAGGTTCGCGAGGTGCCATTCCTTGAGGTGCTTGGCCTCGAGGCGCGGCTCGACGAGGATGACGAAGCCGAGGGCGCGCAGCCGGAGGCCCAGCTCGACGTCCTCGACCGACGGCCGCGGGTAACGCGCGGCGTCGAACCCCCCGGCCGCGGCGAATGCCGCCGCGCGCACCGCGCCGCAGCCGGCCCAGAACGTCTCCGCGGGCCCCGCCGCATCGAGGTGATGGTGCCGGTGCAGCAGGTTGCGGTACTGGGACAGGAAGTTGGGCGCGCCGGGTGCGTCGTCGTAGGTCCCGAACACCGCGGCGACGCGTTCGTCCTCGAACGCGCGCGCGAGCACCGCCGCCGCATCGTCGTGCACGACGACGTCGGCGTCGACGAACCACAGGAAGTCGCCGCGCGCGACGGCAGCGCCGCGGTTGCGCGCGCCGCCGGGACCGAGCCGGCCTCCTGATGCGAGTACCCGAGCACCGAGCCCCGCGGCGATGCGCGCCGACGCGTCCGTCGAGCCGTCGTCGACGACGATCAGCTCGGCGATCTCGCCACGGCGCACGGCCTCCGCGAGCGGCGCGAGCGAGCGCGGCAGCACCGCCTCGCCGTCGAGCACCGGCACGATCGCGCTGATCGCGGTGGGGCGCGAGGCGGTCAACCGCGACCCCCGAGCCGGCGCAGGGCGGCGCGCGTCGCGATCCACGCGCGCGTCGGCCCGCCATCGACGCGATCGAGGATCGCCTGGATGCGTCGCGAGTGCGCTTCGAGGCGCCACATCGCGGCGCGATCGTCGCTGTCGCTCATCGCCGCGAGGCGGGTGCCGAAGGCCGCGTGGTCACTGGACGCCACGTCGGGCGGCGACGCGTCGTGCCGGCCGAATGGAAAGGCGGGATGGCGCGTCCGCTTCCCCACGCGCGCGACCGGACGTGAACGGCGCCCTCGCCGAGACGCCGCGGCGGACAGAACGTCGTAACCATGCCGAACCGCATGTCGGGCATCCGGGGACCGGGCCGTCCCGGCGTGCCGCGACGCGGCGCCGAGCGCTGGGCCGATCATGCCAGAGCGGCGCGCCCTGCGCCGCTTGCGCGATCTGCCGGCGGGTTCGCACAATGCGGTGCGCCGCCGTCCGGCGTCCGCGAGGCCCGTCATCGCCGCTATCGTCGCCTGGATCGAATTCGCGCTGCTCGCCCTCGCCGCGGCGCTCGCGGTGCGCCTGCTCGCCAAGGCGCCGCTGCGCCGGGACGCGCGCGCGCACCCCGCGCTCGCGGCGGCGATCGTCGCGTCGCTGGCGATCGGCGCCGCCCTGGTCGCGTTCGCCGCGATCGCGTCGCCGCTGCTTCGCCACGTCGCGGTGGCCGCCGCGCTGGCGGCGATGGCCGCGCTCGCGTGGCGCGCGCGCGTCGCGTACGGACGGGCACGGGGCTGGCCGCGCGGCTCACTGGGTCTCGGCGCATCGCTCGACGCAATCGGCGATCGCCGCTTCTACCGCGACCAGGCGGCGCTGCACGGGCCGGTGTTCAAGACCGCCCAGTTCGGGCGCCCGGTCGCCTGCGTCGTCGGACTCGACCGCGCACGCCGCTTGCACGCCGACCATGGCGGTTCGCTCGCCCCCGCGGCCCTGCCGTTCAACCGGCTCCTCACCAAGGGAATCCTGCGCTACATGACCGGCGACGACCATCGCGAGGAAGCGCCCGTCTTCCGCACCGCGTTCACGTCGATGGACCTCGCGGGGGGCGAGGCCGTGCTGCGAGCATCGCTGCGTCGCGAGCTCGACGCGCTGGGCGCGCGATCGTCCGCCGGCGGCGTGGACGCCCGCGAGGCGTTCGAGCATTGGGTCGTCGCCGCGTTCGCGCGCCTGTTCCTCGGCCTCGACCCGGACGATGCGCGCGTCGCGAGCCTCGCGGCAATCCTGCCGAGCCTCGAGGTCGGCCGCGCCGGCGGCCCGCGGTGGCGCCGCGCTCTCGCCGACGGCATCGCGCGGTTCGCGGCGGAGGTCCGCGCGATCGCGCGCGATCGTGCCGCGGGCGTCCCGGGAGTCGCCGGCGGGACGCCGCTCGAAGCGCTCGCCGGCGCGCCCGGCGGCGGCCTCGACCGCCCGGCCCGCATCGAGAACTTCGTGCTGCTCTTCCGGCTCGCGTCGAACGACGTCACCGGTCTCCTCGACTGGCTCCTGCACTTCGCCGGCGCCGAGCCCGCGGCGCTCGAAGCCGTGCGCGCGCACGGGCGGACGGCCGGCGCGCCGCGCACCGTCCCGCCGCCCGACCCGGCGACCGCGTTCGTGATGGAGACGCTGCGCCTCGAGCAAAGCGAGTACCTCTACCGGCGTGCCGCGCGCGCGTTCGCGCTCGACGGCGCGACGATCCCGGCAGGCTGGCTCCTGAGGATCTGCGTCAACGAGTCGCACCGCGACCCCGCGGTGTTTCCCGATCCCGATCGCTTCGATCCGCAGCGCTTCCGCGCACGCGCCTACACGCGGGCCGAGTACTCGCCGTTCGGGATGCCGCCGCACGGTTGCATGGGCTCGCACATCGCCCTCTTCCTCGGGCGCCTGTTCGTCGAGGAGCTGGCGCTGGGCTACGCGTGGACGGTGGTGCGCGACGGCCCGTTCGAGCACGGCAGCCGCCACCGCGACCATTGGCGCCCGAGCGCGCAACGCCGCATCGCGCTGCGCTCGCGCCCTTGCGAGCGCGAGTCCGAGCTGCGCGGCTAGGGGTCGTCAGCCGCGCCTAGGCGCCTCGCGGCGCGCAGCGTCGCGCGTCGGGCGAGGGCGGTCCGGCGACCAGCCGAGGCGGCACGCGACGTAGGCCGCCGACGTGTAGACGTAGTGGAACTGGTGGAACAGCATCGCCGCGACGGCGAACGGCCATCCGTCGGAGCGGCCGAACAGCGCGAACAGGTTCGCGTTGACGGCGAGCGCGGCGCCGAACAGCAGCAGCACCGGCCACAGCGGCACGAGCGTCGCGAACCACCCGAGCGCGCCCAGCACGAACGCCCACGCGACCAGCGTGCGCACCCGCTCGCCGAAGCTCAGCTGCAGCCATGCGGGCACGCGGCCGTCGGCGACGAGGCGCGCCCATGGCAGCGCCCCCTGCAGGATGTCGCTTCGCACCACGTCGCCGAAATGCCAGGTCTTCAGGTGCCGCGCCTGCAGCTCGGGCTCGATCACGATCGCGTAGCCGCGCTGGCGCAGCCGCACGCCGAGCTCGACGTCCTCGATCGACGCGCGCGGATAGCGCTCGGCGTCGAAGCCGCCGACGGCGCGGAACGCGGCCGCGCGCACGGCGCCGCAGCCGGCGAAGAACGTCTCGGCGGCCCGCTCGGCGCGGACGTGGTGGTGGCGGTGCGCGAGGTTGCGGTACTGCGACAGGAAGTTGGTCGCGGCGGGGAACTCGTCGTAGGTGCCGAACACGGCGGCCGCCCCGGTGCGCGCGAACGCGTCCTTCAGCACCTGCGCGCCGTCCGGATGGACGACGACGTCCTGGTCGACGAACCAGAGCACGTCGCCCTTCGCGGCCGCCGCGCCGAGGTTGCGCGCGCCGGCGGGGCCGAGCCGGCCGCCCGACGGCACGACGCGCGCGCCTCCCTCCGACGCGACCCACGCCGAGGCGTCGCCCGAGCCGTCGTCGACGACGATCACCTCGAGGACCTCGCGATCGATCAGGAGCGAGATCAGCGGCGCGAGGCTCGCGGGCAGCACGCGCTCGCCGTTGTAGACCGGCATCACGACGCTGATCGCGAGAGCCCGCGGCTCGCTCATGCGACCTCCGCGCACCCGCCCCGCCGCGCTTTCCGCGCGGTCGGGGGCGTGCGTCCGTAGGGGCTCGGCAAGCCCCGGGATCGTGGGCGTCGCATGGCTCGACGGCCATGCTAGCGCGTCGCCGGCGGGGAAGCGACGGGCGAGGCGACGCGCGGCGGCCGGTCGACGCCCGGCGGCGGCGATCGCGCCTCCCGGTAGAATTCGCGGTTTCCCGAAGGGATCGCGGCGCCCGACGCGCCGCCCGGCCCGCCCGATGCTCACGTTCCAGCAAGTGATCCTGCGGCTCCAGGCGTACTGGGGGTCGCGCGGCTGCGCGCTCCTGCAGCCCTACGACATGGAGGTCGGCGCCGGCACGTCGCACACCGCCACGTTCCTGCGCGCGCTCGGCCCCGAGCCGTGGCGCGCCGCCTACGTGCAGCCGTCGCGGCGCCCGAAGGACGGCCGCTACGGCGAGAACCCGAACCGGCTGTTCCAGCACCACCAGTTCCAGGTCGTGCTCAAGCCCTCGCCGCCGGACATCCTGGCGCTCTACCTCGACTCGCTGCGGGCGCTCGACCTCGACATGACGAAGAACGACGTGCGCTTCGTCGAGGACGACTGGGAGAACCCGACGCTCGGCGCCTGGGGCCTGGGCTGGGAGGTCTGGCTGAACGGGATGGAGATCACGCAGTTCACCTACTTCCAGCAGGTCGGCAGCCTCGACTGCAACCCGATCACCGGCGAGATCACCTACGGGCTTGAGCGGATGTCGATGTACCTGCAGGACGTCGAGTCGGTGTACGACCTCGCGTACACCGACACGATGAAGTACGGCGACGTGTTCTTCCAGAACGAGGTCGAGCAGACGACCTACGCGCTCGACGCGTCCGACCCGGAGAAGCTGTTCGCGCAGTTCGCGCTGTTCGAGGGCGAGGCGAGGCGGCTGCTCGACGCGAAGCTGCCGCTGCCCGGCTACGAGATGATCCTGAAGGCGGCGCACACGTTCAACCTGCTCGACGCGCGCGGCGCGATCTCGGTCACCGAGCGCGCCGGCTACATCGGCCGCATCCGCACGCTGTCGCGCCTGGTCGCGACCGCGTACGTCGCCTCGCGCGAGGCGCTGGGGTTCCCGATGCTCTCCGAGCGCGAGCGCGCGGCGCTGCCTGCGCAATACGCGAAGGCCGACGCATGAGCGCGGCGACGCTGCTGGTCGAGCTCTTCACCGAGGAGCTGCCCCCCAAGGCGCTGCGCCGTCTGGGCGAGGCGTTCGCTGCCACGCTCGCCGCGGGATTGCGCGAGCGCGGGTTCCTGGCCGACGCGTCGGTCGTCACGCCCTATGCGACGCCGCGGCGGCTGGCGGTGTCGATCACGCACGCGCTGGCCGTGGCGCCCGACCGGACGCTCGCCGAAAAACTGATGCCCGCCAAGGTCGCCCGCACCGCCGACGGCCAGCCCTCCGAGGCGCTGAAGAAGAAGCTCGCAGGACTGGGGCACGCGCACCTGGCTACTGCGTCCCTCGACGCGGTCGCCGGACCGGACAGCCTCTACGTCGCCTCGGATGGCAAGGCGGACTATGTGTACCTCCGCAGCCTCGCGAAGGGCCAGCCGCTCGCTCGCGGCCTTCAGGAGGCGCTGGAGGCCGCCATCGAGGCGTTGCCGATCCCGAAGGTGATGAGCTATGCCGCGCGTGGCTACTGGAACGACGAGAGGTTCGTGCGACCTGCGCATCGTCTCGTCGCGCTCCACGGTTCGAAGGTCGTGGACGTCCATGCGCTCGGCCTGGACGCCGGCCGCACGACCGGCGGCCACCGCTTCCTGGGCCGCACCGACGTCGACATCGCCTCGGCCGACGCCTACGCGCCGACGCTCGAAGCCGAGGGCAAGGTGATTCCCGGCTTCGACGCGCGACGCGCGGCGATCGAAGCCGCGGTCGCGAACGCCGCGCAAGGCGACCGCGCCATCGCGCCCGATGCGCTGCTCGACGAGGTCACCGCGCTGGTGGAGTGGCCGGTCGTCTACGCCGGTACGTTCGACCCGGCGTTCCTGGCGGTCCCGCAGGAATGCCTGATCCTCACGATGCAGCAGAACCAGAAGTACTTCGCGCTGACCGATGCCGGCGGCCGGATGCGCGCCCGCTTCCTCGTCGTGTCGAACCTCGAGACGCGCGAGCCCGAGGCGATCGTCGCGGGCAACGAGCGCGTGCTGCGCGCCCGGCTCGCCGACGCGAAGTTCTTCTTCGACCAAGACCGCAGGCAGCGGCTGGAGGCGCGCCTGCCGCGCCTGTCGAGCGTCGTCTACCACCAGAAGCTCGGCACGCAGGCGCAGCGCGTCGAGCGCCTGCGCGCGCTCGCGCGGGGCTACGCGCCGGCGGTCGGTGCCGATCCGGCGCTGGCCGACCGCGCCGCGCTGCTCGCGAAGGCCGATCTCGTCACCGACATGGTGGGCGAGTTTCCCGAGCTGCAGGGCACGATGGGGCGCTACTACGCGCAGCACGACGGCGAGCCGCCGGCCGTGGCGGACGCCGTCGCGCAGCACTACTGGCCTCGCTACGCGGGCGACGCGCTGCCGGAAGGCCCCGTCGCGCAAACCATCGCGCTCGCCGACAAGCTGGAAGCGCTCGCCGGCCTGTTCGGCATCGGGCAGGCTCCCACCGGCGACAAGGACCCGTTCGGGCTGCGTCGCGCGGCGCTCGGCGTCGTGCGCATCCTGGTCGAGCGGAAGCTCGCGCTGCCGCTCGGCGACGCGATCGCGCAGGCGTTCGCCGCGTTCGCCGGCCAGCCCGCGGTCAAGCC
This sequence comes from Casimicrobiaceae bacterium, assembly GCA_035711225.1. Classification (GTDB taxonomy): domain Bacteria; phylum Pseudomonadota; class Gammaproteobacteria; order Burkholderiales; family Casimicrobiaceae; genus VBCG01. The sequence continues at coordinate 15,766 of DASTCK010000256.1, forward strand.
GGCGGCCGCCGAGCTCGAGGCGTTCGTGCTCGAGCGCCTGCGAGGCTACCTGCGCGAGCAGGGCGGCACCGCGAACCAGGTGGAGGCGCTCATCGCGCAGCGCCCGTCGACGCTGGGCTCGCTTCCGGAGCGGCTCTCGGCGGTGCAGGCGTTCGAGGCGATGCCCGAGGCCGCCGCGCTCGCCGCCGCCAACAAGCGCATCGTCAACATCCTGCGCAAGTCGGGCGCCGAAGCCGCCGTCGCGGTCGATCGCGCGCGGCTCGCCGACGGCGCCGAGCACGACCTCTTCCTCGCGTTCCAGAAGCTCGACCCCTCGGTGACCGCGAGCTGCGAGGCCGGCGACTTCACGGCGGCGCTCAGGACGCTCGCGACCGCCAAGCCGGTCGTCGACCGCTATTTCGACGAGGTGATGGTGATGGCCGACGACCCGTCGGTGCGCGCCAACCGCCTCGCGCTGCTCACCGGCGTCGCCGCGACGATGAACCGCGTCGCCGACCTCTCGAAGCTCTAGAGCCTCCGGTACCCGGTAACCTGCGGGAACCTGAGGGACGGCGCGCGGACGCGAGCGTGGTACCCGCTCGCGCCGTTTGTCGATAGAGTTACGCCCGTGGTCCAGTTCGCCAACGAAACCCTCGCCCAGACACGTGCCGCGCGGCTCATCATCCTCGACCGCGACGGCGTCATCAACCACGACAGCGACCAGTTCATCAAGTCGCCGGACGAGTGGCGGCCGATCCCGGGAAGCCTCGAGGCGATCGCGCGCCTGTCGCACGCCGGCTTCCGCGTCGCCGTGTGCACCAACCAGTCGGGGATCGGGCGCGGCCTGTTCGACATGGCGACGCTCAACGCGATCCACAACAAGATGCATCGCGCGCTCACGCTGGCCGGCGGGCGCATCGACGCGGTGTTCTTCTGCCCGCACACCGCCGAGGCGCGCTGCGAGTGCCGCAAGCCGCAGCCGGCGATGCTGGGCGAGGCGATGCAGCGCTTCGGCGCCGACCCGGCGACGGTGCCCTGCATCGGCGACGGCCTGCGCGACCTGCAGGCCGCCGAGGCCGCCGGCGGCCAGCCGATTCTCGTGCTCACCGGGAAAGGGGAGAAGACGCTCCGCGAGGCCGGCTTCCCGCAGCGGACGGTGATCTTCCCCGACCTCGCGTTCGCGGCGTCCGCGCTTTTGGCCGGCGACTGATGGCCACGCTCCGCGGCGTCCTGTTCCTCGTCTACCAGGCGCTGATCACGCCGCTCTACGCGGCGGTGATGCTCGCGACGTTCTGGCTGCCGCGCGTGCCGCGCTACCTGATCGCCGCGCATTGGTGCCGGATGTCGCTCGTCGGCGTGCGCTGGATCTGCGGCGTGCGCTGGCGCGTGGAGGGGCTCGACCGCATCCCGTCGACGCCCCACGTCGTGATGAGCAAGCACAGCTCGACCTGGGAGACGCTCGCGCTCAACATCTGGCTCCCGCCGCTCGCGTTCGTCGCCAAGCAGGAGCTCCTGAAGCTGCCGTTCTTCGGCTGGGGCTTCGCGCTCGCCTCGCCCATCACGATCGACCGCAGCGCCGGCCGCGACGCGATGGAGCAGATGGTCGAGCAGGGCCGCGAGCGCTTCGCGCAGGGGTTCTGGATCGTCGTCTACCCGGAGGGCACGCGCATCCGCGCCGGCACGCGCGGGCGCTACAAGACCGGCGGCGCGCGGCTCGCGACCGCGCTCGACGTGCCGATCCTGCCGGTCGCGCACAATGCCGGCTGGCTGTGGCCGAAGGGGACGGTGGCGAAGCGCCCCGGCGAGATCGCGATCGTGTTCGGCGCGCCGATCGCCACGCGCGGCAAGGACCCGGCGGCATTGACCGCGGAGGTGGAGCGTTGGATCGAGGACGAGGTCGCCCGGCTCGGCGTGCCCGCCTGACCGGCGGGCCGACGGCCAAGGGCGAGCGCGCGGCGTCGACCCGGCGCATCGCGCTGGCCGGCGAGAGCGTCGACTACCGGCTCGTGCGCGCGCGACGCCGCACGATCGGCATGGCGGTCGACCTCGACGGCCTGACGGTGCGCGCGCCGCGCTGGGTGACGCTGCGCGAGATCGAGGAGGCCCTCGCCGAGCGCGCCGCGTGGATCGTGCGCACGCTCGCCGAATGGCGCTCGCGCCGCCGCGACGTGCTGCCGCGCGAATGGCGCACCGGCGCGCCGATCCTTTATCTCGGCGCCGAGCTCAGGCTGGCGGTGTTCCCGTCCCGCGCGACTTCGGTGCGCCCCGACCTGTTCGACCTCACGGTGCTGCACCCGGCGGCAGCGGACGAGCGAGCGGTGGCGGATACGGTGGCGCGCTGGCTGCGCGACGAGGCCGCGCAGCGCGTCCTGCCTCGCGTCGCCACGTATGCGCACCGCGTCACCGCCACCGTCCCCCCGGTGCGCCTGTCGAACGCCCGAAGCGAATGGGGCAGCTGCAACCACAAGGGCGAGATCCGCCTCAACTGGCGCCTGATCCAGCTGCCGCCCGCGCTCGCCGACTACGTCGTCGCGCACGAGGTCGCGCACCTGGTCGAGCTCAACCACTCGCGCCGGTTCTGGGCGCTCGTGGAGTCGCTGCTGCCCGGGCACGAAGCGCACCGGCGCGCGCTGGAGGAGTGGACGGCGTTGCTGGCGGCGTGAAGCAGAAGCGGCGATGGGCGATGGGAGATGGGCGAAACTGGCGATGGGCGATGGGCGATAGGCGATAGGAAAACCTGCGGGGTGCCGGCGCCTCCTGACTGACAACTCTGCCAGCGGCCTCGCGACCGCCTGCGGCGAGGTCCTATCGCCTATCGCCTATCGCCTATCGCCTATCGCCCATCGCCCATCGCCAGTTCTCGCCTATCGCCCATCGCCCATCGCCGCCTTCAGACTTCCCAGCTCCACCTCCAGCCCCGCCTGCTCCTTCAGGATCCGCGCCAGTGCCGCGCCAAGCTCGTCGCCGCCGCGAGTATCGCGCCAGCGCCCGCCCTCGGCGCGGAAGTGGAAGCCGCCGGAGCGCGCCGCCACCCACAGCTCGCGGTTCGGCGCGTGGCGGTTGACGATCACCTTGCTGCCGTCCTCGCACGCGATCTCGAGGATGCCGTCGACCAGGCTCCAGTCGACGTCGGCGTCGCTCGACGCGAGCGCGCGGTCGAGCGCTGCGCCGATCGCGGCGAGCGTCGCGTCGGCGGCGGCGAGGAAGCCCGTGTCCTCGCTCATGGGCGAGGCCGGGGGCGTGGGACCGGTGTTACCATCGCCGACGATGTTACGCGATCCCCGCCGCGCCCTGCGCGCCGCGCGCCACGTCGCGGTGCTCGCCGCCGCGTTCCTCGCCGTGGTGTCCATCACCGGCTGCGGCATCAAGGGGCCGCTGAAGCGCGTCGACGCCCCCGCGTCGGCCACCACCGCCGTGCCGCCGGCGAAGCCGCCGGATCCCACCCTGCCGTGAGATGACCGCCTTCGCGCTGCGCGACGGCGAGCTGTGCGCCGAGCGCGTGCCGCTCGCGTCGATCGCCGAGCGCCACGGCACGCCCTGCTACGTCTACTCGCGCGCCGCGCTCGAGGAAGCCTGGCGCGCGCTCGACGAGGCGCTCGCCGGCATCCCGCACCTCGTGTGCTACGCGATGAAGGCGAACGCGAACCTCGCCGTCCTCGACGTCTTCGCGCGGTTGGGCAGCGGGTTCGACATCGTCTCCGGCGGGGAGCTCGAGCGCGTGATCGCGGCCGGCGGCGACCCCGGGAGGACGGTCTTCTCGGGCGTCGGCAAGTCGCTCGCCGAGATGCACCGGGCGCTCGACGCCGGGATCCTGTGCTTCAACGTCGAGTCGGAGGCCGAGCTCGAGCGCCTCGATGCCGCCGCGCGCTCGCGCGGCCGGGTCGCGCCGTTGAGCTTCCGCGTCAACCCCGACGTCGACGCGAAGACCCATCCGTACATCTCGACCGGCCTCAAGGAGAACAAGTTCGGCATCGCCTACGACGACGCGCTGCGGCTGTACCGGCGCGCGCGCGGCATGCCGGGCATCGCGCTCGCCGGCATCGACATCCACATCGGCTCGCAGATCACCGAGCTGGCGCCGTACCGCGAGGCCGCGCTCAAGGTGCTGGACCTCGTCGACCGGCTCGCCGGCGAGGGCATCCGGCTCGAGCACATCGACCTCGGCGGCGGCCTCGGCATCCGCTACCGCGACGAAATCCCGGTGCCGCTGGCCGATTACGCCGCGCTGCTGCGCGAGCTGTTCACGGGCCGCCACGAGCGGTTGCTGCTCGAGCCGGGACGGCTCCTGGTCGGCGACGCGGGCGTGCTCGTCACGCGCGTCGAGTACCTGAAGCCGGGGCCCGCGAAGCACTTCGCGATCGTCGACGCGGCGATGAACGACCTGCTGCGTCCCGCGCTCTACGGCGCCTGGCACGCGGTCGAGCCGGTGCGTCCGCACGGCGGCCCGGTCGAGCGCTGGGAGATCGTGGGGCCCGTGTGCGAGAGCGCCGATTTCCTGGCGCGCGACCGCGCGCTCGCGCTCGCGCCCGGCGACCTCCTCGCCCTCCGGTCCGCCGGCGCGTACGCGATGGCGATGAGCTCGAACTACAACGCCCGCCCGCGAGCGGCCGAGGTGATGGTCGACGGCGACCGCATGCACCTCGTGCGCCGCCGCGAAACGGTCGCCGAGCTCCACGCCGGCGAGTCGACGCTGCCGCGCTGAAACGCACGCCGGCGGCGCGCCGAATGCGCCGCGCGGCGAGTGCGAATTCGCAACAACGGCGCGCCGGCGCGGTTTTCGCCCGGTCGAAATCTTGCAAATCGTTGAAACTTGGCTAGAATGCAGGCAGCAGGTGCCAGCGGTTTTGTCAAGGGGTCCGTGAATCGGACGACGCCTGCCAAGAAGCACCACATAACATCCAGCAACTCAGACAGGAGAACACAATGTTGGCTGACATGATGTCGATGATGGCGCCGGCGGCTGCGTCCCCCGCGCCGAAGAAACGCAAGGCCAAGCGCAAGGCGAAGAAGGCGACGAAGAAGGCTGCCCCGAAGCGCAAGGCCGCGAAGAAGGCGACCAAGCGGAAGGCCGCCAAGAAGACCACGAAGCGCAAGGCGAAGAAGGCCACCAAGCGCAAGGGCGCGAAGAAGGCGACCAAGCGCAAGGGCGCCAAGAGGGCCACGAAGCGCAAGGGCGCCAAGCGCGCCACCAAGCGCAAGGGCGCGAAGAAGGCCACGAAGAGGAAGGCCGCTCCGAAGCGCAAGGCCCGGAAGGCGAAGCGCAAGGCCAAGAAGTAACGTTCTCGGCCCACAGGTCCGCCGCAAGCGTGCAGCGGACGAAGAAGACGGGCGACGCCGGTGGCGTCGCCCGTTTCGTTTCCGGGGGCCGTCGAGCGCCTCGGTGAGGCTACCGGGGCACGCGCGCCCGCGCCGCGCCGGCAGGGCCTAGCGCTGCGGCGCGCGCGTCATCGCCGCGGAGGGCGCGGCGGCCCCGCCGCTGGCGCTCCCGGCGCCCGGATGTGCCGGCAGCGTGCCCGATACGCGCTTGGGCGCTGCCGCTGCCGCCCGCTTGGGCGTCTTCCCGCCTGTCACCACGTCGGTGGTCACGCGCAGGCGCTGGCCGGCCCGCACGGCGTTCTGCGTGAGGCCGTTCCAGCGCCGCAGGTCGTCCTGCGCCACGCCGTAGCGGCGCGCGATCGTGCCCATCGACTCGCCGCGTCGCACCGTGTGATAGAAGGTCCGCCCCGACGGAACGGTGGTGAACACGGTGTTCACCACGGATTCCGCGGTCGCATCCGAAGGCCGCTGCGCGGGAACCAGCAGCGCGTGCCCGGCGGGCAGGGCGTTGCGCGTCCCGAGCCCGTTCACCGTGCGCAGCGTCTCGACGGACAGCGCGAACTTGGCCGCGATCTGGGTCACCGTCTCGCCCGGGCGAGCGCGGTACGCCTGCCAGGTGACGAGCGGCTGCTGCGTCAGCTCGAGCTTCGCGGCGAACACCTCGGCGCGGTCGATCGGCAGCAGGATCGAGTGCTCGTCGCCGCCGGCGATCACCGGACGGTTGTGCTGGGGATTGAGCGACAGGAACTCGTCGATCGACATCTCGGCCAGGTCGGCCGCCACCTTGACGTCCATCTCGCGCGTCGTCTTGACGACGGTGAAGTAAGGCGAGTCGGGGATGTCGGCGAGCACGATCCCGTACTTCTCGGGATCGGCGATGATGTTCTTCACCGCCTGCAGCTTGGGCAGGTAGTTGCGCGTCTCCGGCGGCATCGGGAGCGACGCGTAGTCGCCGGGCTTGCCCTTCGACCGGTTCTTCGCGACCGCGCGCCCCACGTTGCCCTCGCCCCAGTTGTACGCGGCGAGCGCGAGTTGCCAGTCGGTGAAGTCGCCGTAGAGCTTCTCCAGGTAGTCGAGCGCCGATCCGGTGGCCGCCACGACGTCGCGCCGCGAGTCGAACCAGAACGTCTGCTCGAGCCCGTAGTGCTTCCCGGTGGAGGGCATGAACTGCCAGATGCCGGCGGCGCGCGCGCGGGAGAGCGCGTTGGGATTCATCGCGCTCTCGATCATCGGCAGGAGCGCGAGGTCGAGCGGCATGCCGCGCTCGTCGATCTCCGCGACGATGTGGTAGAGGTAGCGTCGCCCGCGGTCGACCATGCGCGCGACGTAGTCCGGGCGCTCCGAGTAGTACTGCTCCCACTTCGCGACCAGCGGATCGTCGGCGAGGTCGGGGATCCGGTAGCCCTTGACGATGCGCGACCACAGGCTGGTCGCCGGCGGCGGCAGCGGCTCCAACTCGGCGCCGGCGGCGGCCGGGAACGGGTCCGGCGCGGGGGCGACGACGACCGGCGGCAGCGCTGGGACCGCGGTGACGACGGGCGCGGGGACGGGCGGCGGCAGCGGCGCCGGAAGCTCGGGCGCGCGCTCGACGGGTGCCGTTGCGCACCCTGCGATCGCGAGCATGAGCAAAGCGGTGGCCAATCCTCGTCGCAAACGTCGTCTCCGGTGTTGCCGATGCCCGGATGGGGCATGCGAACGGTGGTCGGCCAGCGGCCTTGGGTCGATGGTAGGCGCTTCGGGCCGGCCGGCGCAACCGCGGGGCAGCCCCCTACCAGGCGTTCTTCCACTCGCGCAAGGCCGCGAAGACCGCCACGTCGCCGGCCAGCTTCCTGCCCGCCCGGGCCTCGGCGACCGCCCGGACCCGCGGGTCGGCTGCCCGCAGGAAGGGATTGGTCGCGAGCTCCTCCGCGATCGTCGACGGCAGCGTCGGCAGGCCGCGGTCCCGCTTGGCCTGCTCGCGCGCCGTCCTCTCCGCGATCGCGGGGTTGGCCGGTTCGACCGCGGCGGCGAAGCGAAGGTTCGCGAGCGTGTACTCGTGGCCGCAGAACACGCGCGTGTCGGACGGGAGCGACGCGAGCGACGAGAGCGAGCGCCACATCTCGTCGGGCGTCCCCTCGAACAGCCGTCCGCAGCCGGCCGCGAACAGCGTGTCGCCGCAGAACAGCACCGGCGCGCCCCAGCCCGCGTCGCGGCCGACGAACGCGACGTGGCCGGCCGTGTGCCCCGGGATATCGAGCACCTCGAGCGCGTGCGCGAGGCCGGGGATCGCGAAGCGGTCGCCGGCCCCGACGCCTCGCGTGCGCGCCGGGATCGCTTCGCGCGCGGGACCGATCACCGGCACCGCGCGGTCGCGCAGCAGCCCGCCGATGCCGCCGGTGTGGTCGCGGTGGTGGTGCGTGACGAGGATCGCGGTGAGCGCCACGCGCTCGCGCGCCAGCCATGCCTCGACCGGGGCGGCGTCGCCGGGGTCGACGACGGCGGCGGCGTCGCCGTCGCGGATCGCCCACACGTAGTTGTCGGTGAAGGCGGCCAACGGGATAATCGCCGGCATGGACGCATCTTCGGAGGGCGTGGGCGGCGTGTCAACGACGCTCGCCGAATGGTTCGCGACGCCGCTCGGCCGCTACCTCCGCGAGCGCGAACAGGCGTACTTCGACCAGACGGTCGCGGACATCTTCGGCTACTACGCGATCCAGGTCGGGCTGCCCGAGCACCCGACGCTCGCGCAGAGCCGCATCCCGTCGCGCTGGACGCTCGACTACGACCCGCCGGCCGAGCTGGTCGCCGACCCGCACGCGCTGCCGTTCGCCGAGAACACGATCGACCTGTGCGTGATGCCGCACGCGCTCGAGTTCACCGACGACCCGCACCTGATGCTGCGCGAGGCGTACCGCGTGATGCGTCCCGAAGGGCAGATCGTGATCGCGGGCTTCAACCCGTTCTCGCTCTACGGGATGAAGCGCTACTTCGGCCGCGAGCAGACACCGCCGTGGAACGGCAACTTCATCGGGCTGTGGCGGCTCAAGGACTGGCTGTCGCTGCTCGGCTTCGACGTGATCGGCGGCCGCCTCGACGGCTACGCGCCGCCGTTCGCGAACGAGGCGTGGCTCCATCGCTTCGCGTTCTTCGAGAAGGCCGGCGACCGCTGGTGGCCGATCGCGGGCGGCGTGTACTTCCTGCGCGCGACCAAGAAGGTCGCCGGCATGCGCGTGATCACGCCGTCGTGGGAGCGGCGCGAGCGGCGCAAGAAGGCGCTCGCGCCCGCCGCGCGGGCGAAGGAAAGCCTGACCGCCGCGTCCCGGCACGGCGAATGACCGGCCGCGCGGGCACCGTGGTCGTCTACACCGACGGCGCGTGCAAGGGCAATCCGGGCCCCGGCGGCTGGGGCGCGCTCCTGATCGCGGGCGGGCACGAGAAGGAGCTCTTCGGCGGCGAGAGCGCGACCACCAACAACCGGATGGAGCTGACCGCGGTGATCCGCGCGCTCGAGGCGCTCAAGGTCCCGTCGGACGTCGAGCTGCACACCGACTCGCAGTACGTGAAGCACGGGATCGAGACCTGGATCCACGGCTGGAAGCGCAACGGCTGGAAGACCGCCGGGCGCACGCCGGTGAAGAACGCCGAGCTCTGGCGAGAGCTCGAGACGCTCGCCTCGCGCCACCGCGTGCGCTGGCACTGGGTGAAGGGCCACGCCGACAACGCGGGCAACCTGCGCGCCGACGCGCTCGCGAATCGCGGCGTGCCGGCGCGCTGACCTCGGGCACCTGGTAGGTGCCGGGTGCCGGGGGCGCTGCGGGCTAGTGGCGGATGAACTCGCCCGTCTCGCAGCTCACGCGGCGGAACGGGTAGATCACCTTGTGGTCCTGGCCCTTGTTCTTGCCCGCCACCTCGACGTAGAGCCAGCCGCCGGTCGCGCGGCGGTAGGTGATGCTCTGCGGGAACGGGTTGGCGCCGTTGGTGAACAGGAAGATCTCGTCGGGACCGTCCCGCTTGGTCCCCGTCAGCTTGAACGGCACCTCCTTCTGGCCCGACGGCGCGGCGACGTAGAACACGCCGTCCGCATTCGACTCGAGACGCAGGTGCTCGTAGCTCACCGTGCGATCGGGAAGCGCGTTGTGGCCGACGCCGACCATCATGCCTCCGCGAAGCGGGTGCCAGTACTCGCGGTACTCGTGGTTGTTCACGTTGCCGGCCCAGCAACCGTTGAGCCACGCCAGCGGCGCGATCGGACCGGTCGGCACCGGGGCGACCTTGGGCTCGCCCGCCGCGTCGGCCTTGCCCGGCGCGCCCTTGGCGGGAGCGGCGGGCGACGGCGCGGCCTCGGGCGCCGGCGGCGGAGCTGCGACTTGTGCCGGCGCGGCCTTCGTGTCGGGAGGCTGGGCATCGGTTGCCGCGGGCGCCTGCGCCAGCGCGAGCATCGGCGCCAGCATCGCGACCGGCAGCCAGCGCGCGGCGTGCATCGGGGAGAGGAGTCGGTGGAGGCTCATGTCATTGCGGCCGCGCGAGCGGCAGGTTCAGGAGGAGGTTCTGCGGCTTGAGCCGCAGGCGACGGCGCTCGTCGATGGCCATCGCGAGGTAGACCGGGCGTCCCGCGATCGCCGGCCGCATGTCGCCCGCGTTCGCGAAATCGAGCTGGAACAGCGCGACGAGGCGCTCCATGCGCGCGTCGTCGACGTCGGCACGATTGTACAGGTCGTTCAGGATGCCCGACGCCTCGGCATCCAGCCCCACGTGCCACACCCAGCGCTCGTCGTCGATGCGACGCTGCGGCCCGATGCGCACCTCGACCTCGAGGAAGTGCCGGACCCAGCGCTCCAGCACGCGCGCGAGCGCGTCGAGCGCGGGCTGCCCGCGGTTCAGGCTCACCGAGAGATCATGGCGCTCGTCGCGCTCCCAGTACTCGTCGGCGTTGTCTCGCGTCAGCACGTCGAGGTCCACGGTGCGCACCGGCGTCCGGTTCGACGACAGGAGCTCGCCCAGGTTCCCGAAGCCGCCCGTGGTCGCGTAGAGGTCGACCGTCGCCTCGTCCGCGGCCATCACCGCCCCGTCCTCGAGGACGGCCACCGTCTGCGTTCGGAACAGCATCTCCGCCGCGCGCGCCTCGAGCGGGTCGGCGCGCTCGCCCAGGATGTGACGCAGCAGCACGCGCGTCAGCTCGTGCACGAGCAGCGGGGGCACGTCGACGTCGCCCAGGAACAGCCGCAGGTAGGCCGCCTCGAGCGACGGCGCCGCGGCGAGCCGGTCGCGGAACCGCAGCCAGACGCGGTAGTTCTCGCGCGCGTCCTCGTCGCGGAGCGCGTCGATCTCGGCGGCGGCGACCGCGCGGCGCGGGCTCGCGACCAGCGCGTCGTGGAGCGCGAGCTCGGCGTCGCAGGAGCCGGCGACCGGCGCGAGCTCGGGGCGCAGCAGCTGCGCGCGCAGGTACGCGTCGGTGAGCGTGAGGCGCCCGTCGGCACCGACGGTCAGGTGGCGGTAGCCGCTGGAGAGCCAGAAATCCCGGGGCGGTCGCGGCGCCGCGCTAGCCACCCAGCAGCGCCTTCTTGAGGTCGGCCTGGACCGGCCTGTCGCCGAGCCAGACCTTGGTCAGCGCGACGTTGAACGCGTCGCCGGGGATCGTCGCCTTCGACGCGCCGTTGAGCAGGATCGTCGTCGAGCCGTTCGCGTAGTCGAGCGCCACGACGTCCTTCTCCTTCACGTCGTTGAACGCCTTCATGGCGGCGACCATCTGGTCCTGCTGGGCCTTGACGGCGGCGAGCTCGGCCTCCGAGTTGTTGTCCTTCAGGCCGTCGACCAGCGCGTCGACGAGCTGGTCGGCCGACAGGTTGCGCAGGAGCTGCATCTGGATGCGGCGCGGCCCCTTCGCCAGCACGGCCGCGGGCGTCGTCGCCTTCGCCGGCACGTAGAGGCTCGCGACGTAGACCTTGAAGATGGCGCGCGTGCGCACGCCGGCGCCGTTCAGCACGAGCTCCTGGCCGCCGACGCTCGCCTTCTCGTCGACGTTGACGCCGCCCACCTCCACCGCCTGGGCCGCGGAGGCGCAGGCCAGGACCGCCGCCGCCACGATCGTCACGAATGCGCGCATCGTCCGTCTCCCGTCAGGTCACAGCATCTCGAAAACCCCGGCCGCTCCCATGCCGGTCCCCACGCACATCGTCACCATGCCGTAGCGCCCGCCGCGCCGCTTGAGCCCGTGCAGGATCGTCGCGGTGCGGATCGCACCCGTGGCGCCGAGCGGATGACCGAGCGCGATCGCGCCGCCGAGCGGATTCACTTTCGCGGGATCGAGGCCCAAGTCGCCGATCACCGCGAGGCTCTGTGCCGCGAACGCCTCGTTGAGCTCGATCCAGTCGAGGTCGTCCTGCCTGACGCCCGTGGTCGCGAGCACCTTCGGGATCGCCGCGATCGGGCCCACGCCCATGATCTCCGGCGGCACGCCGGCGACCGCATACCCGAGGAAACGCGCGACCGGCGTGAGCCCGTGCGTCCTGCACGCGGCTTCGGACGCGACGATCACCGCGCCCGCGCCGTCGGAGGTCTGCGAGCTGTTGCCGGCGGTCACCGAGCCCTTCGCCGCGAACACGGGCCGCAGCTTCGCGAGCCCCTCGGGGGTCGTGTCCGCGCGCGGGCCTTCGTCGCGCGCCACCGTTCGCTCGCGCTCGCTCGCGCGTCCGCCGGGCTCGGGCAGGTGCTCGCGGACGGCGAGCGGCGCGATCTCGGCATCGAACTCGCCAGCGGCCTGGGCGGCGAGCGCGCGGCGGTGCGACTCGAGCGCGAACGCGTCCTGCGCTTCGCGCGTCACCTTCCACCGCTCGGCGACCTTCTCGGCGGTGAGCCCCATCCCGTAGGCGATGCCGAGGTTCTCGTCGCGCGCGAACACGTCGAGGTTCAGCGCGAGCCGGCCGAGCATCGGGATCATGCTCATGCTCTCGGTGCCCGCCGCGACGACCACGCCCGCCTCGCCGGTGCGGATGCGGTCCGCGGCGATCGACACGGCGTTGAGGCCCGACGAGCAGAAGCGGTTCACCGTCATCCCGGGCACCGACGACGGCAGCCCGGCCAGCAGCAAGCCGATGCGCGCGACGTTCATCCCCTGCTCGTACTCGGGCATCGCGCAGCCGACGACGACGTCGTCGACCGCCTTAGCATCGAGCGACGGCGCGCGCGCGAGCACGCTCCGCAGCACGTGCGCGAGCATCGTGTCGGGCCGCGTCGTGCGCAGCACGCCGCGCGGCGCCTTGCCGACCGGCGTGCGCGCGGTGGCGACGATGTAGGCGTCGGAGAGCGTGCGCGTCATGGCTGGCTCGTCAGTTGCGCAGCGGCTTGCCGGTCGCGAGCGTGTGGGCGATGCGCGCCTGCGTGCGCGCGTCGCGCGCGAGCGCCATGAACTCGGCGCGCTCGAGGTCGAGCAGCCACGCCTCGTCGACCGTCGTGCCGGCATCGAGGTTTCCGCCGCACAGCACGCGGGCGATCGCGAGGCCGACGACGAAGTCGTACGCGCTGATGAACCCGCCGTCACGCATGTTCACGAGCATCATCTCGAGCGTCGCGACGCCGGTGCGGCCCGCGACCGGGATCGCCTTCGGCGGCAGCGGCGGACGGTAGCCCGCGTCGGCCAGCGCGCGCGCCTGGCCGATCGCGACGTGGAGGATCTCGTGCGCGTGCATGACGACGACGTCGGGGGCGCGCAGGTAACCGAGCGCCTTCGCCTCGAGCGCGCTCTTCGCCACCGTCGCCGTCGCGACGGTCTGGAACGACGCGCGCAGGAAGGGGAAGTGGTCGGCCTGGCCGCCGGTGGGGCCGAGCCTGACCGCGTCGGCCGCGCGCAGCGCGAACTCCTTGGTGCCGCCGCCGCCGGGCAGCAGGCCCACGCCCGCCTCGACGAGCCCGAGGTAGGACTCGAGCGCGGCGACCGCGCGGTCGCAGTGCATGACGAACTCGCAGGAGCCCCCGAGCGCCATGCCGCGGACCGCCGCGACCGTCGGCACCAGGCTGTAGCGCAGCCGCAGCGACGTCTGCTGGAAATGCCGGACGACGGCCTCGACCTCGTCCCAGCGTCCCGCCTGCGCCGCCGGCGCGAGGTCGGCGAGGTTCGCGCCGAACGAGAACGGCTCGCGCGGCTGCCAGATCACGAGGCCGGCGAAGCCGCGCTCGGCCTCGTCGAGCGCGCGGTGCAGGCCGTCCAGCACGCCGTTGGAGATCGTGTGCTGCTTGGTCTTGAACGAGGCGATCGCGACGTCGCGCTCGAGGTGCCACAGGCGCAGCGCCTCGGTCTCGAACACGGTGGTGCCGCGATCGAACCGCTCGCCCAGCACCGCGTCGGGGTAGCGCTGCCGCGCATATACGGGAAGCGTCGGGCGCGGCACGAAGCGGTCCGCTGCGGGCGAGTACGCGCCGCCGCTCGCGTGCACGCCGTTGGCGACGTGCACCTTCTGGCTGCGCACCCACGCCGGCAGCGGGACCGATGCGAGCGCCTTGCCCGCCACGATGTCCGCGTCGATCCAGTCCGCGACGTCGTTCCAACCCGCCGCCTGCCAGGTCTCGAACGGCCCGAGCTGCCAGCCGAAGCCCCAGCGGATCGCGAGGTCGACGTCGCGCGCGTTGTCGGCGATCGACGCGAGCTGGTGCGCGGCGTAGTGGAAGACGTCGCGGAACACGGCCCACAGGAACTGCGCCTGCGGATGCGCGGAGGCGCGCAGCTTGCCGAGCCTCTCGCCCGGCGATTCGATCGCGAGGACCGCTGCGACGGCGGGGTCCACCTCGCCGGCGCTCGCGCGGTAGTCGCCGGCGGCGGGATCGAGGACCTGGATGTCCTTGCCGGCCTTGCGATAGAAGCCGGCTTTCGCCTTCTGCCCGAGCGCCCCCTTCGCGACGAGCGCCGCGAGCACGGCCGGCACCTCGAAGTGCGGCCGCCACGGATCGTCGGGCAGCGTGTCGCGCATCGTGCCGATCACGTGCGCGGTCGTGTCGAGGCCGACCACGTCGATCGTGCGGTAGGTCGCGCTCTTCGGGCGCCCGATCGCGGGCCCGGTCAGCGCGTCGACCGTGTCGAAGCCAAGCCCGGACCGCGCGGTGTGCAGCATCGTCGCGATCACCGAGAACACGCCGATCCGGTTGGCAATGAAGTTGGGCGTGTCCTTCGCGCGGATCACGCCCTTGCCGAGCGCGGTCGTCAGGAACGCCTCGAGCGCGTCGAGCAGCGCCGCGTCGGTCGACGGCGCGCCGATGAGCTCGACCAGGTGCATGTAACGCGGCGGATTGAAGAAGTGGATGCCGCAGAACCGCGCGCGCATCGGCGCCGGCACCGCGTCGTCGAGCGCCGCCAGCGACAGCCCCGAGGTGTTCGAGGCGAGGACCGCGTGCGGCGCGAGGTGCGGCGCGATCTTCGCGTAGAGATCGCGCTTCCAGTCGAGCCGCTCGGCGATCGCCTCGACGACGAGGTCGCACGACGCGACGAGGCCGAGGTCGGCCCCGTAGTGCGCCGGGACGATCTGCATCGCGAGGTCCTTCGTCGCGAGCGGCGCGGGCTCCAGCTTCGCGAGCCCGTCGATGCCCTTGCGGACGATGCCCCAGGGGTCGCCTTCCTTCGCCGGCAGGTCGAACAGGACGACGGGAATCCCCGCGTTGACGAAGTGCGCGGCGATCTGCGCGCCCATGACGCCGGCGCCGAGCACGGCGGCGCGGCGCACGAGGAGCGGGGCGGTCGCGGGAGGCGTGGCGGAAGGCATCGGCGCGTTTCGCCGGCCCGGAGCGGCGCGAGGGCGCGGCGCCGCGGAGAGGCGCGGGCCGGCGAAGGTCGCCGGCCCGCGGTCAGGCGTGACGAAGGGTCAGAAAGTGTACGTGCCCTGCACCGAGAAGATCGTCACGTACGCGTCGTAGCTGCCCTTGATCAGCCCGTTCGCCGCCTGGCTGCCGGCGTTCTGGTTGATCGACGCGTCCTGCGACTTGATGTAGGTGAAGCCGCCGTCGACCTTGAGCTGGTTCGAGTACTTGTACTGCGCCCCGAGCGAGATCCAGACGCGGTCCTCGTCGGGCAGGCGCGGCGTGCGGTCGGCGTTGTTGACTGGCGACTGGTCCCAGGCGAGGCCGCCGCGGAACATCCAGCGGTCGCTGTAGCGGTAGTTTGCGCCGACCGAGACGCGCCACGCGTCGTCGAAGTTCTCCGGCGTGTTCTGCAGCGTCACGCCGTTGGTCCGCACGAACTTGAGCTCCTTGATCGACGACCAGCCGGTCCACTGGACGTCCGCCATAAGGTCCCAGCGGTCGTTGAGGCGGTGGAAGATCGACGCGTTGACGATTGCCGGCAGCTTGATGTCGACGTCGATGTCGCTGTTGTACAGGGCGGTCGTGTTGATGGCCGTCGTCAGCGCGCCCACCACGGGCGCCAGCGCCGGCGGCACCGTCGGCGTCGGGTGGTCGAAGTTGGCCGGCCCGTTGGCCTTGTACTTGATCTCGGAGCGGTAGGACAGGCCGACGCGGGAGCCCGGCGCGTAGTCGAAGAGGGCGCCGATGTTCCAGCCCCACGCGTCGTCGTCGGCCTCGATCTTCGCGCTCGAGTCGAGCCCCGCGGTCGCGGCGATCACGCCCGGCACCGCGACGGCCGGGATCTGCCCCGCCGCCGCCGCCGCCTGCGCGGCCGTCGCGATCGCGCCCGAGTAGTTCACCTTGCTCGTGAACTCGGCGTCGACGCGCTGCCAGTTGACGCCCACGCCGATCGCGAAGCTGTCGTTCGGCCGCCAGGAGATCGCCGGGTTGACGTTGATCGTCCTGACCTCGGACTTCACGCCCTGGTAGCGGCCGAGCCAGTCGCCGTCGTACTCGGTGACCAGGCCCCATGGCGCGTTGATGCCGATGCCGGCCACCCACTGCCGGTTGATCGGCATCGAGAAGTAGAGGTTGGGCACGAAGCTCGTGCCCCCCGCGTCGCCGCCGGTGCCGCCGAGCGGCTGCCCGAAGGCGGCGCCCGAGCCCTCGTCGCGGAACTTGATCGACGGCGTGATGACGTGCAGCGCGCCGGCCGCTTCCATCGACATGCGCTTCGACAGCGTGGCCGGGTTCGCCCACATCGAGCTCACGTCGTCCGCCACGGCGGCGCCGCCGGCGAACGCGTTGCCGAGGCCGCTGCCGCTGTTCTCCTGAAGCGCGAAGGCGGCGCCGTAGGCCTGCCCCGCGCCGAGGGCGCAGAACGTCGCGACCGCGGCGGCGATGCGGCGGTGTCGGAAGGTCGGGCTGGTCATGATGGCGAGTCTCCTCTCTGGCATCGCGACGCTCGCGTCGCGCGTTGGTTTTCTTGGTGGGGGTGGCTGCCTCGGCGCCCGGCTGCCTCGGGCAAAGCGCCGCATTTGCTGTGCCCGAGGACTATACACGCGCACCGCAGAGGCATCATGGTGCAGCGCATCAATCCGGCGGGATCGGCCGCGGGCGTCCCGAGGCGTCGACCGCGACGTAGGTCAGCGACGCCTCGGTCACCTTGACCGTCACGATGTCGCGCGGGTTGCGCTGCGCGTACACCTCGACGCCGATCGTCACCGACGTCCGCCCGACGCGCTCGACCTGGCCGTAGAACGTGACGAGGTCGCCGACCAGCACCGGCTGCTTGAACGTGAACGAATTGACCGCGACCGTGGCGACGCGCCCGCGCGCGCGCCGCGCCGCGAGCACGCCGCCCGCGATGTCGACCTGCGACATGATCCAGCCGCCGAAGATGTCGCCGTGCTGGTTCACGTCGGCCGGCATCGGCACGACGCGGAGCACGGGCTCGCGTTGCGGCAGCGTCACGATCGTGGACCGGCGGCGCGGTGCGGCAACCGACGGACCGCTAGATGAGTTCCTTGCGCGCGATCTCGCGAAGCTCGCGGCGCAGGATCTTGCCGACGTTCGACTTCGGCAGCTCGTCGCGGAACAGCACCTCGCGCGGGCACTTGTACGCGGTCAGGTGGTCGCGGCAGTACTTCATCACGTCGCCGGCGGAGAGGTCCGGCTCCTTCTTGACGATGTAGAGCCGCACCGCCTCGCCCGACTTCTTGTCCGGCACGCCGACGGCCGCGCATTCGAGCACGCCCGGATGCGTCGCGACGACGGCCTCGATCTCGTTCGGGTACACGTTGAAGCCGGACACCAGGATCATGTCCTTCTTGCGGTCGACGATGCGCACGAAGCCGCGCTCGTCCATGACGCCGATGTCGCCGGTCATGAAGTAGCCGTCGGGCGTCATCACCTTGGCGGTCTCGTCGGGGCGGTTCCAGTAGCCCGCCATCACCTGCGGGCCCTTGATGCAGATCTCGCCGGGCGAGCCGAGCGGCACATCCTTCCCCGCGTCGTCGCGCAGCACGATGTCGGTCGACGGGATCGGCAGGCCGATCGAGCCGTTGTACTCGGCGAGGTTGAGCGGGTTGATCGTCGCCGCCGGCGAAGTCTCGGTGAGCCCGTAGGCCTCGATCAGCGTGACGCCGGTGATCTCCTTCCAGCGCTTCGCCACCGCCTCCTGCACGGCCATCCCCCCGCCCAGCACGAGACGCAGCGACTTGAACGGCACGTTCCTGAAATCCTTGTTGTTGACCATCGCGTTGAACAGCGTGTTGACGCCAGTGATCGCCGTGAACGGCGTCTTGCGCAGCGTCTTGACGAAGCCCGGGATGTCGCGCGGGTTCGGGATCAGTACGTTCTCCGCGCCGAGCGTCATGAACACGAGGCAGTTCGCGGTGAGCGAGAAGATGTGGTAGAGCGGCAGCGGCGTGATGATGATCTCGCGGTGCGTCGGGTCGAGCACAGGCGACACCCAGGCGCGCGCCTGCAGCAGGTTGGCGATGATGTTCCGGTGCAGGAGCATCGCACCCTTCGCGACGCCGGTCGTGCCGCCGGTGTACTGCAGGAACGCGATGTCGTCGTGCGCGATCGGCACGCGCTGCAGCGTGCGCCGCCGGCCGTCGGCGAGCGCGTCCGACAGGTGGATCGAGCCGGGCAGCGACCACGGCTTCACCATCTTCTTGACGCGGCGCACGACGAAGTTGACGAGCACGCCCTTGAGGCCGAGCAGCTCGCCCATCGACGTGACGATGACGTGCTTGACCCTGGTCTTGCCGATCACCTCGGCGAGCGTGTTCGCGAAGTTCTCGAGCACCACGATCACCTCGGCACCGGAGTCGACCAGCTGGTGCTCGAGCTCGCGCGCCGTGTAGAGGGGGTTGACGTTGACGACGGTGGCGCCCGTGCGCAGCGTGCCGAACAGGCACACCGGGTACTGCAGGATGTTGGGCATCATCAGCGCGACGCGCGTGCCCTTGCCTCCGCCCTGCCCCTGCAGCCACGCGCCGAACGCCGCGGAGAGGGTGTCCAGCTCGGCGAACGTGATCGTCTTGCCCAGGCAGGTGAACGCCGGGCGCGACGCGAACCGCGCGACGCTCTCGTCGAACACGTCGCGGACCGAAGCGTATTCGCTGACGTCGATCTCGGCCGGCACGCCGGGCGGGTAGTGCTTGAGCCAGATCCTGTCCACGTCGGTCCTCCGTGCGGGGTGCCCCGGTCGCGCGCCGGGTCAAAGGGGTCCGGCCACGCCAGGGCAGCGGCCGGCCGCGGGCGGCGGCCCGCCGCGCCCACGGGCGCGATGCTACACCGGAAGCCCGTTTTCCCCGGGCCGACCCTAGGGCTCGCGCGTCGCCGCGTCGTGGAGCGGGCCGCCCCGGAAGGGCGCGAACCCGGTGCCGAAAATGGCTCCCGCGTCGACGAGGTCCGCGTCGGCGACCACGCCGTCGGCGAGCGCCGCGCGGGCCTCGGCCACGTAGGGCCCGATGAGCCGGTCCACGAGTCCCGCGGGCACGGCGCCGGCGCGTCCCTTGACGGGCTTGCCGGCTTCCCAGCGGTAGAAGCCACGGCCGGTCTTCTTGCCGAGCTCGCCCGCGTCGACGTGCTTCATGAGCTCGCGCGGCGGCGCGGTCCCTTCGCCCAGCAGCTTCCCGACGGCGACGCAGATGTCGAGGCCCACGGTATCGGCGAGCTCGATCGGTCCCATCGGCATGCCGAACGCGAGCGCGGCCTCGTCGACGGTCTCGGGCGGAATGCCTTCGTCGACTGCGCGCATCGCCGCCATCAGGTAGGGGGCGAGGATGCGGTTGACGAGGAATCCCGGCGCGCTCCTGACGGGCAGCGGCAGCTTGTCGATCTGCCGGACGAACGCCGCCGCCGGCGCGACCAGCGACGGGCGCGTGCTCGCGCCCACGACGATCTCGACCAGCATCATGCTGCGCACCGGGTTGAAGAAGTGCAGGCCGATCAGCCTCGACGGGTCGGCCAGCGCCGTGGCGATCTCCTCGAGCGGGATCGACGACGTGTTGGTGGCGAGCAGCGCCTCCGGCTTCGCCTTCTTCTCGATCGACGCGAACAGCTCGCGCTTCGCCTCGACGTTCTCGAAGATCGCCTCGACGATCACGTCGGCGCGCGCGATGCCGTGGCCCGCGACGTCGGGGATCAGCCGGTCGCTCGCGTCGCGCACGCGGCGCGCATCCTTGAGCCGCTCGGCGAACAGCTTGCTCGCCCGCCCGATCGCCGGCGCGATGCGCTCGGCGCCCTGGTCCTGCAGGGTGACCGTGAGGCCGCGCAGCGCGCACCATGCGGCGATGTCGCCGCCCATCGTCCCGGCCCCCACCACGTGCACGTGCTTCGCGGTCGCCTCGCCCTCCTTGCCGAACGCCTTCAGCCGCTCCTGCAGCCTGAACACGCGGATAAGGTTCGCGGCGGTCGGCGAGCGCACGAGCGTGACGAGGCTCGCCGGATCGCCCCTGGGCGGCGCGAGCGCGTTGCCGTCGAAGCGCTTCCACAGCTCGAGGATCGCGTACGGCGCGGGATAGTGCTCGCGTCGCGCGCGCTTGGCGACTTCCTTCTCCGCCTGCGCGGCGATGACGCGCCGCGCGATCGGGTTCAGCGACAGCGTGAGCGGCAGCGGCAGCTCGCGCGGCGGCGGCAGTGCCTTCAGCATGCCGCGCGCGGTGTTCTCCATGATGCGCACCGGCACCGCCTCGTCGACGATGCCGAGCTTCTTCGCCTTGCGCGCGTCGATGGTCCTGCCGGTGAGCATCAGGTCGAGCGCGGCCGGGGCGCCGGCGAGCCGCGGCAGCCGCTTGATGCCGCCCCAGCCGGGGACGATGCCGAGCATCACCTCGGGCAGCCCCAGCCGAGTGCCCGGCTCGTCGACCGCGACGCGGTAGCGGCACGCCAGCGCGAGCTCGAGTCCGCCGCCCAGGCAGTAGCCGCGGATGAGCGCCAGCGTCGGGTACGGAACCCGCGCCAGTCGCTCGAACGCATCCCAGCCGCGCTTCACCAGCGCGACCGCGCCTTCCTCGGTCGAGATCGCGCCGAACTCGTCGATGTCCGCGCCGGCGATGAAGCCGCCGGGCTTGCCGCTGCGGATCAGGAGCGCGCGCGGCTTCTCGCGCTCGAGACGGTCGAGCATGTGGTTGAACTCGCCGAGCGCCTCCGCGGACAGCGTGTTCGTCGTCGCGCCCGCCTTGTCGAACACGAGCACCATCAGGCCGTCGGGCTCGCGCGCGAGCGTCCAGTGCCGCAGCGTCATCCGCGCCGGCGCGGCGCGCACGACCGTGGTTTCGGGATCCGTCGTCACCGTCGTCATACGCGCTCCACGAGCATCGCGCCGCCGAGGCCGCCGCCGATGCAGATCGCGGCGAGGCCGCGCTTGCCGCCGGTGCGCTCGAGCGTCTCGAGCACGTGCAGCGCGATGCGCGCGCCCGACGCGCCGACCGGATGCCCGAGCGCGATCGCGCCGCCGTCGGCGTTGAGCTTCGTGCGGTCGATCGTGCCGAGCGCGCCCGGCAGGCCCAGCTCGGCGCGGCAGAACGCGTCGTCGGCCCACGCCCGCAGGCAGCCCAGCACCTGCGCGGCGAACGCCTCGTTGATCTCCCACGCGTCGATGTCGTCGAGCCCGAGGCGCTGGCGCTGCAGCAGCGGCGTCGCCGCGTAGACGGGCCCGAGGCCCATCTCCGCGGGGTCGAGGCCCGCCCAGTGCGAATCGACGATCCGGCCGCGCGGCACGAGCTTGTGCTCGTCGACCGCTCGCTGCGACGCGATCACCAGCCACACGCCGCCGTCGGTGACCTGCGAGCTGTTGCCGGCGGTGACGTTGCCGTACTTGCGGTCGAAGAAGGGCCTGAGCTTGGCGAGGTTCTCCGGCGTCGAGTCCTCGCGCACGCCGTCGTCGGCCGCGTAGAGCCTGCCCGCGGCGTCGACGAGCGGCACCAGCTCGCGCGCGAAATGCCCGGCCTTCTGCGCCGCCAGCACGCGCCGGTGGCTCTCGGCCGCGTAGGCGTCCATCTCCTCGCGCGTGATGCCGAAGCGGTAGGCGACGTTCTCGGCGGTCTGGCCCATCAGGAGGCCGACGATCGGGTCGGTGAGCCCCTTCATGAGGCCGATCACCGGCGCGAGGAACTGCGGACGGAACTTCGCCAGCAGCGCGGCGCGCTGACCGGCGCCCTTCGCCGCGTACCAGTTCGCGAGCCACAGCACCATCGCCTCGTTGAACAGCAGTGGCGCACGCGACAGTGCATCGACGCCGCCGGCGAGCACGAGGCCCGACCGTCCCGCGCGGATCTGCGCGATCGCGGAATCGATCGCCTGCATGCCCGAGGCGCAGTTGCGCATAACCGTCCACGCGGGCACCCGCTTGCCGCAGCCCATGCGCATCGCCGCGACGCGGCCGATGTTGACCTCGTCGGGCGACGGCGCCGCGCACCCGAGGATCACCTCGTCGACGCGCTCCGCCTCGAACGGCTGGCGCAGCAGCAGCGCGCGGCCCGCCGCGGTCGCGAGGTCGGAGGCCGCGAACGGCCCGGGACGGTTGCGCGCCTTCAGGAACGGCGTTCGCGCACCGTCGACGATGTAGACCGGTTCGTCGATCATCGTGTCGTCCCGGCTCATGCGGCGGCGGTGTGCCGTCGCGGCGAGGCGGCCGGCGACGCGGCGGGCTCGCTCTCGCCCGGCGCGTCGACGTCGAGCAGGCTCGTGCCGAGGTCCGGCGCGAAGTCGTCGACGCGGACGACCTTCGCGACGAGCGCGCGCTGCTCGACCAGCATCCGCGCCTCGCGCGCTTCGATCACGCCCGCCGAGACGGCGCGCGCGGCCAGCTCCTCGATGCCCTCGCCCGGCGCGAGCGCCGTGTCGAGCGCGCCGGCCTTCGCCGCCGCCTTGAGCTTCGCCTCGATCGCCTCGACGGGAATCGTCGCGGCGAGCGCGCGGTCGATCAGCGCGACCGGATCCTCCCCGTCTCCGCCGCCCAGGTACATCGGCGCCGTCAGCCGGTCGCGCGTGGCCGACGGCTCGATGAGCAGGCGCGCGACCTCGTGGCCGAGCTGGTCGGACGGCACGACGTAGGGACGGCCGAGCGGGAACACCATCGCCTGCACGAACGAGCTCACCAGCGGCCGCGGGAAGTTCGAGATCACGCCCTCGAAGGCGTTCTGCGCCTTGAACATCGCATCCCAGATCGCCCAGTGTGCGAGCGGCGCGTCGGCCGCCTGGCGGCCCTCGCGCTCGAAGCGCGCGAGCGTCGCCGAGCACAGGTACAGCGACGACAGCACGTCGCCGAGCCGCGCCGACAGCTTCTCCTTGCGCTTGAGCGCGCCGCCCAGCGTGCCCATCGACACGTCGGCGAGGAACGCGAGCGCCGCGGAGAAGCGCGTCAGCTGCTGGTAGTAGCGCCGCATCTCCGGCGCGACGCCGTCGGGCACCTTCACGAAATGCGAGCCGGTGAGGCCCATGACGAGCGTACGCACGACGTTGGACGCGGCGAACCCGATGTGGCCCCAGAGCGCCGCGTCGAACGCGACCGACGCCTTCGCGGGATCGGGCTCCTTGGCGGCCGCCATCTCGGCGAGCACGTAGGGATGGCACCGGATCGCGCCCTGCCCGAAGATGATCAGGCTGCGCGTCAGGATGTTGGCGCCTTCGACGGTGATCGACACCGGCATTTGCATGTACGCGGCGCCGAGGAAGTTCGACGGCCCCATGCAGATGCCCTTGCCGCCGGCGATGTCCATCGCGTCGTTGATCACCTGGCGGTTGCGCTCGGTGATGTGGTATTTGGCGATGCCGGAGAGCACGGCGGGCTTCTCGCCCAGGTCGACCGCGGCGGCGGTGAGCACGCGCGTCGCGTCCATCGTGTAGAGGTTGCCGCCCATCCGCGCGAGCGCTTCCTCGATGCCCTCGAACCTGCCGATCGCCGTCTTGAACTGCGTGCGCACGCGCGCGTAGCCGCCGGTCGTGCGCACGGCCAGCTTCGCCATGCCGGTGTTCGACGACGGCAGCGAGATGCCGCGCCCCGCGGCGAGGCACTCCATCAGCATGCGCCAGCCGCGGCCGAGCATCGGCTGCCCGCCGATCACCCACTCCATCGGGATGAACACGTCGTCGCCCGAGTTCGGCCCGTTCTGGAACACCGCGTTGAGCGGCATGTGCCGGCGCCCGATGCGCACGCCCGGATGGCTCGTGGGAATCAGCGCGCAGGTGATCCCGAGGTCCTCGCGATCGCCGGCGAGCTTGTCGGGATCGTAGGCGCGGAACGCGAGGCCGAGCAGCGTCGCGATCGGGCCCAGCGTGATGTAGCGCTTGTCCCAGGTGACGCGCAGGCCCAGCACGCGCTTGCCGCCGTGCTCGCCCCAGCACACGACGCCGTAGTCGGGGATCGACGCCGCGTCGGAGCCTGCCGACGGGTTGGTGAGCGCGAAGCACGGGATCTCGAGCCCCTTCGCGAGTCGCGGCAGGTAGTGGCGCTTCTGCTCGTCGGTGCCGTAGTGCAGCAGGAGCTCGCCCGGGCCGAGCGAGTTCGGCACGAGCACGCTGACGGCGACCGAGCCGGAGCGCGTCGAGAGCTTGGTGATCACCTGCGAGTGCGCGTAGGCCGAGAAGCCGAGACCGCCGTACTCCCTGGGGATGATCATCCCGAGGAAGCCCTTGTCCTTGATGTACTGCCACACGCGCGGGGGCAGGTCCTTGTAGACGTTCGTGGTCTCCCAGTCGCTCACCATGCCGCACAGCGTCTCGACCTCGTTGTCGAGGAAGCGCTGCTCCTCGACGGTCAGCGACGGCGCCGGCAGCGACAGGAGCTTCCGCCAGTCGGGCTTGCCCGAGAACAGGTCGCCGTCCCACCACACGGTGCCCGCCTCGATCGCCTCGCGCTCGGTGTCCGACATCGCCGGCATCACCTTCCGGAAGACGCCGAGCAGCGCGTCGCTGATCAGCGCGCGGCGCAGCCGAGGCACGAGCATCGGGATGGCGACGAGCAGGGCGACGAACGTGAGCGCCGCGTTCGCGGCGAGCGGCAGCAGGCCGCCGGCCCACGACAGCGCGATCAGGCCGGCGATCGTCGCCGCCCAGGCGGCGCCGCGGGCGCGCACGTAGGCGAGCGTGGCCAGCGCCGCCACCCCAAGGAGGAGCCACAGGATCGTCAGCATCGTCGTCTCCGGATCGGTGCGGGTCGCGTCATCGCCGGGCGCCGAGCGCGAGCTCGCCGTCGAGCTCGCGGGTCACCTCGGACAGGTCGGGCAGCGGCGCCTTGAGGCCCGCCAGCAGGAACGGCGCGAGGCGGCGCAGCAGGATCTCGTCGTTCGCCGTCTCGCGCGGATTGAGCTCGGCGATCAGCTTGAGCGCGTCGGTGCCCGCCAGCGTGTACGACAGCGCGCCCATGATGAAGTGCAGCCGCCACGACAGTTCCTTCTTCGGCAGGTGCGGCAGCGCGCGGCCGAAGGCGGCCTTGAAGCGCGCGATCATCTGCGCGTACTGCTCGGACAGGAAGCGCCGGATGAACGGGGCCGGGTCGGCGTAGGCGCGCCCGAGCAGCCTCAGGAAGTTCTTCCCGCCGAGCTCCGGATCGCGCGCGAGCTCGAGCGCCGGGATGAACAGCGCGACGATGATCCGCTCGCACGACAGCGGCGTCGCGGCCGTGTCGCGCTCGAAGCGATCGAGGAGCGCGAGCCGGCGCTGGTTCATCGGGTCGAGGCGGCGCGTCAGCACCGCCTGGAACAGCTCTTCCTTGCTGCCGAAGTGGTAGTTGACGGCTGCGAGGTTGACCGCGGCGGCGGCGGTGATCGACCGGAGGCTCGTGGCCTCGAAGCCGTGCTCCATGAACAGGCTCTCGGCCGCGTCGAGGATGCGGTCCTTGGTGGCCGCGGGGACGCGACCGTCGTTGAGGGGAATCACCGTGCTCATGGCGCCGCTTCTCCCGGAAGTCGTGGAAGCGCGTCGAGTGCGCGCCGCCCTCATTCAAACGACCGTTTCAATCCTATGTATGTTCGGTT
>DASTCK010000257.1:0-5317 GCA_035711225.1 Casimicrobiaceae bacterium
CGCCAAAGGGCAACCGGGGTACAACATCGTCCAGGGACGACCGGCGCCGGACGGCACGCTCGTGCTTGCCGGAACGGGCATCGGCGGCCAGCGGGGTGGACGGGGGCAGCCTTTCGAGATTCGGCTCGCGGGACGCTGGACGGGCGATCGCTTCGTCCTCACGGGCGGGTGGGCCGGGCGAAACTGCGACGTCGAGATCGCGCGCAGATGAAACACCCCTTGCACTCTCCCGGCGAATGCCGGGAGAGTGGATAGGGCCAGGCTACGGGGAACGGATTCCCTCTCCAGGCACGAGCGGAGCGCCAAGCCTCATGTCGCGCCCTGCGTCGCATCCGCGGCGTCGCCGCCGGGCGTGGCAACGCCGCCCCGCCGCCGCGCCGCCGCCCGCCCGAGCGCGTCCACGAGCGTCTCGTACGAGCACGGCTTCGGCAGCACCTCGAGGTCGTTGCGGATCGCCTGCTCGAGGCGTCCCGCGTAGCCCGTCATCAGGAGCACCGGCAAGCCCGGGTGCGTCGACTTCAGCCTCGTCGCCAGCGCGATGCCGTCGAGGCTGCCGGGCATCACGATGTCGGAGAGCACGACGTCGATCTCCGCGGCGTGCGAGTCGAGCCACGCGCTCGCGGCGTCGCCGGTCGCGACGCGCGTCGTCACGCATCCCATCGACTCGAGCAGCATCAGCGTCGCCTGCGCGACGCCCTCGTTGTCCTCGACCAGCAGCACGCGGCAATCGAGGTTCACCGCCGCCGCGTCGCCGGTGGCCGTCGTCGCGCTCGCCGGCGCGTCGACGCGACGGAAGGACAGGCGCACGCGCGTGCCCTGGCCGGGACGACTGTCGATGCGGGCATTGCCGCCGGCGCCCTGGCACAGCGCACGCACCTGGCTCAAGCCGAGCCCGGTGCCCTGGCCGATCGGCTTGGTCGTGAAGAACGGCTCGAAGACGCGCTCGAGCACCTCGGGCGCGATGCCCGTTCCCGTGTCGGCGACCTCGATCACGACCTGCGGCTCGGCGCCCGGCGCGTCGTCGGCGGCATTGCGGGCGGTCACGGTGAGGCGCCCGCCGTCGGGCATCGCATCCTTCGCGTTCACCGCGAGGTTGATGATCGCGAGCTCGAGCTCGGCGGGGTCGACCTCGATCGCGCCGGTGTCCGGCGCGACGTCGCCGCTGACCTCGATCGCGTGCCCGAGCAGCGGTCGCAGGAGCTCGAGTAGGACGGGCACGCGCTCCTGCAGCGTGATGCGCTCGGGCAGGAGCGCCTGGCGCCGCGAGAACGCAAGGAGCTGCCGCGTCAGCTTCGCGCCGGACGCCACGGCCCGGTCGATGGCCGCCATCTGCGCGTCGCCCGCGAGGTCGGGCCGCAGCCGCCGGTGCAGGAACGCGTTGCTGCCGATGATCATCAGCAGGTTGTTGAAATCGTGCGCGACGCCCCCGGTGAGCCGCGCCAGCGCCTCGGACTTCTGCGACTGGTGCAGCGCGACCTCGATGCGCTGGCGGTGCGCGGTCTCCTCGCCCAGGCGCTGCACCGCATCGAGCTCGGTGCGCGTTCGCCTGAGCGCGATCAAGCCGATCCAGCCGAACGCGAGCATCGCCGGCACGGCGATCAGCCCGATCAGCCCGACCTGCCGCCACCAGCCCGCCACGACCGACGCGCGGTCGAGCGACGCCACCATGTAGAGCGGATACGGCGTGAGCTGCCGGAACGCGCGCAGGCGCTCGGTGCCGTCGATCGTGGAGGACCCGTCGAGGTTCCCCGCCGTCGCTCCGGACGCGAAGCCGCGCACGAGCTCGCTTTCCGCCTGGAGCGCGCCGTTGGTCGACGGCGGCCAGATCGCGAGCACCCGGCCGTCGCTGCGCAGCACGCGCAGCCGCAACGACGGCTCGCCGGCCGCGAGCCCTTCGTAGAACCGCGTCAGGTATTCGGGTCGAAGGCTCGCCGACACGACGCCGCCAAAGCTGCCGTCGGCGTACTCGCGGCGCCGGCTCAGGTCGAAGAACGGCTCGCCGGTCGCGCGGCTGACCAGCTGCTCGGTGATGAACAGGCGTCCGCGTTCTGCGCGGTGCGCCTTGAAGAACTCCCGGTCCGAGTAGTCGATGTCGCGCGGCGGCGGGTGGACGCGGCTCGACGCCAGCATGCGTCCGTCCGCTCCCGTCACGAACAGCCCCTGGATCTGCGGCAGGCCGTCGGCCATCCGCCGCAATTGATCGTGGATCTCGCTCCCACGCGCGAGCAGCGCCGCGTCGTCGGCCCTCCCGCTCAGGTCGAGCATGCGCTGCAGCAGCATCTCGTTGGTCTCGAACAGCTTCAGCGCGTGCTCCCGCGCGATGCTCACGACGCTGTCGAGGCGCTGCCTCGCGTCGGCGAACGCCTGCCGGTACAGGTACCAGCCGACCACGGCGAAGAGGACCGTCGGCACGAGCAGCGCCACCACGATCGCGACGCGCAGGCGTGCCTGCGCGCGCGCCGACGCGACGGCGGGCGAGGCGATCGGCCGGGTCGGGGCGGCGTCGGGGGGCAGCGGCGTCATGGCTTCTGCGAGCGAGGCGGAATTATGCGGGAGCTCGCGGACATCCTGCCAGGGACGGGTTGCACGACCGGTCAACGAAAGCCGCCGCCGCGGCGTCACGCGCGGAAGAAATCCTGGCGGCCGCCGAGCCAGCGCTCGAGATGCGCGGCCGCGGCGTCGGGAAACTTCGCGAGCAGCTCGTCCGCGGCCTCGCGCGCCTGCTCGATCAGCGCGACGTCGTGCTCGAGGTCGGCGAAGCGCAGCATCGGCACGCCCGACTGGCGCGCGCCGAGGAACTCGCCGGGCCCGCGGAGCGCGAGGTCGCGGCGCGCGATCTCGAAGCCGTCGTTCTCCTCGTAGATCACCTTGAGCCGCTGCTTCGCCGTCTCGGACAGCGGCTCCTCGAACAGCAGGATGCACTGGCTCTCGACCGCGCCGCGGCCCACGCGCCCGCGCAGCTGGTGGAGCTGGGCGAGCCCGAACCGCTCCGCGTGCTCGATCACCATGATCGACGCGTTCGGCACGTCGACGCCGACCTCGATCACCGTCGTGGCGACCAGCACCGCGATCTCGCCGCGCACGAAGGCGTCCATCACCGCGGCCTTCTCGGCGGGCTTCATCCGGCCGTGGAGCAGGCCCACCGCGATGCGCTGGGCCGCGTACGCCGCCGTCAGCTCCGCATGCAGCGCCACCGCCGTCTGCAGCTCGAGCTTCTCGCTCTCCTCGATCAGCGGGCAGACCCAGTACGCCTGCGCGCCCGCCGCGCAGCGCCTGCCGACGTGCTCGACGATCTCCGCGCGGCGCTTCTGGTTCACGAGCCGGGTCACCACGGGCGTGCGGCCCGGCGGCATCTCGTCCAGCACCGACACGTCGAGGTCGGCGTAGAAGGTCATCGCGAGCGTGCGCGGGATCGGCGTCGCGCTCATCATGAGCTGGTGCGCCTCGGCGAGCCCCTTGCCGCGCAGCGCGAGCCGCTGCGCGACGCCGAATCGGTGCTGCTCGTCGACGATCGCGAAGCCCAGCCGCGGCAGCTCGACGCCTTCCTGGAACAGCGCGTGCGTCCCGACGGCGAATTGCGCCTCGCCGCTCGCGAGGCGCTCCTGCGCGCGCCTCCGCTCCTTCGCGGGCAGCGATCCCGAGAGCCATGCGATCTCGACCGGCAGCCCCGCGAGCCACGCCGAGAGCTTGCGGTAGTGCTGCTCGGCGAGGATCTCGGTGGGCGCCATGAACGCGACCTGCCTGCCGCTCTCGATCGCCTGCAGCGCCGCGAGCGCCGCGACCACCGTCTTGCCCGAGCCGACGTCGCCCTGCAGCAGCCGCTGCATCGGCATCGAGCGCTTGAGGTCGTGCGAGATCTCGCGCACCACGCGCTCCTGCGCGCGCGTGAGCTTGAACCCGACGCGATCGAGGAGCTGCCGCGCCAGCGCGCCGGTCCCCGTCAGCACCGGCGCGTTGCGCTTCGCGCGCGCGGCGCGGTGCGCCTTGAGCGAGAGCTGCTGCGCGCAGAGCTCGTCGAACTTGAGGCGCGTCCACGCCGGGTGCGTGCGCGCGTCCAGCGCCTTCTGCGTGATCGCCGCGAGCCGCGGCGGCGGCGCGTGCAGGAAGGCGACCGCGTCGCCGAACTTCCACAGCTTGCGGCGCCGCACGACCTCCTCGGGCAGCGTGTCGGCGAGGCGCGCGGGATCGGCGGCGAGCGCGCGCGCGACCACCTTGCGCAGCGTCTCCTGGCCGAGGCCCGCGGTCGTCGGGTACACGGGCGTCAGGCGATCGGCGAGCGGCGTGTCGTC
This sequence comes from Casimicrobiaceae bacterium, assembly GCA_035711225.1. Taxonomy (GTDB): domain Bacteria; phylum Pseudomonadota; class Gammaproteobacteria; order Burkholderiales; family Casimicrobiaceae; genus VBCG01. The sequence goes on from DASTCK010000257.1 coordinate 4,290, forward strand.
GTGCACGACCCTGAACTGCGGATGCACGATCTCCGGCCCGAAGTAGCCCTCGCGGACGTCGCCGAAGACGCGCACGCGCGCGCCGAGGGCCAGCGCCTTCTGCTGGCTCGGGTAGAACGAGAAGAAGCGCAGCACGAGCCGCCCCCGCGCCTCGCCGCCGGCATCGTCCTCGAGCAGGCACACGAGCTGGCGCCGTGGCCGGTACTGGATGTCGACGTTGACGACGCGGCCTTCGGTCTGCAGCGTCTCGCCGGCCTTGACGTCGCGAAGCGGCGTGAGCCGCGTGTGGTCCTCGTAGCGCAGCGGCAGGTGCAGCACGAGGTCCTCCTCGCGCGCGATGCCGAGGCGCGCGAGCTTCCCGCCGAGCGCGTTGGGGTCGGACCCCGGCCTGGGGTCGGACCCCGGCTTCGTCGGGGTCTGACCCCGGTTTTGCTTTGCCATCGCCGCCTTGCCCGACAGTGCGCCACTCGCGCGCCGGCACGCTCGCCGACGCGGGCGCGGCAGCCGAAGCGCGCGTTACCGCGTCGACAGCGATGCGATCGCCTCGACCTCGATGCGCGCACCGCGCGGAAGCGCCGCGACCTGGTAGGTCGAGCGCGCCGGGTACGGCTGCCGGAACGTCTTCGACATGATTTCGTTGACCTTCGCGAAATCGCCGAGGTCGACGAGCAGGATCGACAGCTTGACGACGTCGTCGAGCGTGCCGCCGGCCGCCTTCAGCACCGCGCGCATGTTGTCGAACACGCGCGCGGCCTGCGCCTCGATGCCGCCTTCGACGATCTGCATCGACGCCGGATCGAGCGGGATCTGGCCGGACATCCACAGCGTGTCGCCGGCGCGGATCGCCTGCGAGTAGGGCCCGATGGCGGCAGGCGCCTCGGGCGACGAAATCGCGTGCTTGGACATGGGCTCGCCTCCGCGGACGAGTGTAGCACCGGCACTGTGCCGAGCGGCGTCCGCAACGCGACCGTCGCGACGACCCGGGGACGTTCGCCTTCGCACACGCGCGCTGTCGGGCGCGCTATCGC
>DASTCK010000258.1:0-7590 GCA_035711225.1 Casimicrobiaceae bacterium
GGAGTGGGAGTGGGAAGAGGCGAGCGAGTCGCACGGCGCGTTCGCCACTCCCCACTCCCCGCCTTTCCCGACCCGGTAGAATGCGCCGAACCGACACGAAGCCGTCCATGGCGCTCTCTCCCATTCCCGACATCGTCGCCGAGCTCAAGGCCGGCCGCATGGTCGTGCTGGTCGACGAGGAGGACCGCGAGAACGAGGGCGACCTCGTGCTCGCGGCCGACTTCGTCACGCCCGAGGCGATCAACTTCATGGCCACGCACGCGCGCGGGCTGGTCTGCCTCACGCTCACCGAGGAGCGCTGCCGGCAGCTCGCGCTTCCGCTGATGACGAGCCAGAACCGCTCGGGCCACGGCACCAACTTCACCGTGTCGATCGAGGCGGCCGAGGGCGTGACCACCGGAATCTCGGCCGCCGACCGGGCGCGCACGGTTCGCGTCGCGGTGGCGCCCGGCGCGAAGCCCGCCGACATCGTGCACCCGGGCCACGTGTTCCCGGTGATGGCGCAGCCCGGCGGCGTCCTCGCGCGCGCGGGCCACACCGAGGCGGGATGCGACCTCGCGGCGCTCGCCGGCCTCACGCCGGCCGCGGTCATCTGCGAAGTGATGAAGCCCGACGGCACGATGGCCCGCCTCCCCGACCTCGAGGCGTTCGCCGCGGAGCATCGGCTGAGGATCGGCGCGATCACCGACCTGATCCATTATCGCAGCCGCACCGAGAAGCTGGTCGAGCGCATCGCCGAGCGTCCGATCACGACGCCGCACGGGGCGTTCCGGCTCGTCGTCTACCGCGAGAAGCAGAGCGACGCCACGCACCTCGCGCTGGTGCGCGGGCCGATCGCCCCGGACGTCGACACGCTCGTGCGCGTGCACGAGCCGCTGTCGGTGATCGACCTGCTGGACGCGCACGACGCGACGCATTCGTGGACGGTGCCGGCGGCGATGCAGGCGATCGACCGCGCGGGGCGCGGCGTCATCGTTCTCCTGCACCGTCCCGAGTCGGCCGACGAGCTGCGCCGCCGCGCGATGGCGAGCGCGCCGCCCGCCTCGTCGAAGCTCGACCTGCGCAACTACGGGATCGGCGCGCAGATCCTGCGCGACCTCAACGTCGGCCGGATGCGCCTGCTCGCGCGGCCGCGCAAGATGCCGAGCATGGCCGGGTTCGACCTCGAGGTGACCGGCTACGAGGACGCGCCGCGGCTGCGCGCGGGATGACGGTCGAGCGCATGGCACCGCGTCGCATCGCCCCGTCGACCGACGGCACCGGCCGTCGCGTCGGCATCGTCGTCTCGCGCTTCAACCCGGCGATCGGCGACGGGCTCCTCGCCGGCGCGCTGCGCGCGCTCGCCGAGGCCGGGGTCGCCGACGGCGACATCCTGGTCGTGACCGTGCCCGGGGCGCTCGAGACCCCGCTGGCGCTGCAGCGGCTCGCGCAGGGCGGCGACCACGACGTGCTCGTGGCGCTCGGGGCCGTGATCCGTGGCGAGACCTACCATTTCGAGATCGTCGCCAACGAGTCCGCGTCGGGCGTGTCGGGCGTGATGCTCGACTTCGGCATCCCGGTCGGCAACGGCATCCTCACCTGCGACACCGACGCGCAGGCGCTTTCGCGCATGGACACGAAGGGCTACGAGGCGGCCCTGGCCGCGCTCGAGCTCGCGAACCTCTCCGATGCCGTCGACGACGCCTAGCCGGACCGAGGCGCGGCGCCGCGCCCGCGAGCTCGTGCTCCAGGGCCTCTACCAGCGGCGCATGTCGCGCAACACGCCCGCGGACGTGCGCGCGCAGCTCGCCGAGAGCGACGGTTTCGAGCGCGCCGACGCCGCGTATCTGGACGAGCTGTGGCAGGGGCTGGCCGAAGGCGCGGATGCCCAGGTCGAGCGTCTCGCGCCCGTGCTCGATCGCACGCCCGCGGAGCTCTCGCCGGTCGAGCGGGCGATCCTCGCGATCGGCGCGTGGGAGCTCGAGCACCGGCCCGACATTCCCTACCGCGTCGTGATCAACGAGGCCGTCGAGCTCGCCAAGGCGTACGGCGGCACCGACGGTCACAAGTTCGTCAACGGCGTCCTCGACCGGCACGCCGCCGGCGTGCGGGCCGACGAGATCGCCACGCGCCGGCGCGAGCGCGGCGCGGGTTGACGCCCCGCCGATGCAGCCAAGCGGCGGCGCGGCGCCCCCCCGCGGCGAGTTCGCGCTGATCGCGCGGCATTTCACGCGCGCGCCGCGCGACCCCGCGGTGCGCGTCGGCGTGGGCGACGACGCCGCGGTCGTCGCCCCGGCGCCCGGGCACGAGCTGGTGCTCGCCGTCGACATGATGGTCGAGGACCGCCACTTCGTCGCCGGCGCCGATCCGGAGCGGCTGGGCCACAAGATCCTCGCGGTCAACCTCTCGGACATGGCGGCGATGGGCGCGCGCCCCCGCTGGGCGCTCCTCGCCGGGGCGCTGCCCGACGACGACGACGCGTGGCTCGCCGCGTTCGCGCGCGGATTGTTCGCGCTGGCGGACCGGCACGGCGTCGACCTGATCGGCGGCGACACGACGCGCGGGCCGCGCAACCTGTGCCTGACGATCGCCGGCGACGTGCCGGCGGGCGCCGCGATCCTGCGCAGCGGCGCCGCGCCGGGCGACGACGTGTGGGTCTCCGGGACGCTCGGCGATGCGATGCTGGGGCTCGCGGCGCTCGAGCGACGCACCACGCTCGACGACGCATCGCAGGCCGCGTGCGTGGCCCGCCTCGAGCGTCCTGCGCCGCGTGTCGAGCTCGGCATCGCGCTGCGCGGCATCGCGAGCGCGATGCTCGACGTTTCGGACGGGCTCGCAGGCGACCTCGGCCACCTGCTCGACGCATCGTCGGTGAGCGCGGTGGTCGAGCTGGCGGCGTTGCCGCGCGGCGCGGCGCTCGACCGCAAGCTGCGGGGCGGCGAGCGGGAGCTCGCGCTCGAGTGCCTGCTCGCAGGCGGTGACGACTACGAGCTCGTCTTCGCGGCGCCGCCGGGAAAGCGCGACGCGGTCGACGGCGCCGCGCGTGCGGCCGGGGTGCCTGCGTCCCGCGTCGGCCGCATCGTCGCCGGCCGCGGGCTCTCCGTGCTGGACGATTCCGGCGTGCCGCTCGCCGCGCTGCCGCGCGCGTTCAACCATTTCGCCGCGCCTCGATGAGCGCCGCACCGACGCTGCGCTTCCTGGTGCATCACCCGGCACATTTCATCGCGCTGGGCTTCGGCGCCGGGCTCGCGCCGTTCGCGCCGGGCACGTTCGGGACGCTCGTCGCCATTCCCATCGCGTTCGGCCTTCGTGCGGTCACCGGCGACCTGGGCTTCGCGCTCGCCGTCGCCGCGCTCTTCGCCGCGGGCGTCTGGGCGTCGTCGGTGACGGCGCGCGACCTCGGGACCCCCGATCACGGCTCGATCGTGATCGACGAGGTCGCCGCGTTCCTGCTCGTGCTGTTCTTCACCGGCCTCGAGCCGGTGCGCACGGTCGTCGCCTTCGTGCTGTTCCGCTTCTTCGACATCGTCAAGCTGCCGCCGGCGAGGGAGATCGACCGGCACTGGCACGGCGGTCTCGGCGTCATGCTCGACGACATCGTCGCGGCCGGCTACGCGCTGGTGGTCTTCGCGCTCGCGGTGCGCGTGCAGGGCGCGCTGGGGGGCGCCGCGTGATCGACGCGCGCCGCGTCGAGGAGGCGGGCCTGAACGCACTGCAAACGCAGCGGCAGCTCTTCTACGACGGCTGGCTCTTGCGCGTTTCGCCGGGCACGGCGCGCCGCGGGCGCAGCGTCAACGCCCACTTCGGATCGACGTTGCCGCTCGACGACAAGATCGCCTGGTGCGAGCGCATCTACCGCGAGCGCGAGCTGCCGACGCTGTTCCGCATCACGCCGTTCGTCGCGCCGCCGGGCCTCGAGCGCGCGCTCGAGGCGCGCGGGTACGCGCCGTTCGACACGACGCTGGTGCAGGCGGTGGAGCTCGACGGCACCGCGCTGCCGTCGCCGGCGCGCGGCGACGTCGAGCTCGTCGACGCGTCGATCGACGCGTTCGTCGACGCGGTCGCGTCGCTGCGCGGCAGCTCAGCGATCCAGCGCGAGGCGCATCGCGAGCGGCTGGGGCACTCGCCGCTCGACGGGCGCCATGTGGTCGCGATCGCCGACGGCGTGCCGGTGGCGGCCGGCAAGTCCGCGCGTGAGGGCGATGTCGTCGGCCTGTTCGACATCGTGACCGCGGAGCGTGCGCGTGGCCGCGGCATCGCGACCGGGCTCGTCGCCCGCCTGCTGGCGCGCGCCTGGGACCGCGGCGCACGGCTCGCCTACCTGCAGGTCGACGCGCACAATGCGCCGGCGCTCGCGGTCTACCGGCGTTTCGGCTTCGAGACCCTCTACACCTACCACTACAGCGCGAAGGAGCCCGAATCGTGACCGACCCCGATGGCCTCACCGCGGCCGCGCGCGATCTCTGCGACGCGCTGCGCACCCGCGGCTGGCGACTCGCGACCGCGGAATCCTGCACCGGCGGCGGCATCGCGCACGCCGTCACCGCGATTGCCGGCAGCTCGGACGTGTTCGACCGCGGGTTCGTCACCTACTCGAACGAGGCCAAGGCCGACATGCTGGGCGTGGACGCCGGCGTGCTCGGGCGCCATGGCGCCGTCAGCGAAGCGGTCGCGCTCGCGATGGCGGACGGCGCGCTCCGCGCGAGCGGCGCGGATGTCTCGGTGGCCGTCACGGGCATCGCCGGCCCGGGCGGCGGAACGGCGGCGAAGCCCGTGGGCACCGTGTGCTTCGCGTGGGCCACGCTCGACGGCGTCCGCACGGCGACGACGCACCACCTCGACGGCGACCGCGCCGCGGTGCGCGCGCGATCGGTCGCGCTTGCGCTTCAGGGACTGCTGGCGCTCGCCCGGCGCGAGGCGGCGTCGCCGGAAACCGCCGGCGCGGCACCGTAAGGGGGTAACAGCCCGACACGGGGCACGGGTGCCCCGGTGGCGCCAACAGTCCCTGATCCCGCTCGGGACCTCGAGGCTCGGCCCGACGGTGCTCGAACGACGTCGGATGCTGCAAGACCGTTTGGCCGTTGGCGGCCTTCCCGGCGGGCCGCGGCCTCGAGGACGCCTCACCCCGCGTCGCGACTGCCGCGAACGGGGTCGCTGGCCGGCTTCGGTGGACGCGGACGGCTTCGCCGAACGTGGCAGGCACGACGCCGCCTTCGGCCGTTCGACCTAGGCCGCAGGACCCCCTTCCATCGAACGATCGTTCTATGGAATAATGCCGGCCACTGACGGGCAGACCCCGTCGGCAGCCCGATGCCTCGGCTGGCCGGCGCCCCGGCGGACCCTGACCACGGACCCCCACGGGAACACGACCATGGACGACCAGAAGACCAAGGCGCTGTCTGCCGCGCTGGCGCAGATCGAAAAGCAGTTCGGCAAGGGCTCGATCATGAAGATGGGCGAGGCGCAGATCGCGGGCGACCTCTCCGTCGTCTCGACCGGCTCGCTCGGCCTCGACATCGCGCTCGGCGTCGGCGGGCTGCCGCGCGGGCGCGTCGTCGAGATCTACGGCCCCGAATCGTCGGGGAAGACGACGCTGTGCCTGCAGGTCGTCGCGCAGGTGCAGAAGAACGGCGGCGTCGCCGCGTACATCGACGCCGAGAACGCGCTCGACCCGGTCTACGCCGGCAAGCTCGGCGTCAACGTCGGCGACCTCCTGATCTCGCAGCCGGACACCGGCGAGCAGGCGCTCGAGATCGCGGACATGCTGGTTCGCTCGGGCGGCGTCGACGTCATCGTGATCGACTCGGTGGCGGCGCTCGTGCCCAAGGCGGAGATCGAGGGCGAGATGGGCGACCAGCTGCCCGGCCTGCAGGCGCGGCTCATGAGCCAGGCGCTGCGCAAGCTCGCGGGCAACATCAAGCGCGCGGGGACGCTCGTCATCTTCATCAACCAGATCCGCATGAAGATCGGCGTGATGTTCGGCAATCCCGAGACCACGACCGGCGGCAACGCGCTCAAGTTCTACGCGTCGGTGCGCCTCGACATCCGCCGCATCGGCGCGATCAAGAAGGGCGAGGAGGTCGTCGGCAACGAGACGCGCGTGAAGGTCGTCAAGAACAAGGTCGCGCCGCCGTTCCGCGAGGCGCTGTTCGACATCCTCTACGGCGAAGGCATCTCGCGCGAAGGCGAGATCGTCGAGCTCGGCGTCGCGCACCGCATCGTCGAGAAGTCCGGCGCGTGGTACGCCTACCAGGGCGACAAGATCGGGCAGGGCAAGGACAACGCGCGCGAATACCTGAAGGAGCATCCCGACGTCGCGGCCGAGATCGAGAACAAGATCCGCGCGGCCGTCGGCGTGCCCGTGCCCGGCCCGATCAACGGCGCCGGCGCGAGCGACGACGACTGACCGGCGCGACGGTCGCCGCCGCGATGCGCCGTCCGCCGACGCGACGACAGCCGCCGCGGGCGCCGCCGCCCACGCTCGCGACGGCGGTGCGCATGCTCGCCCGGCGCGATTACGGACGCAGCGAATTGCGCGCGCGGCTGATGGCGCGCGGGATCGCCGCGGACGACGTCGAGCGCGTGCTCGACGAGCTCGTTCGCCGCGGACTGTTGTCCGATGCGCGCTACGCCGAGGCAGTCGTCGCGCAGAAGGCGGGGCGCTACGGCCGCCGCGCGATCGCCCATGCGCTGAAGGAAAGGGGCGTCGACGCGTCGGCGGTCGCCACGGCGCTCGCCGCGCTCGACGGCCGCGACGAGGTCGACGAGGCGTTCGCGCTGTGGCAGCGGCGCTACGATCACCCGCCGGCCGGCGAGCGCGACAAGGCGCGACAGGTTCGCTTCCTGCTCTCGCGCGGCTACCCGATGTCCGTCGCGCTCAAGGTGTTGCGTCGCGTCGGGGCGACGTTCGACGACGATGGGTCGGGGCAATCGTCCCGGTGAGGTCGAACGCTCAGCGGCTGCTTGCTCGCCTGCGGGTTGGGGTGGAGCCCGACGAACCGACACGATCGCGGGACATGCCATTCGGATGAAGCCGGACGCGCGAGGATCTCGGCGCGAGACGTCCGACTGGAATCGGACCGACGAGGATCTCGGCGCGAAGCGCCCGGTCGAAGCCGCACCGGCCAGGATCGCGGCCAGAGCGCCCGTCCGAAGCCGCACCCACGAGGAACTCGGCGCGAGGCGCCGTCCGAAGCCGCACCCGCGAGGATCGCAACTCGAGCGCCCGCCTGGCCGCACCCACGAGCATCGCAGCTCGAGCGCCCGCCGAAGCCGCATGCGCGAGGATCGCAGCCCGAGCGCCCGCCGAAGCCGCACGCACGAGGATCGCAGCGCAAGGCGTCGGGCTCGGGCCGGAGCCACCCGAACCCGCGAGCGTGGGTCGGCCTTCAGCGCGACGCTTTCGCGAGTGCCCCGGCCAGCGACCCCGTGCCCGTGTCGCGCGCCGTCGCGGACGCGAGCGTCACGGCGACGCGGCTCCCGCGGACGCCGCCATGCCGCGTAACCGCATGCCCGCCGGCAGCGCGATGAGCTCGAGCTTCACGAGTCGCGCCGTGATCGCGCCCGGCGTGCGCTCGTGGGCGCGCGCGAGCTCCGCGACGCCCATGCCCG
>DASTCK010000259.1:0-10138 GCA_035711225.1 Casimicrobiaceae bacterium
AAGGCATCGAGCCCGGAGTGATGCCGCCGATGTCCGCGTGATGGCCGCGGGCGGCTACAAAGAAGGCAGGTGACGAAAGTGACGAAGGTGACGAAACCAAAAACACCGGCATGACCACCGTCACGTCCGGCAGGTGCGTGCCGCCGTTGTACGGGGCGTTGAGCACGTAGACGTCCCCCTCCTTCATCGTGCCGCGCCGCTGCGCGATCACCGTCGCGACGCTCTCGCCCATCGATCCGAGGTGCACCGGCATATGCGGCGCGTTCGCGATCAGGTTCCCGTCGCTGTCGAACAGCGCGCACGAGAAGTCGAGGCGCTCCTTGATGTTGACCGAGTACGCGGTGTTGGCGAGCCTCACGCCCATCTGCTCGGCGATCGCCATGAAGAGGTTGTTGAACACCTCGAGCAGCACCGGGTCGGCGGTCGTGCCGATCGCGTGCGCGCGTCGTGCCTCCTCGACGCGCTCGAGCACGAGGTCGTCGCGCGGCGTGAGCGTCGCGCGCCAGCCCGGCTCGACCACCGTTGTCGCATTCGGCTCCTTGACGATTGCCGGGCCGTCGATCGGGTCGTCCGGCCGCAGGTCCTCGCGTGCGTAGACCGCCGCGTCGCGGTGCCCGCCCGCCGTGTAGACGCGTTGCGTGGCGATGCGCGCGAGCGGGCCCGCGCGCGCCGCGAACACCGGGCGGCGGTCCGCCGCCGACTCGGCGCGCCCGATCGCCTCGATGGCGACCGCCTCGACCACGAGCGCCTTGCCCGGCATCAGGAATCCGTACTGCTGGGCATAGCGCGCCTCGAAGGCGCCGACGATCGCGGAGAGCGGCGCGGCGGGCACCTCGATCGTCGTGTCGGTGCCCTCGACCTTGACGTGCAGCGTGCGGCGGATGTCGATGCGATCGTCCGGGATGCCCTGCCTGGCGACGTCGTCTCTCGCCGAGCGCTCGAGTGCCGCGAACGTCGGGGCGAGCGCGGCCACCGTCGCCTCGTCCAGCGTCGATTCGACCGCCTGCTGGCGCAGCGCGCGCACGTCCGCGAGCCCCATGCCGTAGGCGGAGAGCACGCCTGCGAACGGATGGATGAACACGCGCGTCATGCCGAGCGCATCGGCGACGAGGCAGGCGTGCTGGCCGCCCGCCCCGCCGAAGCAGCACAACGTGTACTCGGTGACGTCGTAGCCGCGCTCGACGCTGATGTGCTTGATCGCGTTGGCCATGTTGGCGACCGCGATCTGCAGGAAGCCGTCGGCGATCTCCTCGGGCGTGCGGCGCTGGCCGGTCGCCCGCGCGACGTCCTCGGCGAGCGAAGCGAACCTGCGCCGGACGATGTCCGCATCGAGCGGCTCGTCGCCGCCCGGGCCGAACACCCGCGGGAACAGCGCCGGGTCGAGCTTGCCGACCATCACGTTGCAGTCGGTGACGGCGAGCGGGCCGCCGCGCCGGTACGACGCCGGCCCGGGATTCGCGCCGGCCGACTCGGGGCCCACGCGGAAGCGCGCGCCGTCGAACGTGCAGATCGACCCGCCGCCGGCGGCCACCGTGTGGATGCGCATCATCGGGGCGCGCAGCCGCACGCCGGCGACCTCGGTGACGAAAGCGCGCTCGTATTCGCCCGCGTAATGCGTGACGTCCGTCGACGTTCCGCCCATGTCGAAGCCGATGATCTTGTCGAAGCCGGCGAGCCGCGAGACCTCGACCGCGCCGACGATGCCGCCCGCGGGTCCCGACAGGATCGCGTCCTTGCCCTGGAACAGGTGCGCGTCGGTGAGGCCGCCGGACGATTGCATGAACTGCAGGCGCACGCCGCCATCATCGGCGCCCAGGTCGCGCTCGACCTCGCCGACGTAGCGCCGCAGGATCGGCGACAGGTAGGCGTCGACCACGGTCGTGTCGCCACGGGAGACGAGCTTCATCAGCGGCGACACCTCGTGCGACACCGAGACCTGCGGGAAGCCGACGCGTCGCGCGATCGCGGCGATCGCGCGCTCGTGCTGCGGAAAGCGGTAGCCGTGCATCAGCACGATCGCGACCGCGCGGATGCCTTCGCCCCACGCCGAGCGCAACTCGCGCTCGACGGCGGCCTCGTCGAGCGGCCGCACCACGTCGCCATGCGCGCCGAGCCGCTCGTCGGCCTCGACGACTCGCTCGTACAGGAGGCTCGGCAGCTCGATGCGGCGAACGAACAGCCTGGGCCGGTTCTGGTAGGCGATGCGCAGCGCGTCGGCGAAGCCGCGCGTCACGACCAGCGCCGTGCGCTCGCCCTTGCGCTCGAGCAGCGCGTTGGTCGCAACCGTCGTGCCCATCTTGACCGCGTCGATCGCCTCGGCGGGGATCGGCGCGCCCGACGCGAGCCCCAGGAGCTCGCGGATGCCCTGCACCGCCGCGTCGCGGTAGCGCTCCGGGTTGTCGGACAGCAGCTTGTGCGTCGCCAGCGTGCCATCGGGGCGGCGCGCGACGATGTCGGTGAACGTGCCGCCGCGGTCGATCCAGAATTGCCACATCAGCATTCAGGGATCAGAGGACAGGGATCGGAGGCGGCGGAGTCTCACGCGGCGGCGCATCGAGCGCCGACGAGCGTACGTTCTTTGGCCGGTGACGGAAAGGGTGCGCCATTATAGAAGTCCCGTCGCTCGGGACCCATCGAATGGGCTCCCGCCAACTCCAACCCCCCACCGGCGCTCGACGCGTCGGCGCGGGATACTCTGTCGCCTCCGATCCCTGTCCTCTGATCCCCCTGATCCCTGGTGCTGGGCATCCTGACCCTCGACACCGCCTTCCCCCGCATCCCCGGCGACGTGGGCTGCGCGGCGACGTTCGACTTCCCGGTGCGCTACGCGACGCCTGCCGGCGCGGATCCGGAGCGCATCGTCCATCGGCGCGACGATGCGATGCTGCCCGGCTTCGTGGCTGCGGCGAAGGGGCTGATCGACGCGGGCGCGCTGGGCATCGCGACGACCTGCGGGTTCCTCGCGCGATGGCAGGACGCGTTGACCGCGGCGCTCGACGTTCCGGTGCTGAGCTCCGCGTTGCTCCAGTCGGGACTGGTCGCGCGCACCCTTTCCCGCGGGAAGCGCGTCGGCGTCGTCACCTATTCGGCCGCCGACCTGACGCCGGACCTGCTCGCCGCAGCCGGTCTCGACGCCGCGACGCCGATCGCCGGCGTCGACCCATCGGGCGTGTTCGCGCGCACGATCCGCCACGGCGCCGCGACGCTGGACCGCGACGCGATGGCCGCGGACGTGGTCGCGGCGGCGCGGCAACTCCTCGCGGCTCATGCCGGCATCGGGGCCATCGTCCTCGAGTGCGCCAACATGCCCCCCTACGGCGCCGCGGTGCGCGCCGCCACCGGCCTGCCGGTGTACGACGCCGCGCAGCTCGTCGCCTGGTTCCACCAGGGGCTCGGCGGGTCCCGCGGGCGTTGACCGGCGGGCGGTCCGGGACGCCCGGGGGCTTTTGTGGTAAAAGTCCGCGCTCGATTCACCGCGCCGCACGCGCGGCCCCCCAGGAGACTCCCGATGACGCGTTCCGTCGCCTTCGCCGCCGCGATCGCCCTCGCCGCCGCTTCGCTCCCGCTGTCCGCGCAGGCGCAGACGAAGTGGGACCTGCCGACCGCCTACCCGGCCAGCAACTTCCACACCGAGAACCTGCAGCAGTTCGTCAACGACGTCGACAAGGCGAGCGGCGGCAAGCTCAAGATCCAGCTGCATCCCAACGCGTCGCTGTTCAAGGCGCCGGAGATCAAGCGCGCCGTGCAGGGCAACCAGGCGCAGGCCGGCGAGATCCTGCTCGTCAACTACGAGAACGAGGATCCGCTCTACGGGCTCGACGGCATCCCGTTCCTCGCGACGTCGTACGCGGATTCGTACAAGCTCTACAAGGCGTCGCGCAAGGCGCTCGACGACAAGCTCGGCAAGCAGGGGATGATGATCCTGTACACGGTGCCGTGGCCGCCGCAGGGGATCTACACGAACCGCACGCTCAACTCGGTCGCCGACATGAAGGGCCTCAAGTGGCGCGCCTACAGCCCCGCGACGTCGAAGATCGCCGAGCTCGTCGGCGCCCAGCCGATGACCGTCCAGGCGGCCGAGGTGTCGCAGGCGCTCGCCACCGGTGTGATCGACTCCTACATGTCGTCGGGATCGACGGGCTTCGACAGCAAGACCTACGAGCACATCAAGACCTGGTACGACACGCAGGCCTGGCTCCCGAAGAACGCGATCATCGTCAACAAGAAGGCGTTCGACGCGCTGGACAAGCCGACGCAGGCCGCGCTGCTGAAGGCGGCCGCCGACGCCGAGACGCGCGGATGGAAGCTCTCGCAGGAAAAGAACAGCTGGTATCTCGACCAGCTCAAGGCGAAGGGCATGACGATCGCGAAGCCGTCCGAGCAGCTCACCGCCGACCTCCGCAAGGTGGGCAACTTCATGCTCGCCGAATGGATTCGCAAGTCCGGCGACGACGGCAAGAAGGTCATCGACGCCTACCGGGCGATGTGACGCGGCCCGTCGGCGCGGCGCGGTGACGCGCCGCCCGGCGTCGCCCCTCGAGGCAACCGAGCGACGCCCTCGCGATGATCCGCCGCGCGCTCGACGCCCTGTATCGCGTTTCCGCGACCCTCGCGGCGCTGTTCCTCGTCGGCACGCTCGCGATGGTGCTGGTCGCCATCGTCGGCCGCTGGCTGAGTTTCCACGTCCCCGGGACCGACGCCTACGCCGGCTACTGCATGGCGGCGTCGGGATTCCTCGCGCTCGCGCACACGTTGAAGCGGCGCGAGCACATCCGCGTCACGCTGCTGGTCGAGCGACTTACCGGCCGCGCGCGCCACGGCCTCGAGCTGTGGGCGCTGGGCGCGGGGGCGGTGCTCGCGGCGCTGTTCGCCGGCTACGCGATCCGGCTCGCCTACCAGTCGTGGGACTTCAACGACATCTCGACCGCCAACGACGCGACGCCGCTGTGGATCCCGCAGCTCACGATGGCGCTCGGCACGCTGATCCTCGCGATCGCGCTCGTCGACGAGTTCGTCGCCGAATGGCAGGGGCGTCGCGAGCACGCGGTGCCGGCCGAGGCGCTGCACAATGAGTGACCCGCTCGTCACGCTGCTCCTGATCGTCGCGCTGTTCGCGCTGCTCGGCAGCGGCGTGTGGATCGGCCTCGCGCTGGCGGGCGTGGCGTGGATCGGCATGGAGCTGTTCAGCTCGCGGCCGGCCGGCGACGCGATGGCGGTCACGATCTGGGGATCGTCGTCGTCGTGGACGCTGACGGCGCTCCCGCTGTTCTGCTGGATGGGCGAGATCCTGTTTCGCACGCGGCTGTCCGAGGACATGTTCCGTGGCCTCGCGCCGTGGCTCGAGCGCGTGCCGGGCAGGCTCCTGCACACCAACATCATCGGCTGCACGATCTTCGCGGCCGTGTCGGGCAGCTCGGCGGCGACCTGCGCGACGATCGGCAAGATGACGTTGCCCGAGCTCAAGGCGCGCGGCTACCCGGAGGGCATCACCGTCGGCTCGCTCGCGGGCGCGGGCACGCTGGGCCTCCTGATCCCGCCGTCGATCATCATGATCGTGTACGGCGTCACCGCGAACGTCTCGATCGCGCAGCTCTTCATCGCCGGCGTCATCCCCGGCATCCTGCTCGCGGCGCTCTTCTCCGGCTTCCTGGTCGCCTGGGCGCTGGTCTACCCGGAGCGCATCCCGACCGCCACCGAGCGCACGACCTTTGCGCAGAAGGTCTACGCGTCGCGCCACCTGATCCCGGTGGTGCTCCTGATCGCGATCGTGCTGGGCTCGATCTACGCCGGCATCGCGACCGCCACCGAGGCGGCGGCGTTCGGCGTCGTCGGTGCGCTCGCGGTGTCTGCGGCGCAGCGCTCGCTCGGCTGGCAGACGTTCGTCGACAGCCTGATGGGCGCCACGCGCCTCTACTGCATGATCGCGCTGATCCTCGCCGGCGCGTCGTTCCTGACGCTCGCGATGGGCTACATCGGGCTGCCCCGCCACCTCGCCGAATGGATCGCGTCGCTCGGGCTGACGCCGTTCGCGCTGATCGTCGCGCTGGCCGCCTTCTACGTCGTGCTCGGGTGCTTCCTCGACGGCATCTCGATGGTCGTGCTGACGATGGGCGTGATCCTGCCGACGGTCGAGGCCGCGAAGATCGACCTCCTGTGGTTCGGCATCTTCGTCGTGATCGTCGTCGAGATGGCGCAGATCACGCCGCCGGTCGGGTTCAACCTGTTCATGCTGCAGGGGATGACCGGCAGGCAGATCACGTGGATCGCGCGCCAGGCGCTGCCGAGCTTCCTGCTCATGTGCGTCGCGGTGCTGCTCATCTGGTTCTTCCCGGACCTCGTCACGGGGTTGCCGCGGCAGATGAAGATGGGATAGCGGCGGGAATCCGTTGACGGAGGTCCGCAGCGTCGCGTTGCGCGGGGCGGCGCATCGAGCGCCGGCGCAACGGCGAGAACCCATGGATGTCTCCGGGGTGCACAATGACGCCGCGATGAACGGCCGGCGCGACCTCGACCGCGACTTCCCGACGCGATTGCGCACGCCGTTCGCGACGCTCGGCATCGCGACCGACGCTCGCGCGGTGACGCGCGTCGCCTACCTGCCTTCGTCGACCGACGAGGCGCCTCCCGCCGACGCGGTGGCCGAGCGCGCGGTGCGCGAGCTCAGGCGGTACCTCGTCGACCCGTCGTTCCGGTTCACCGTGCCGCTGGCTCCGTCGGGGACGCTGTTCCAGCGTCGCGCGTGGGCAGCGATCTCGGAAATCCCGGCCGGCGAATCGCGCACCTACGGAGAGCTCGCGCGCAAGCTGGTCACCGCGCCGCGCGCGATCGGGCAAGCCTGCGGCGCGAATCGCATCGCGCTGATCATCCCCTGCCACCGTGTGGTCGGCGGCCTCGGCTCGCTGGGCGGGTTCATGGGCGAGGCGGACGGCGACGCGGGCACGAGCGATCTCTTCGCCTGGGAAGGCGACGCGGGCGGCGGACGCGTGTACCCGGCGGCGATCAAGCGCTGGCTGCTCGCGCACGAAGGCTACCGCTTCGGGCGCTGATCGTGGCGAAGCGCAAGGCTGCCAGCGATGCGGTGCGCAGCGGCTCCGTCGGGCGAAGCGAGCGCGTCGCGCTGAAGCCCGAGCCCCCGCGCCCGGCGATCGATCCGGACGTCGCGGCGCGGCTCGACGCCTTCTGCGACCAGCTCTGGCTGCGCGACGGCCTCGCGCGGGCGTCGCTGGCCGCGTATCGCCAGGACCTCGCCGCCTGGGCCGCCTGGCTCGCCCGGCGGCGCAAGACGCTCGAGGGCGTCGACCGCGGCGACGTCGAGGCCTGGCTCGCCGACCAGTTCCGCGACAAGGCGCGCGCGACGTCGATCGCGCGACGCCTCTCGGCGCTGCGGCGCTTCTACCGGCTCGAGCTCGAGCGTGGCGCGGTGCGCGAGGATCCCACCGTGCGCGTGCGCCCGCCGAAGCGGCCGCGCCGATTGCCGAAGAATCTCGCCGAACGCGACGTCGAGGCGCTGCTCGACGCGCCGCAAGTGTCCACGCCGCTGGGCCTGCGCGATCGTGCCATGCTCGAAACGCTCTATGCGACCGGATTGCGCGTGTCCGAGCTCGTCGGGCTCAAGCTCGGGCAGGTGTCGCTGGATGCGGGCGTGGTGCGCGTGCTGGGCAAGGGGAGCAAGGAGCGCCTCGTGCCGCTCGGCGACGAGGCGATCGACTGGATCCAACGCTACCTCGCCGACGCGCGTCCCGGGCTCGCCGGCGGCGCCAAGGCGGATCACGTCTTCCTGACCGCGCGGCGCGCGCCGCTGACGCGCCAGGCGTTCTGGCATCTCGTCAAGCGCTACGGCGCCATCGCGGGGTTGCCGGCCGCGTCGCTGTCGCCGCACGTCCTGCGTCACGCGTTCGCGACGCATCTCCTCAACCACGGTGCCGACCTCCGCGTCGTGCAGCTCCTCCTCGGCCACGCCGACATCACGACGACGACGATCTACACGCACGTCGCTCGCGAGCGCCTGAAGCGCCTGCATGCGCAACACCACCCGCGCGGCTGATCGGGGGTCGGGGTCGGGCTCAGGGTGCGAACCCGCCCCCCAACCCGACCCCGGACGTAAACTTGGCGCGCCCGCACTGCTTTCGACGACCCGTGGCCCGCTCCCTCGCCTCTCGCCTCTGGCGCCGCGTTCGACGCGCCGCCGCAGACGCAGCGGCTCCTGACGACAGCCTCCCCACGATCGGCGACGTCGACCCGAGAACGCTCGCAGGCGACGCACCGATCGCCTTCCGCTGCAACCTCTGCGGCTCGCCCGCGCACGCGACGCTCGCCGGACTGTCGCGCGAAACGCCGTCCTGCCCGCGATGCGGGTCGACCGTCCGCTTTCGCGCGATCGGCCGGCTGGTCGTGCGCGAGTTGCTCGGCCTCGACGCGACGTTGCCGCAGGTCGCCCCGCGGCGCGATCTCGTCGGCCTCGGCCTGTCGGACGCGGCATCGTACGCGGAGCCGCTCGCGCGCGTTTTCGCCTACCGCAACACGTTCTTCCACGCGGAGCCGCGCCTCGACATCACCGCGATCGATCCGGGCCTGCGCGGCCGGCACGATTTCGTGATCGCGAGCGACGTTCTCGAGCACGTCGCCCCGCCGGTCTCGCGCGCCTTCGCGAACGCGCTGGCGCTGCTCAGACCGGGCGGGGTCTTCGTGATGACGGTCCCGTTCGGACTCGCGGCGGATACCGTCGAGCACTACCCCGAACTGCACGACTGGTCGCTGGAGCCGACACAGGGCACATGGCGCCTCGTGAATCGCACCGTCGACGGGCGCGTGCAGCACTTCGACGCGCCGGTCTTCCACGGCGGTCCCGGCACGACGCTCGAGATGCGGCTGTTCTCGCGCGATGCGCTGCTGAGGGAATTCGAGCGCGCCGGCTTCACGCGGGTCCGCATCGCCGACGAGCCGTACCTGCCCTTCGGCATACACTGGCCCGAACCGTGGTCGGTGCCCATCGTCGCCCGGGCCCCGTCGCCCTCGACAGCCGGGTCGGGACTTGCCCGACCCTCGAGCAGGGACTGACCCGGGTGAGCAAGGACAAGCAGCCCGTGACCAACGCGATCCGCGTGCTGCGCCAGCACGGCGTCGCGTGGACCGACCACCCCTACGCGTACGAGGAGCGCGGCGGCACCGAGGTGTCGGCGCGCGAGCTCGGCGTCCCCGAGCACCAGGTCGTCAAGACGCTGATCATGGAGGACGACCGCCGCCAGCCGATGATCGTGCTGATGCACGGCGACCGCGAGGTGTCGACGAAGAACCTCGCGCGGCATCTCGGCGTCAAGTCGGTGACGCCCTGCGCTCCCGCCGTCGCCGACCGGCACTCCGGCTACGTGGTCGGCGGCACCAGCCCGTTCGGCACGCGGCGCGCGATGCCGGTCTACATGCAGTCGACGATCGCCACGCTGCCGCGCGTCTACATCAACGGCGGCCGGCGCGGCTATCTCGTGGGCCTCGCGCCCGCCGACGTCGTGCGCGTGCTGAAGCCCGTCCTCGCCGACATCGCCGCCGCCCCGACTGCGTGATGCTCCCCGCCGATCCCGACGGCGCCGCGATCCGTGCAGCGTTCCTCGCCGACGAAAGCGACACGGTTCGCCGACTCGCCGCGGAAGCGACGACGGGCGACGAGGCGAAGCGCGCCGTCGCCGCACAGGCGAAGGCGTGGATCGACGGCGTGCGGCAGCGCCAGGCGGGCAGCGCCGGCATCGAGCAGTTCCTGACCGAGTACGGTCTCGGGACGCACGAGGGCGTCCTGCTGATGTGCATCGCCGAGGCGCTCCTCCGCATCCCCGACGCGGCGACCGCCGATCGGCTGATCCGCGACAAGCTCTCGCGCGGCGACTGGGAGAAGCACCTCGGCGGCAGCTCGGCGCTGGTCAACGCGTCGACCTGGGCGCTGATGCTGACCGGCAGGCTGACGCGCATCGCGGATGCGGATGCGCGCGATCCGGCCGCGGGTTACGAGCGTCTGGTCGCGCGTCTGGGCGAACCCGTCGTGCGCGTCGCGCTGCGTCGCGCGATGAAGCTGATGGCCGACGAGTTCGTGATGGGCCGCACGATCGACGAGGCGCTCGCCCGCAGCCGCAAGGCGCCGCACCCCAACGCG
>DASTCK010000260.1:0-8881 GCA_035711225.1 Casimicrobiaceae bacterium
CCCTCGCCGCGCATCGCCCCCGCGACATCGCCACGCCGCCCTCGCGCTCGCGGCGCTGATGACGGGCGTCGCGATGCTCGCATCGGCGCAGATCGCGCCGCCTCCGCCGCCCCCGCCGCCGGGCGGCGACGTCCCGCCCCGCGCGACGCAGCCGTTTTCCGCCGACAGCGAGCTCGAGCCGCAGGTCACGATCATCCGGCGCGAAGCCGAGACGCTCGAGGAAGTGCGCATCGGCGGCGAGCTCAAGTTCATCAAGGTGACGCCGCGCCACGGCAAGCCCTACTACCTGGTGCCGGACGGCGGCGGCAACACCTACGTGCGGCGCGAGAGCCTCGACACGTCGATCAAGGTCCCGATGTGGGTGCTGTTCTCGTGGTGAGGATGCGCGCTCGCCGCGCTTGATCGTCGCGCGCGTTGCCGCGCGCGCCCGCATGTCCGTCTACACGACCGTCTCGGCCGAGGATCTCGACGCGTGGCTCGCCCGCTACGGGCTCGGGGCGCTCCTCGCGCTCGAGCCGATCAAGGCGGGCATCGAGAACACCAACTACTTCGTCACGACCGAGCGCGGCCGCTACGTGCTCACGCTCTACGAGCGGCTGCCCGCCGACGAGCTGCCGTTCTACCTCAACCTGATGGCGCACCTCGCGAAGGCGGGCGTCGCGGTGCCCGCCCCCGCACCCGACCGCACGGGCGCGCTGTTCTCGATGCTGTGCGGCAAGCCGGCGAGCCTCGTCGACCGCATCGACGGCGTCCCCCACCTGTCGCCGGTCGAGGCTGACTGCGCCGCGGTCGGCGCCGCGCTCGCGCTGCTGCACCTCGCGGCGCAGACCTACCGCGGCCGCCTCGCCAATCGCCGCGGACCGGCGTGGTGGCGGCAGGCGGCGCGGGCGGTGCGCCCGTTCCTCGCCGACGGCCAGGCCGCGATGCTCGCCGCCGAGCTCCGCTTCCAGTCCGGGCTCAACCGCATGCGGTTGCCGAGGGCAGCCATCCACGGCGACCTGTTCCGCGACAACGTGCTGTTCGCCGGCTCGCGGGTCGCCGGCATCATCGACTTCGGCTTCGCGGCGACGGACTTCCTCGCCTACGACCTCGCGATCGCGGTGAACGACTGGTGCAACCTGCCCGACTTCGAGCTCGACCCCGGCCGGACGCGCGCCTTCATCGAGGGATACGAGCGCCACCGGCCGCTCACGCCCGACGAGCGCGAGCAATGGCCGACGCTGCTGCGCGCGGCCGCGCTGCGGTTCTGGCTGTCGAGGCTCTACGACCTGCACCTGCCTCGCCCCGGCGAGCTCGTGCACGCGCACGATCCGGTCGTGTTCGAGCGCATCCTCGCGCACCGCATCGCCACGATCCCCGCGCTGCCGAGCGTGCGCGCGGCCTGAGGCGCATGGACACGCCGCGCGACGTCGTGTACTCGGTGCATCCGGCGCGCCGCGGGGCGGCATGGCTCGCGAACGCCTGGGTGCTGTTCTCACGCGCGCGCATGCCGTGGCTGTTCCTGCTCGCGACCTACTACGTCGTCATGATGGCGGTCGACCTCGTGCCGTTCGTGGGCCAGCTCGCGGTGCCGCTGATCAAGCCGGTGTTCGCGGTGGGCTTCCTCGCGGCGGCATGGACGCAGGAGCGCGGCGGAACGCCGCGCGTGCCCGACCTGTTCCAGGGCTTCCGATCCAACCTGCGCGCGCTGCTGATCCTGGGCGCGGTCTTCGTCACCGGCATCACCGTCGCCGTGCTGTCGACCGCGGTCGTCGACGGCGGCAAGCTCCTCGACACGCTGACCGCGCCCGCGCCCGCCACGGCGTCGGAACGCGAGGCCTGGAGCGCGACGCTCAATGCAACGCTGCGCGACACGCGCACGCAGCTCGCGATGCTGTTCGCGGTGCTGGTCGCGCTGCCGACGCTGGGTGCGCTGTGGTTCGCGCCGGGCCTCGTGGTGTTCCAGGACCTCCCGGCGACGAGCGCGCTCGCGCACTCGCTGCGCGCCGCCATCGCCAACTGGCGGCCGCTCGTCGTCTACGGGTTCACCGTGTTCCTGCTGGGAGGCATGCTGCCCGGGGTCGCGCTCGCCCTCCTGACGATGGCGCTGCCGCCTTCGGTGGCCGCGGTGCTGGGCGTGGCGGTCCTCCTGCCCTACATCTTCTTCTTCGCGGCGACGCTGCACGTGTCGGACTACGTGAGCTACCGCGACGTCTTCCACGCCGGCGAGACGCTGGCGCCGCTGACGCCCTCGCGCGCGCCGCCGCGCCCCTGACGGCCGTCGCGCGATGACTCCGACGGGCTCCGCGGCCTGGCGTCGCTGGCTCCCGGGTCTCGCGCAGCTCGTTCCGCCGTCGCCGGGCGCCTGGCGCGGCGACGCGTTCGCCGGCGCGTCCGTCGCCGTCGTGATGATCCCGTCCGTGCTGGCCTACGCCGAGCTCGTCGGGCTGCCCGCGGCGAGCGGCCTCCACGCAGCGATCGCGTCGATGGCGGTCTACCTGCTCCTCGCTCAGTCGCGTTGCGTGATCGTCGGCCCCGACACGACGATCGCGCTGCTCGCCGCGGCCGTCATCGCGCCGCTCGCGGCCGGCGATCCCGTGCGCACGGCCGCCCTCGCGGCGCTGCTCGCGATCATGACGGGCGTCGTCCTGCTCGGCGCGTCCCGGCTGGGGCTCGGGCAGGTCGCCGATGCGCTCGCGCGGCCGGTCCTCGTGGGCTACGCCAACGGCGCCGCGCTGGTGCTGATCGTCTCGCAGCTTCCAGCGCTCCTCGGTGTCCCGGCGACGCACGACGGGCTGGCGTGGCGGCTCGTCGACGCGATCCTGGCTCTCCCCCGCGCGCACGGCCCGACGTTCGTGCTGGGCCTCGTGCTCATCGCGACGATGCTCGCCTGCCGTGCATGGCTTCCGCGCGTGCCCGCGCCCCTCGTCGCGTGCATCCTGGCCGTCGCTGCGCTCGCTGCCCTGGGCCTGCGCGACGCCGGCGTCGCGACGCTTTCCGCCGTAGGGCCCGGGCTACCCAGCCTCGCGATTCCCACGGCCTCCGTGGCCGACATCGGCGATCTGGCGGGCGGCGCCCTGGCGCTCGGGTTCCTCACGTTCGCGGAAGGCGTCGTGCTCGCGCGGATGCTGGCCGGACGCCGTGGCGAGTCGTTCGACGCGGGCGCCGAGCTGCGCGCGCTGGGAGCCGCCAACGTGGCGGCCGGGGCCGCGGGCGGATTCAACGTCGGGGCGAGCAGCTCCCGTTCGGTCACCGCCGACGTGACAGGCGGCGCATCGCAGGGTACCCAGCTCGTCGCGCTCGTGCTGCTCGTGGTCTTCACGGCGTTCCTGATGCCGACGCTCGCGTGGCTTCCGCACGTGGCGCTCGCCGCGATCCTGATCGTGGCGGGCCTGCACCTGATCGACGCGGCGGGCGTCCGCGAGCTGTGGCGCCTCGACCGGCGTGCGTTCTGGATCGCGCTCGGCGTGAGCGTCGGCGTGCTGGTGCTCGGCGTGCTGCCCGGCATGCTGATCGGCGTCGCGCTCGCGTTCCTGCAGGTGCTCGTCGAGGTGGCACGCCCCCGCGATGCCGTGCTGCGCCGCCGTGCCGGCGACACGCATTTCCACGACCTCGACGACGACGAGCCGGGCGCCTCGCCGCCCGGCGTGATCGTGTACCGGCTCTACGCGCCCCTGGTCTTCGCGAACGCGCACTACGTGGCCGACCGCGTGCGCACGCTCGCTCGAGCGGCCGATCCGGCAACGCGCCTCGTCGTGCTCGACCTGCAGGCGGTGTGGACGATCGACGTCACGGCGGCCCGGGTGCTCACGGAATTGCACGACGACCTCGAAGGTCGCGGGGTCGACCTTCGCATTGCACGCGCCAACCGGCCGTTGCGCGAGCAGGTCCACCGGATGCTCGCCGGGCACGAGGTCGCGCACGAACGCTTCTTCCCGTCCGCCTCGGCGGCGGTGGACGACTTCCTGGCCCCGGAAGCGGCCGACGGCGTTCGGGCACCCCTCCGCTGACGCCTCCCGTCAGGATCCAGGTTCGCAACCAGGTAGCGAACCTGGATCCGGCATCGCGGTCAGGCCGGCTCGAGCTTCGCGTACTCCAGCGCGAGCCACTTGAGGCCCGACTCGCGGAAGTTGACCTGCACGCGCGCGTCGTTGCCGCGTCCCTCGGCGTCGACGATCACGCCCACGCCGAACTTCGCGTGACGGACGTTCTGGCCGACGCGCCATGCCGGCGCAGCAGCGGTGGCCTGCGGAGCGGCGCGGATCGCGCCCCATTCCGATTCGTCGATGTCGATGGCGCCGTAGCGCTTGCGGGGCGGCGACAGCCACAGGACCAGGTCGCGCGGAATCTCGTCGAGGAAGCGGCTCGCGATGTGGTAGCGCGTCTGCCCGTGCAGCATGCGCGACTGCGCGTGCGTGAGGTAGAGCTTGCGCCGCGCGCGCGTGAGCGCCACGTACATGAGCCGGCGCTCCTCCTCGGGACCGTCCATCTCGTTCAGGCTGTTCTCGTGCGGGAACAGCCCTTCCTCGAGGCCGGTCACGAACACCGTGTGGAACTCGAGTCCCTTGGCCGAATGCACGGTCATCAGCTGAAGCGCCGGCCGGCCCTCGGCCTCCTGCGTCTCGCCGGCTTCGAGAGCCGCGTGCGCGAGGAAGGCGGTCAGCGGGTCCGTCGCCCCCTCGGCGGGCCCGTCTTCGGGCGCCGGCGCGTCGGGCGCGACGCGGTCGGACAGCATCGGCGCGTCGCTCGCGATGTCCGCCTCGCGCACGAAGCCCTGGGCGGCATTCACGAGCTCGTCGAGGTTCTCGACGCGGTCGTCGCCGTCCTTCTCGGCCTTGTAGTGCGCCTTCAGGCCCGAGCCCTCGATCACGTGCTCGACGGCCTCGGGCAGCGGCAACGAGACGGTCTCCGCGCGAAGCTTCTCCACGAGGCGGACGAACGTCGCGAGGCTCGAGCCGGCCTTGCCGCCCACCGCGCCGCTCGCCGCCGCCTGCCACAGGCTCGTGCCGCGGCCGCGCGCGACGTCCTGCAGCTGCTCGAGCGAGCGGGCGCCGATGCCGCGCGGCGGAAAGTTCACGACGCGCAGGAACGCGCCGTCGTCCTCCGGCGCCGCTACGAGCCGCAGGTAGCCGAGCGCGTGCTTGACCTCGGCGCGCTCGAAGAAACGCATCCCGCCCCACACGCGGTACGGCAGTCCGGCGCTGAACAGCGCGTGCTCGAGCACGCGCGACTGCGCGTTGCTGCGGTAGAGGAGCGCGATCTCGGAGAGCGGCACGCCCTCGTCGGAGAGGCCCTTGACGACGTCGACGACGAACGCGGCCTCGTCGAGGTCGGACGGCGCGGCGAACGCGCGGACCGGCTCGCCCTTGCCCTCGCTCGTCCACAGCTCCTTGCCGAGACGCGCGCGGTTGTGCCGGATCAGCGCGTTCGCCGCGTCGAGGATATGCCCGTGCGAGCGGTAGTTCTGCTCGAGCTTGATGAGCTTCACGGTTCGCGCACCGCCGAAGTCGCGCTCGAAGTGCTGCATGTTCGCCGCGTTGGCGCCGCGGAACGCGTAGATCGACTGGTCGTCGTCGCCGACCGCGAATACCGCGGCGTCGGCGCCGGCCAACAGGCGCAGCCACCTGACCTGCAGCAGGTTGGTATCCTGGTACTCGTCGACGAGGACGTGCGAGAAGCGGCGCTGGTAGTGGCGCCGGATCGGCTCGTTGCCGGCGAGGAGCTCGTAGCTTCGGAGCAGGAGCTCGGCGAAGTCGACGACGCCTTCGCGCTGGCACATCGCCTCGTAGAGCGCGTAGTGCTCGACCTGGCGCCGGGCGAACTCGTCGCCCGCCTCGACCGCGGGCGGGCGCAGGCCAGCCTCCTTCGCCGCCGAGATGAACCACGCCAGTTGCTTCGGCGGGAAGCGCTCGTCGTCGAGGTTGTGCGCCTTGTACATCCGCTTGATCAGCGCGAGCTGGTCGGCGGTGTCCATGATCTGGAACAGCTGCGGCAGGTTCGCGTCCCGGTGGTGCGCGCGCAGCATCCGGTTGCACAGGCCGTGGAAGGTGCCGATCCACATGCCCCGCACGCTCATCGGCGTCAGCGCGGAGAGGCGCAGCAGCATCTCGCGCGCCGCCTTGTTCGTGAACGTGACGGCGAGGACCGACAGCGGCGACGCCTGCCCGGTGGCGAGCAGCCACGCGATGCGCGTCGTCAGCACGCGGGTCTTGCCGCTGCCGGCCCCGGCGAGCACCAGCGCCGAGCCGTGCGGCAACGTCACCGCCTCGAGCTGCTGCGGGTTGAGATGGGCGAGGAGCGGCGTGGACATCGACGGGGCCGACGGCGAGTGGGGCCCGCCTGCGCGGAGCGCTCCGCCGAGGGCGGCGGAAGGTGTCGTCGACGGGCGAATTATAGGCGAGCGCCGACGCTATAATCCGCCGTCCCGCGACACCCCCGATGGCCCGCGACCCCGCCGCCCCTCCCGATGCCCGATCCGCGGCGATGCGCGGCTTCGTGCAGTGGATCCGCGCCGCCGCCCCCTACGTCCACGCGTTTCGCGGCAAGACCTTCGTGATCGCGTTCGGCGGCGAGGTCGTCGCCGACGAGGCGTTCCTCGGCATCATCCACGACCTCAACCTGCTGCACAGCCTCGGCATCCGTCTCGTCGTCGTGCACGGGATGCGCCCGCAGATCGAGGCCATCCTCGCGCAGCAGAACCTGCCGTCGCGCTACCACCAGGGTCTGCGCGTCACCGACGCCGAGACGATGGACTGCGTCCTCGAGGCCGCGGGCCAGGCGCGCAGCCGCATCGAGGCCATGCTGTCGCTCGGCATCGCCAATTCGCCGATGGCGGGCGCGTACAACCGCGTGTCGAGCGGCAACTACATCACCGCGAAGCCGATGGGCGTCGTCGAGGGCGTCGACATGATGCTCACCGGCGAGGTGCGCCGCGTCGACACCGAGGCGATCCGCCAGCGGCTCGACGACGGCGACATCGTGCTGATCTCGCCGCTCGGCTACTCGCCCACCGGCGAGCTCTTCAACCTGGCGCTCGAGGAGGTCGCGATGCAGGTGGCGGTGCGGCTCGCCGCGCACAAGCTCGTGTTCCTGATGGAGACCGACGGCGTGCGCAACGGCCGCAAGCGCCTGCTGACCGACCTTTCGACGCGCGACGCGGAAGCGCTGCTCGCCCACCCCGGCAAGCTCCCGGCCGACGTCCGCCACTACCTGCCCTGCGCCGTTCGCGCCTGCGACAACGGCGTCGTCCGCGCCCACCTGCTGTCGCGACACATGGACGGCGCGCTGCTGCTCGAGTTCTTCACGCGTGACGGGGTCGGGACGATGGTGTCGTCCGCGCCGCTCGCGCACATGCGCAACGCGACGATCGACGACGTGCTGGGCATTTTGCAGATCATCGAGCCGCTCGAGGAGCAGGGCGTGCTGGTCCGCCGCTCGCGCGAGCGCCTCGAGACCGAGATCGAGCGCTTCGTCGTCGCCGAGTACGACAACCAGATCATCGGTTGCGCCGCGCTCTACGCGTTCCCCGAGGAGCGCGTCGGCGAGCTGGCGGCGCTCGCCGTGCACCCCGACTTCCGCCGCGAGGGCTACGGCGAGGCGCTGATGCAGGAGATCGAGTCGCGCGCGCGCAAGCACAAGCTCGCCGCGCTGTTCGTGCTCACGACGCGCACCGCCGGCTGGTTCCTCGAGCGCGGCTTCCGCCCCGCGACGATCGCCGACCTGCCGCGCCAGAAGCAGGCGCTCTACAACTACCAGCGGAAGTCGCAGGTGTACCGCAAGGCCCTGTAAGGCAAGAAGCGGCGATGGGCGATGGGCGATAGGCGATAGGTCGGGCGCGCTCGCCCCCGCCCGTCCACGGGTGCATGACGGGCTAGAATGCAGTATCGGCCATGGCTGTCGCAGCAGCCGCTACCGCCCCGACGCCCTATCGCCTATCGCCTATCGCCGCCTTACCAGGATTCCGCCATGGCTCGCACAGTGAAATGCATCAAGCTCGGTCGCGAGGCCGAGGGACTCGACTTCCCGCCCTACCCGGGCGAGCTCGGCAAGCGCCTCTACGAGAACGTCTCGAAGGAGGCGTGGCAGCAGTGGATCAAGCACCAGACGATGCTCGTCAACGAGAATCGCCTGTCGCTCGCCGATCCGCGCGCGCGCAAGTGGCTCGCCGAGCAGATGGAGAAGCACTTCTTCGGCGGCGGCGCTGAGGTGCCGCAGGGCTACGTGCCGCCCTCCGGCTAGGCGCCGGCTACGGGCGCGGCGCTGCCCGCGTGTTCAGATAGACCGAGTACAGGGAGCTGGTCGCGCACACGAACAGGCGGTTGAGCTTCGGGCCGCCGAAGCAGACGTTCGCGACCGACTCGGGAATCACGACGCGCCCGAGCAGCGTGCCGTCGCTCGCGTGGCAGCGCACGCCGTCGCCGGCCGACAGCCACAGGTTGCCGTGCACGTCGGCGCGGAAGCCGTCGAACAGGCCCACCGGACATTCCGCGAACACCTCGCCGCCGCTCAGCGACTTGCCGTCGGCGGACACCCGGAAGCGCCGGACGTGGTGCGGGCCGTCGGCGCGATGCGTGGCGCCGGTGTCGGCGATGTAGAGCAGCGACTCGTCGGGCGAGAACGCCAGGCCGTTCGGCTTCTCGAAGTCCGAGGCGACGACGGTCACGCGACCGCTCGCCGGGTCGACGCGGTAGACGTGGCACACGCCGATCTCGCCTGGCGCGGCGTCCCCCTCGTAGTCGGAGTCGATGCCGTAGCTCGGGTCCGAGAACCAGACGCTGCCGTCGCTCTTGACGACGACGTCGTTCGGCGAGTTGAGGCGCTTGCCCTCGTAGCGGTCCGCCAGGACCGTCCGGCGCCCGTCGATCTCGGTCCGCGTCACCGAGCGGCTGCGGTGCTCGCAGGA
>DASTCK010000261.1:0-11402 GCA_035711225.1 Casimicrobiaceae bacterium
GGACCCGCCGAGGCACGCCGACGCATCGCCCCCCGCGCACTGCACGATCAGGCTGCTCGGGTTGTTGACCGACTTCGCGTCGCTGTAGTTGATCCGCACGTAGTCGAGCGCGATCAGCCACTGCGGCGTCGGCCGCAGCGCGACGCCGACGCCCCAGCTCGACGGGATGTCGAAGCCGCCGGCTTCGGCGAACAGGCCCTTGTAGTCGTTGAGCTCGTCCATGCTGATCTTCGACTGGTAGGTCGCGCCGATCGCGAACTGCGGCGTGATCTGGCCGTAGTAGCCGACGCGCACGCCCCAGCCCATCGAATCCTCGTGGCCGCGATTGGTGACGTTGCCCGGGCTCGTCGACAGGGGGCTGTCGAACGCCTGCAGGCCCTCGGCCTTGAAGCGCTGGTACGCGAACAGCGGCGCGACGCCGATCGAATGGTCGGGATGGAAGCGCCACGCGATCGTGGGCGCGACGATGAGCTGCGAGAGATCGACCCCGAGGCTGCCGTTGCCGCAGAACAGGTTGTACGGGCCGGGCGCCGGATTGAAGCCGGTGCCGGGGCCGGTCGCCGGTCCGCAGGCGCCGGGCGAGGGCAGCTGGCCGCCCGGGTAGTCGGTGTTCATGCCGCCGTTGCCGTAGACGGTGACGCCGAGCGCGAGATCCGGCCGCACCATGCGGTTGTAGCCGAACTCGGGGATGCCGAAGTAGTTGCTGTCGCTCTCGGCGGAGCCGTCGAGCCCGAACGCCGCGCCGCCGGTGCGCTCGGCCTTGCGCCACGGGCTGAAGAGGTCGATGCCCAGCGCGAACTGGTTGCCCGCGAACGCCATCGTCGCCGGATTGTTGGCGCCTCCGAACGCGTCTCCCGTGACGGCGATCGACGTGCCCGCCATCCCCTTGGCCTTCATCCCGTAGCCATGGGCGAAGTAGCCGTCGGTCGCGAACGCCATCCCCGGCGCGAGCGTGGCGGCGATTGCGGCGGCCATCAGTGTCTTCTTCATGCGTCCCCCCCGTCTGCTTGATTGACTGACTCGACCGTCAGATGAACAGGCTCACGTCGGCGTCCCGCGCCATCGGCAGGAAGGTCGCGGCACCGCAGTACTCGGTCACCTCCGGGATGAAGTCGTTGTGCGTGAACCCGAACAGGTCGACCGTCATCTGGCACCCGATCAGGTTGACGCCTCCCTCGATGCACGCGCTGCGCAGCTCCTCGATCCCGGCGACGCCCTTGTTCCTGATCGTCTTCTTCATGAGCGTCGTGGCCATCCGCTCGAATCCCGGAACCACGCCCTGGACGGCATTGGGAATGTTCCAGTTGAGCTTCTTGAACCAGTTCGGGCCGAACGGCATCTTCATCGGCATGCCCGGGTTGCCGAGCGGACTCACCTTCAGGCGACGGAGGTCCTTCCTGAGCAGGTTGAGCCCGTAGAAGGTGAAGAAGATCGACACGTTCCAGCCCATCGCGGCGGCGGTCGACGCCAGGATGAACGGCGGGTACGCCCAGTCCAGCGTGCCCTTGGTCGCGATGATCGTCATCGACGGCGTCTTCCGCTCGCGCAGCTCGGCGAGCTTGGCCGGCAGGATGGCGTCGAGACGCTCGTCGATCAGGCGATTCAGCGCCTGCGCATCGAGCTGGGCGAGGCGATCCGGCGTTTGCGTATCGGGCGGCGCGGACATCGTGGGTCTCCTTCGTCGGGGGATGCTAATACTAGGGGAGAGTATGTGGCCAACCGACCTTTTTGATGGCCCCCTCAGCGGCCTTTATCCTGCGGCGCAGCATCGGCGCGCGGCGCCGGCGGGACTGTTCTCGCCATACCCAGGGGTGTATAGTCGCCCCCGCTCCGAGGCGAATGCAAGGACCTGGGCCGTGAACGACTCGCGCATGCACGATCCGGAAGCGAAGAAGGCGATGGACGCGCGCCTGGCGCGCATCGAAGGGCAGGTGCGTGCCGTGCGGCGGATGATCGCCGACGACGAGCCGTGCGAAAGCATCGCCCAGCAACTGTCCGCCGCGCGCCGGGCGCTCGACCGGACGTTCTTCGAGATGGTGTCGTGCATGATTCGACACGAACCTCCTCCCGGCGCGCGGGCGCGCACCGCGCACGCCGGCATGATCGCCGGACTCCTGGCGCGGTTCGGCTAGCGTTCCGGTCCACCGGATGATCCCACCTATGGCGGATGACACCATGACCTTCGACAAGGAAGTCGATGCCCGGGGCCTCAACTGCCCGCTGCCGATCCTGCGGGCGAAGAAGGCGCTGAACGACATGCAGAGCGGACAGATCCTCAAGATCGTCGCCACCGATCCGGGGGCGGTGAAGGACTTCCAGGCCTTCTGCAAGCAGACCGGCAACGAGCTCGTCTCGCAGTCCCAGGCCGAGCGCGAGTATTCGTTCTACCTGAAGCGCAAGTAGCGTCTCGCCGCGCCGCCGCGCGGCGGGCCGCGGATCGAGCCGGTCGTTCCGCCCCGGGCTCCCGGGGAGGCGCGCCCCGGCCGACCCCTCACGCGCCCGCTTCCCCGCGCGAAAGCAGCGGGGCGTCGTGCGCCAGCAGGTGCGCCTCGCCCTGCTCGAGGATGAAGTAGCGGAACGCCTCGGCGGCGGGCGACAGCACCTTCGATTGCAGGTGCACCACGTTCCACATCCGCATGACCGGCGTCCCCTCGACGTCGAGGATCTGGAGCAACCCGCTGCGCACCTCGAGGCCGATCGTGTGCAGCGACAGGAAGCTCAGGCCCATGCCCGCCATGACCGCCTGCTTGATCGTCTCGTTGCTCGACATCTCCATCGCGACGCGCGGCTGGAACCGGTGCTCGTGGAAGAACTGCTCCATCGCGCTGCGCGTGCCCGATCCCCGCTCCCGTGCGATGAACGGATAGGGCGCGAGCGCCGCCACGGGCGGGCGTCCCTGGTTCAGCAGCGGATGCCCGGTCGGACAGACGAACACCAGCGGGTGCGCCGCGAACGCCTCGGCGCGCGCGGCGAGCTCCTTCGGCGGTCGGCCCATCACCGACAGGTCGACGTCACCGGCCTCCATCAGCGCCACGAGCTGCTCGCGGTTGGCGGCGACGTGCAGCCGCACGTCGATGCCGGGGTGGTCCTGGTGGAACCGCGCCAGCAGCTGCGGCACGAAGTACTTCGCGGTGCTGACCATGCCGATGGTGAGCGTGCCCTGCTCGAGCCGGCGGAAGCGCGCCATCGCGTTCTCGGTCTCCTTGAGCGCGAGCAGGACCCGCTTGGCGTGCATCAGGAAGTACTCGCCGATGGTCGACAACGAGACCTGCCGGCCGTCGCGGTCGAACAGCGGCAAGCCCACCTGCGATTCCAGCTCCTTGACCTGCATCGACACGGCCGGCGGCGTCAGGTGCAGCGCCTCGGCGGCGCGGCTCATGCTGCCGTGCTGGGCGACGGCCACGAACACCTGCAGCTGGCGGATCGTCACGTTCATGCTTCAGTTCTACTGAATCCAGAAGGAAGAAAGTCTGACTTTTCCTTAATTCTTTGACAACCTATAGTTCTCGACACGCCCCCGCCCCGCGGGACCGCCATCCCGGGAGTGCCCGTGAACAAGCCCGTCGACCCCGCCATCCTCGCCGACGCCACCGACATCAAGGACGCCCGGGCGCGCTACTCGGCCGGGGTGCTCAAGTACCGCCAGATGGGCTATTGGCAGCCCGACTACGAGCCCAGGGCGACGGATGTGGTTTGCCTCTTCCGGATCACCCCGCAGGAGGGCGTCGATCCGGTCGAGGCGGCCGCCGCGGTGGCCGGCGAGTCGAGCACCGCCACGTGGACCGTGGTGTGGACCGACCGCCTGACGGCCTGCGACAGCTACCGCGCCAAGGCTTACAAGGTCGAGCCGGTGCCGAACCTGCCCGGGCAGTACTTCGCCTGGGTGGCGTACGACCTGATCCTGTTCGAGGAGGGCTCGATCGCCAACATGACGGCCAGCCTGATCGGCAACGTCTTCAGCTTCAAGCCGCTGAAGGCGGCGCGGCTCGAGGACATCCGCCTGCCGGTCGCCTACGTCAAGACCTTCAAGGGACCGCCGACCGGCCTCGTGGTCGAGCGCGAGCGCCTCGACAAGTTCGGCCGCCCGCTGCTGGGGGCCACCACCAAGCCGAAGCTGGGGCTGTCCGGTCGCAACTACGGGCGCGTCGTGTACGAGGGTCTGAAGGGCGGGCTGGACTTCATGAAGGACGACGAGAACATCAACTCGCAGCCCTTCATGCACTGGCGCGACCGCTTCCTCTACGTGATCGACGCGGTGAACAAGGCGAGTGCCGCGACCGGCGAAGTGAAGGGCAGCTATCTCAACGTGACCGCCGCGACGATGGAGGAGATGTACGAACGCGCCGAGTTCGCGGAGGAGCTGGGCTCGGTCGTGATCATGGTCGACCTGGTGGTCGGGTGGACCGCGATCCAGAGCATCGCCAACTGGTGCCGCAAGCACGACATGATCATGCACATGCATCGTGCGGGTCATGGAACCTACACGCGGCAGAAGAACCACGGCGTGAGCTTTCGGGTCATCGCGAAGTGGCTGCGCCTCGCGGGCTGCGACCATCTGCACGCCGGCACGGCCGTGGGCAAGCTCGAAGGCGACCCCATGACCGTGCAGGGCTACTACCACGTCTGCCGCGACAGCTACACCCGACAGGACCTGCAGCGCGGCCTGTTCTTCGACCAGGACTGGGCGGACCTCCGGAAGGTGATGCCGGTCGCCTCGGGCGGCATCCACGCCGGCCAGATGCACCAGCTCGTCGACCTGTTCGGCGACGACGTGATCCTGCAGTTCGGTGGCGGCACGATCGGCCATCCGGCGGGCATCCAGGCCGGGGCCGTGGCGAACCGCGTCGCGCTCGA
Source organism: Casimicrobiaceae bacterium (assembly GCA_035711225.1). Classification (GTDB taxonomy): domain Bacteria; phylum Pseudomonadota; class Gammaproteobacteria; order Burkholderiales; family Casimicrobiaceae; genus VBCG01. The sequence continues at coordinate 4,855 of DASTCK010000261.1, forward strand.
AGCGATCGTGAAGGCACGCAACGAGGGACGCGACATCGCGAGCGAAGGCCCGCGCATCCTGCAGGCGGCGGCGCGGTTCTGCGCGCCGCTCAAGCAGGCGCTCGACACCTGGGGCGAGGTCAGCTTCGACTACACGCCGACCGACACCAGCGACTACGCGGTGACGCCGTCGCCGTCGACCTGAAGCGCGCGACGTCCGGAGGATCCGACGATGATGACCAACCCGACCGGCCGCCTCACGCAGGGCCAGTTCAGCTTCCTGCCCGACCTGACCGACGCCGAGATCTCGCTGCAGGTCGAGTACGGCCTGCGCAAGGGCTACGCGTGGAGCGTCGAGTACACGGACGACCCGCACCCGCGCAACACCTACTGGGAGATGCATGGCAACCCGATGTTCGACCTGAAGGACGCTGCCGGCGTGCTGGCGGAGCTCGAGGGCTGCCGCAAGGCCTTCCCGAACCACTACATCCGCCTGATGGCGTTCGACGCGGCCCGGGGCGTCGAGAGCATCGCGATGAGCTTCATCGTCAATCGCCCGGCGACCGAGCCCGGCTACGGCCTGGTGCGCCAGGAGGCCGACGGCCGCAGGGTCCGCTACACGGTGCACGCGTACGCGACCGACCAACCCGAAGGCGAGCGCTCCTGATCGAGCGCGGGATCGACACGATGGCACGCATTGCGCCTTCGATTCTCTCGGCCGACTTCGCACGCCTCGGGGAGGAGGTGCGCAACGTCATCGCCGCGGGCGCCGACTGGATCCACTTCGACGTGATGGACAACCATTACGTCCCCAACCTGACGATCGGGCCGTCGGTCGCGCAGGCGATCAAGCCTCATTGCGTGCGCGCGGACGGGAGCGTGGCGCCGCTGGACGTGCATCTGATGGCGCGGCCGGTGGACGCCCTGGCAGGCGCCTTCGCCGAGGCCGGTGCCGACCTCATCAGCTTTCACCCGGACGCATCGACCCACGTGGATCGCACGCTGCAGGCCATTCGGGCGCAAGGCTGCCAGGCGGGGCTGGCGTTCAATCCGGCCACGCCGCTCGACGTGCTCGAATGGGTCATCGACAAGGTCGACCTGGTGCTCGTCATGAGCGTCAATCCCGGCTTCGGTGGCCAGAGCTTCATCGAATCGGCGCTGCGCAAGATCGAAGCGGCGCGGCGCCTGATCGAGCGCAGCGGACGGGACATCCGCCTCGAGGTCGACGGCGGGATCAAGGTCGACAATATCCGCCGCGCCGCCGATGCGGGCGCGGACACCTTCGTGGCCGGCAGCGCCATCTTCGGCCAGCCGGACTACCGGGCCGTGATCGACGCGATGCGTGCCGCGCTGGCGGCGCCCGTGGCGAAGGCCGCGTGAGATGGGCGCGCCCGCGTATTCGATCCCCGGCGCGACGGCAACGCCTGCCACGTCGCCGGGCGTAGCGACGGGCCGCGGGCCGGACGCGGCCCGGGCGCACACCGTCAACGAGGTGCTCGCGCAAAGCCAGGTCGAGTCGGTGCTCGACGAGCTCGAGCGCGATCTGGTCGGCCTCGCCCCGATCAAGCAACGCATCCGCGACATCGCCGCGCTGCTGGTCATCGACAAGCTGCGCCTGAACGTGGGACTCGCGGCGCAAACGCCGTCGCTGCACATGTGCTTCACGGGCAATCCCGGCACCGGCAAGACCACCGTGGCCATGCGCATGGCGGAGATCCTGCACCGCCTGGGCTACGTGCGCAAAGGCCACCTGGTCGCGGTGACCCGCGACGACCTCGTCGGCCAGTACATCGGCCACACGGCGCCCAAGACCCGGGAAGTGCTCAAGAGGGCGATGGGCGGCGTGCTGTTCATCGACGAGGCCTACTACCTCTACCGCCCCGAGAACGAGCGCGACTACGGGCAGGAGGCCATCGAGATCCTGCTGCAGGTGATGGAGAACCAGCGCGACGACCTCGTCGTGATCCTCGCCGGCTACAAGGACCGCATGGACACCTTCTTCAAGTCCAACCCCGGGCTGAGCTCGCGCATCGCACACCACCTCGACTTCCCGGACTACCGACACGACGAGCTCGTGACGATCGGCGACAGGATGCTCGCCGCCATGAGCTATCGCTTCGGAGCCGGCGCCGGCGAGGCCTTCCGCGAGTACCTGTCGCTGCGCCTCGAGCAGCCGAACTTCGCCAATGCCCGCAGCGTGCGCAACGCGCTCGACCGGATGCGCCTGCGTCAGGCCACCCGGCTGTTCGGCGAGCGCGACCGCGAGCTCACGCGCGAGGACCTGACCACGATCGAGCCTGCGGACATCCGCGCCAGCCGCGTGTTCGGCAGCGGCGCTTCCTGACGATCTTCGACGACCATGCCCCTGTCACGACGCTGGACGCTGACCCGCTACCTGATCGAGGAGCGCCGCCGCTTTCCCGAGGCCAGCGGCGAGCTCAATGCGCTGATTCTCGACGTCTCGCTCGCGTGCAAGGCGATCGCGCGCATCGTCGCCTTCGGCGAGCTCGGCGACTCGCTCGTGCAGGTGCCGGCCGCCGGCGGCGTCAATGCCCGTGGCGAGGTGCAAAAACCGCTCGACGTGCTCAGTGACGAGATCTTCGTTCGCATGAGCGAGTGGAACGGCCATCTTTCCGGCATGGCCTCGGAGGAGGCGGAGCGGCCGAGGCAGATCCCGAAGCCCTGCCAGCGCGGCAAGTACCTGCTGGTGTACGACCCGCTGGACGGCGCCTCCAGCATCGACGTCAACGTCTCGGTGGGCAGCATCTTCTCGATCCTGCGTGCACCGCAGGACGTCGTCGACAACGGCCGCGACGTGACCGACGCCGACTTCCTTCAGCCCGGCGCGACCCAGGTCGCCGCCGGCTACGCCTTGTACGGCCCGACGACGATGTTCGTGCTGAGCGTGGGCGACGGCGTCGCCGGGTTCACGCTGAACCCCAACCTCGGCGAGTTCGTGCTGACGCATCCGGACATCAGGATTCCTGCGGACACGCAGGAGTTCGCGATCAACAGCTCGAACAACCGCTTCTGGGAGCCGCCGATCAAGCGCTACGTCGACGAGTGCCTCGCCGGCAGGGCCGGGGTGCGCGGCCGGGATTTCAACATACGCTGGATCGCCTCGATGGTCGCCGAAGCGCATCGCATCCTCATGCGCGGCGGGGTGTTCATGTACCCGCGCGACAACCAGGACGCGTCCAGGCCGGGCCGGCTGCGCCTGCTGTACGAAGCCAATCCGGTGGGCTTTCTCGTCGAGCAGGCCGGAGGGCGGGCCAGCACCGGCCGCAAGCCGATCCTGGACGTCACGCCCAGCTCGCTGCACCAGCGCGTCGGCCTGATCTTCGGCTCGCGCAACGAGGTCGAGCGCATCGAGCGCTATCACCACGAGCCTCGCCTTCGCGACCCGGGCAGTCCGCTGTTCACCGAGCGCAGCCTGTTCCGCGATTGACGCCATTCCCGGGCCCCGCGCCATGTCGGAACGACATCCCATCATCGCCATCACCGGCTCGTCCGGAGCGGGCACCACCTCGGTGACCCGCACGTTCGAGAACATCTTCCGGCGCGAGAACGTCCGGGCCGCCGTCATCGAAGGCGACAGCTTCCATCGTTACGACCGCAACGAGATGAAGCTCAGGATGGCCGCCGCGGAACGCAGCGGCGATGGCCACTTCAGCCACTTCGGTCCGGAGAACAACCTGTTCGACGAGCTGGAGCGACTGTTCCACGGGTATGGCGAATCGGGCACCGGCAAGCGCCGCAAGTACCTGCACGACGCGGAGGAGGCCGCGCCGTACCGGCAGGATCCCGGGACCTTCACCCCGTGGGAAGACCTTCCTCCGGAAACCGACCTGCTCTTCTACGAGGGGCTCCACGGCGCCGTCGTGACTCCCGAGGTGAACATCGCGCGCCACCCCGACCTCCTGATCGGCGTGGTTCCGGTGATCAACCTCGAGTGGATCCAGAAGCTGTGGCGCGACAAGTCCTCGCGCGGCTACTCCACCGAGGCGGTGACGGACACGATCCTGCGCCGCATGCCCGACTACGTGCACTACATCTGCCCGCAGTTCACGCACACCCACGTGAACTTCCAGCGCGTGCCTTGCGTGGACACGAGCAATCCCTTCATCGCGCGCGACATCCCCGCAGCCGACGAGAGCATTTGCGTCATCCGCTTCGCCAACCCCAAGGGCATCGACTTCCAGTACCTCCTGAACATGATCCACAACGCCTGGATGTCGCGCGCGAACACGATCGTGGTGCCCGGCGGCAAGATGGAGCTCGCGATGCAACTCATCTTCACGCCGTTCATCTGGCGGATGATGGAGCGCCGGCAGCGCGCTCTCGATGCCCTTTGAATCGACCGGGACCCACGATGAGCTCGAGCTCCGACGACAGGGTGATCCGCGCCGACAACGGCCAGCGGAGCGAGATGGCGAACGCGCTGCGGGCACTGGCCATGGACGCCGTGCAGCAGGCGAACTCCGGCCATCCCGGCGCGCCGATGGGCATGGCGGAGATGGCCGTCGCCCTCTGGCACGGCCACCTGCGGCACCATCCGGCGAATCCGGCCTGGGCCGACCGCGATCGCTTCGTGCTGTCGAACGGCCATGCGTCGATGCTGCTTTATGCGCTGCTGCACCTGACCGGCTACGACCTGCCGCTCGCCGAGCTCAAGCGTTTCCGTCAGCTTCACAGCAAGACGCCGGGGCACCCCGAGCGAGGGTTGACGCCCGGCGTCGAGACGACTACCGGCCCGCTGGGGCAGGGCCTCGCCAACGCGGTCGGGTTCGCCCTGGCGGAGAAGCTCCTTGCCGACGAGTTCAACCGTCCCGGCCACACGATCGTCGACCATCGCAGCTACGTCTTCCTGGGCGATGGCTGCCTGATGGAAGGCGTCAGCCACGAAGCCTGCGCGCTGGCCGGCGTGTGGAAGCTCGGCAAGCTGATCGCGCTCTACGACGACAACGGCATCTCCATCGACGGCGCGGTCCAGGGCTGGTTCACGGACGACACGCCGGCGCGCTTTCGCGCCTACGGCTGGAACGTGATCGGCCCGCTCGACGGCCACGACGTGGAGGCGGTCGGGCAGGCGATCGCGCGGGCCGGGACGTCGGTCGACCAGCCCACGCTCATCGTGTGCCGTACCACGATCGGAAAGGGCTCGCCGGCGCGCGCCGGGACGGCCAAGGCCCATGGCGAGCCGCTCGGCGCCGAGGAGGTCCGGCACTCGCGGGCCGCGATCGGCTGGCCGCATGCGCCGTTCGAGATCCCGGCCGACCTCGCTGCCCGGTGGAATGCCCGCGAAACGGGCGCCGCGCAGGAAGCCGAGTGGCGCGATCGATTCGCCGCCTACCGCGGCGCCTATCCCGAGTTGGCGAGCGAGTTCGAACGCCGAATGGCGGGCGAGCTCCCGCACGACTTCGCGGAGACGCTGATCACCGTGATGGCCGAATGCGGTCAGTCCCGCGAGTCGACGGCCACGCGCAAGGCATCGCAGAAAGTGCTTGCCATGCTGGCGCCGAAGCTGCCGGAGCTTCTGGGCGGCAGCGCGGACCTGGCCGGCTCCACGCTCACCGAATTTCCCGGCTGCGGCGCCGTTCGCGGCGGCGCACGGGGCGGGCGCCACATCAACTACGGCGTGCGCGAGTTCGGCATGGCCGCGGTGATGAATGGCGTCGCCCTCCACGGCGGCTTCATTCCTTACGGGGGAACGTTCCTGGCCTTCAGCGACTACAGCCGCAACGCGGTCCGGATGGCCGCGCTGATGAAGCAGCGCGTCATCCATGTCTTCACCCACGACTCGATCGGTCTCGGGGAGGACGGCCCGACCCATCAACCGGTCGAGCACGCGGCGAGCCTGCGCCTCATCCCCAATCTCGATGTGTGGCGGCCGTGCGACGCTGCCGAGACCGGTGTGGCCTGGACGCACGCCCTGGCGCAGCGTGATCGGCCCGCCGCCTTGCTGCTGTCGCGCCAGAACCTGCCGGCGCAGGAACGCACGCCGGAGCAGGTGCTCGACATCCGGCGCGGCGGCTATGTCCTCAGCGATCGCAGCGACGCGCTTGCCGTGATCCTCGCGACCGGTTCCGAGGTGTCGCTGGCGATGGCGGCGCAGCGCTTGCTCGAGGCGCGCGGCATTCCGGTGCGCGTGGTGTCGCTGCCGTCCACGACGGTGTTCGACCGCCAGGAGCGGAGCTACAGGGAGGCAGTGCTGGGGAGTGGCTTGCCGCGCATCGGCGTGGAGGCGGGCGTAACGCGCTGGTGGGGTCAGTACGGGTGCTGCACCTCACTTGGCGTGGATCAGTTCGGTGAGTCCGCGCCGGCACCCGGCGTGTTCGAGCACTTCGGGTTGACGGCGGGAAAGCTGGCCGACCTGGTGCAGGCGCAATGCGACGAAGAGCGTCGCCTGGTCGGGGCCAGCTCCTGATCCAGGCACGCCTCGGTGCATGGCCTACGACCTGATCAGCTTCGCCCTCGACGGCACGCTGGTCGACACCGCCTCGGAAATCGCCGAGGCCGTCAACCGGGCGCTCGCGGCGCACGGCATCGCACGCCGGGCGCCGGCAGAG
>DASTCK010000262.1:0-5553 GCA_035711225.1 Casimicrobiaceae bacterium
GAGTGGGGAGTAGGGAGTAGGGAGTAGGGAGTAGCGAGTGGGAAGTGGGGAGTGGGGAGTGGGGAGTGGTGAGTAGCCGTGGAAGCGACGAGCCCGGGGCGCCGATCGGGGCTCGCGGTCGCCACTCCCCACCATCCACTCCCCACTCCCGCCTTCCCGCTCCCCCTTCCGCACCGCGACAAGCCACCCCGCCGCGCCGGAGGTAAGATCGTCCCGTGGGGGAACTCGAGGCCGTCGCCGGACAGCATGTCGGCGCGATGCTCGCGCGGCGGCTGGCCGCGCGGGGCAGCGCGCCGGACTCCGCGCAGCGCGCCGCGGCGGCGCGTCTGGACCGGCTGGCCGCCGAGCTGGAGGCGTTCAAGGTCGCGCGCCAGTCGACGCTGAAGCGCCTGCTCCTGCCGCCCGAGCTCCCGCGCGGCGTCTACCTGTGGGGCGGGGTCGGCCGCGGCAAGAGCCTGCTCATGGACGCGTTCTTCGCCGCCGTCGACATCCGGCGCAAGGCGCGCGTGCATTTCCACGCGTTCATGCGTGACGTCCACGTCGAGCTGGCGGCGCTCAAGCACGTCGCCGACCCGCTCGCGACCGTCGCCGCGACCCTCGCGAAGCGCCATCGGCTCGTGTGCTTCGACGAGTTCCACGTGTCCGAGATCGCCGACGCGATGATCCTCGGCCGCTTGCTGGACGCGCTGTTCGCGAGCGGCATCGTGTTCGTCATGACGTCGAACTTCCGCCCCGAGCGCCTGTGGCCCGACGGGCTGCAGCGCGACCGCTTCCAGCCGGCGATCGACGCGATCGTGCGCGAGCTCGACGTCGTCGAGGTCGACGGCGGCGTCGACTATAGGCTGCGTACGCTCGAGCACACCCGGTCCTGGCTCGTGCCGGCCGGACCTGCGGCCGACGAGGAGCTCGCCCGCACCTTCGACGCGATGGCTGCGGGCCCCGACGAGGACCGGCGGCTCGCGATCGAGGCGCGCACGATCGTCGCGCGCCGGCGGTCCGGCAGCGCCGTGTGGTTCGACTTCGCGGCGCTCTGCGACGGCCCGCGCTCGCAGCGCGACTACCTCGAGATCGCGCGCCGCTTCGCCGTCGTGATGGTGTCGGACATCCCGGCGCTCGGGCCCGCGACCGCGGACCAGGCGCGACGCTTCACCTGGCTCGTCGACGTCCTGTACGACCACAGCGTCAAGCTGATCGCGTCGGCGGCCGTCGAGCCCGACGCGCTGTACCGCGAGGGTCCCGCGTCGCACGAATTCCCGCGCACAGCGAGCCGCCTCGCCGAGATGCGCACGCGCGACTACATGGCGCGCCCCCACGACAGCGGCGACACCGCGGGGGCCCGCGCCCCGGCGGAGGTCGCCTGACCCGATCGACGTCGCATTCCCACTTCGAGGAGACTCCGGTGCCGACTTTCAGGGCCTATCGCACGTTCGAGGACGACGGCAAGGTGCAGAGCCGGTTCGTCGACATGCGCGTCGACGAACTGGACCCGGGCGACGTCGTCGTGCGCACCAAGTACTCGACGATCAACTACAAGGACGCGCTTTCGTACAACGGCACCGGGAAGATCATGCGCAAGTTCCCGACGGTCGCGGGCATCGACATGTCCGGGACGGTCGAGAGCTCGAGCGACACGCGCTGGCGCAAGGGCGACAAGGTGATCGTGCACGCCTACGACATGGGCGTCGCGCACGACGGCGGCTACAGCGAGTTCGTGCGCGTGCCGGGCGACTGGATCGTGCGCCGTCCCGAGAGCATGACCGCGTTCGATGCGATGACGCTCGGCACCGCGGGATTCACCGCCGCGCTGGCGATCCACCTGATGCAGCACAACGGGCTCGAGCCCGGCAACGGGCCCGTCGCGGTCACGGGCGCGACCGGCGGCGTCGGCTGCGTCGCCGTCGAGATCCTCGCCAAGCTCGGCTACGACGTGGTCGCGATCTCCAGCAAGGCGAAGGAGGAGGGGAACTGGCTCCGCTCGATCGGCGCCAAGGAGGTGCTGCCGCGCCAGGAGATCGACCTCTCGAAGATCCGCCCGCTCGGGCCGGCGACGTACGCCGGCGCGGTCGACAACCTGGGCGGCGACATCCTCGCGTGGCTGTTGTCGATGCAGAAGGTCGGCGGCACGGTGGCCGCCGTGGGACTGGCGGCGGACATGAAGCTCAACACGACGGTCGCGCCGTTCATCCTGCGCGGCGTCCACCTGCTGGGCGCCGACAGCGCGAACTGCCCGATGACGCTGCGCCAGACGCTGTGGAACAAGCTCGCCGTCGCCTGGCGCCCCGACCGCGTCCACGACCAGGTCCGGACGATCGACTTCGAGGACCTCCCGACGCACTTCGACGCCTACCTCAAGGGCATGGTGCGCGGGCGGACGGTGGTGAGGGTGGGACGGGATACGCATCCTTGAATCGAAGGCGGCGATAGGCGACAGGGGACGACGCTACCTGGCCGGCTCCCGTTCCGCTGCCTTGACCGGCGTCATGCTCCCGGGCGCAAATCCGGGCTAGTGTCCGCACAGCCCATCGCCCATCGCCCACCGCCATCGCCGCCTTCGGGCGCTCCCCGCATGCATACCTACCGCGACTTCCACCACCGCTCGCTGCACGACCGTGACGCGTTCTGGCGCGCGGAGGCGTCGCTCGTCGACTGGCACACGCCGTTCACGCAGGTGCTCGACTACTCGCGCCCGCCGTTCGCGAAGTGGTTCGTCGGCGGGCGCACCAACCTGTGCCACAACGCCGTCGACCGCCACCTGAAGGACCGCGGGGCGCAGGCGGCGCTCGTCTACCTGTCGACCGAGACCGGCGTCGAGAAGACCTGGACCTACGCCGAGCTGTTCGCCGAGGTCAACCGGATGGCGGCCGTCCTGCAGTCGCTCGGCGTCGGCCACGGCGATCGCGTGCTGATCTACATGCCGATGGTCGCCGAGGCGATGTTCGCGATGCTCGCGTGCACGCGCATCGGTGCGATCCACTCGGTGGTGTTCGGCGGCTTCGCGGCCGCGTCGCTCGCGACGCGCATCGACGACGCGCGGCCGAAGGCGATGGTGACCTCCGACGCGGGCATGCGGGGCGGGAAGCCGGTGCCGTACAAGCACCTCGTCGACGAGGCGCTGCGGATCGCGAGGCACCCGCCCGCGAAGGTGCTCATCGTCGACCGCGGGCTCGACCGCTCGATGCCGCGCACCGCGGGCCGCGACGTCGATTACGCGGAGCTCCGCGCGAAGCACCTCGACGCGCGGGTGCCCTGCGCGTGGCTCGAGTCCTCCGAGCCCTCGTACATCCTCTACACGTCGGGCACGACCGGCAAGCCCAAGGGCGTCCAGCGCGACACCGGCGGCTACGCGGTCGCGCTCGCGAGCTCGATGCGGCGCATCTTCAAGGTCGCGCCCGGCGAAACGATGTTCACGACCTCGGACATCGGCTGGGTGGTCGGGCACTCGTACATCATCTACGCGCCCCTCATCAACGGCTCGACGACGATCATGTACGAGGGGCTGCCGATCCGCCCCGACCCGGGCATCTGGTGGAAGATCGTCGCCGAGCGCAAGGTGAAGACGATGTTCAGCTCGCCGACCGCGATCCGCGTGCTGAAGAAGCAGGACCCGTCGTTCATGAAGATGCACGACGTGTCGACGCTGCAGTACCTGTTCCTCGCCGGCGAGCCGCTCGACGAGCCGACCGCGCGCTGGGCGAGCGACGCGCTCGGTGTCGCGATCGTCGACAACTACTGGCAGACCGAGACCGGCTGGCCGATCCTGTCGGCGCAGCCGGGCGTCGAGGACACGCCGCGCAAGTTCGGCAGCCCGTCGTTCCCGGTCTACGGCTACGACGTGCGGCTGGTGATCGAGTCCACGGGCGCCGACGCGACGGCGAACGAGAAAGGCGTGCTGATGATCGCGCCGCCGCTGCCGCCCGGTTGCATGTCGACGGTATGGGGCGACGACGCGCGCTTCGTGCAGACCTATTTCTCGACCTTTCCCGACCGGTCGCTGTACTCGACGTTCGACTGGGCGACGCGGGACGCCGACGGCTACTACTTCGTGCTCGGCCGCACCGACGACGTCATCAACGTGGCCGGGCACCGGCTCGGCACGCGCGAGATCGAGGAGGCCGTGCAGGCCCACAGCGGCGTGGCGGAAGTGGCCGTGGTGGGTGTCGCCGATCCGGTCAAGGGCCAGATCCCGGTGGCCTTCGCCGTCCTCAAGGATCCCGCCCGCGTCGCGACGCCGGAAGGCGCGGCGGCGGTGCGCAAGGAAGTGATGGACACGGTGGACCGCGAGCTCGGCGCGATCGCGCGCCCCGGGTCCGTGCACTTCGTCACGCTGCTCCCGAAGACGCGCTCCGGCAAGCTCCTGCGCCGATCGATCCAGGCGCTTGCGGAAGGCCGCGACCCCGGCGACCTCACGACGATCGAGGATCCCGGCGCGCTCGAGCAGATCCGGGCGGCGCTCGCCGGGCGCTGAAGCGCGCGGCGCCCTCAGCGCGGCACGGTGGCGCGCGCCTGGCTGCGCGCGTTGCGCAGGTCGTCGCCGATCACTGCGGCGAACGCGCCGGGCGCGTCGGACAGCAGCTCGTAGCCGAACGCGGCGATGCGCTCGCGCAGCTCGGGGGAACGCATCGCGGTCTCGTAGGCCGCATGCAGCCGGGCGAGCACGTCGGGCGGCGTTTGCGCGGGGGCCAGCAGACCGTACCACAGCCCGAGCGTCGTCGTCGGGAACCCCTGCTCCGCCACCGTCGGCACGTCGGGGGCGCGCGGCGCGCGGCGCACGCCGAGGATGCCGATCAGGCGGGCGGTTCCCGCCGCGGCGTGCGGCGCCAGCACCTCGACGTCGTTCACCGACACGTCCACGCGACCGGCGATCATGTCGACGATCCCGGTGGCTAGGCTCTTGTACTCGATCGGCCTCATGCGGATGCCCGCCGCCGCCGACAGGAGGGCCATGTTGAACTCGGTGAGCGAGCCCGGCCCGGGCGACGTGTAGGTGAGCACGCCGGGCTGCGCCCGCGCGAGCTCCACGAGCTCGCGCAGGTTGCGCGCCGGCACGTGCGCGCCGACCGAGATGGCGAACGGCGCCTGCGCAACGCGACCGATCGGCGCGAAGTCCTTGACCGGATCGAAGCGCAGGTCCGCCGTCACGGCGGCCGGGATGATGAGATTGGGCGGCGCGGCGAACAGCAACGTGTAGCCGTCAGGCGCCGACTGCGCCACCGCCTCGACGGCGATCGTCCCGCCCGCGCCCAGGCGGCTCTCGACGACCACCGGCTGGGCCCATTGGTCCGACAGCGCCTTCGCGAGCAGGCGGGCCGTGTTGTCGACGCCGCTGCCGGCAGGCTGTCCGACGACGAGGCGGACGGTCCGCGCCGGCCACGCCTGCGCGAACGACGGTCCTGCGAACGTCGCAGCGAGCAGCGCGACGCCCAGCCATGACAGGATGCCCGTCAGGCGGGTGCGACGCGCGCGTGCGTGATGACTTGCCATGACAGTCCTCGGGAAGGGTCGCCGCGCGAATTGTCGCACGACGATCGTCGCCGGCCGCGCGGCCGCGCGGGC
>DASTCK010000263.1:0-13207 GCA_035711225.1 Casimicrobiaceae bacterium
GCCTGGTCCGCATCGCATGACGCCCCGCGAATCGACGATGCCGGCGCCGCTCGACTACCGGGCGCCGTGGGACCGCGCCTTTCCCGAGCGGAGGCGGGGGCTGCGGGAGCGCCCGCTCGTTCTGCTCGGGCCCTACTCCCATCTCGGCGGCGTCTACGGTCCCCAGATCGTCGAACGCTGCGGCAACGTCATCGCCGTCGTCGACGACCACTACCGTGACGAGCGAATCCACGGGGTGGTGCGCTGGACCTCCGATGAGTTCCGAACGCGGTCACGAGCGATTCCCGGGCTGGTAGGCGTCGACCTCGCCGGGAGCCCGCTCGGCCACACGGTCTTCGCGAGCCTGCTCGACGGCTGCGGCGTCGAGCGCGCCGATCTCGTCGAGGTGATCGCGGAGCTCGGTCTCGGGGCCGTCTACCAGGCCCCCGCCGACATGCGCGCGCGCACGATCGCGAGGCAGCCGGAATGGCTCGCCCTGCGCTCCGCGCTGGCCGACGACGCGAGTCGCGGCACGCTCGACGCGGCGCTGCTGCTGCGCCTCACCTACGACCGCCGCCACCTGCGCAATGCGATGACGAGCCCGGAGGACGAGTACTTCGGGCTCTACCCCCATGCCAGCACGTTCCGGCTCCGCCACGACGAGATCGTCGCCGACTGCGGCGCCTACATAGGCTCGACGGTGCGCAAGGTGGTCGCCGCGACCGACGGGCGCTTCCGCGCGATCCACGCCTTCGAGCCGGACCGCAAGAGCTACGCGGAGCTCGAGAAGCTGAACGGTCTGCGCATGCCCGGCATCGTCCTTCACAACGCGGCGGTCGGCGACAGGACCGGGAGCATCCGCTTCCTCGAGACCGGCACGATGGGCTCGCATGTCGACGAAACGGCAGGCAACAGCGGCGACACGCCGGTCGTTCGCCTGGACGACGTGATGGACGAGGTCACGTTCGTCAAGATGGACCTCGAAGGGTTCGAGCAGCGCGCGCTGCGCGGGGCGGAGCGACTGCTGCGGGAGTGCCGCCCCCGCATGGCGATCACCGCGTATCATTACGCGGACGACCTGCTCGACCTGTGGAAGCTGTTCGGCGAGCTCGCGCCGGGCTACGAGCTGCGGCTGCGCCACCATTCAAGCTATTACTACGACACGATCTTCTACGCGTCGCCGGCCCAGGGCGCGCGCAAGGCCTGAACGGGGGAGCATGGCCGCCACCGACGCCGCAGCGTTGCGCCCGCGCGAATCCCCGGCCGGCACCGCGAAGTCGCGCGAGGACAGGCCCATGTCCGGCGCCGCCGTCCGGGAACGCATCCCGCTGATGATGCCGCTGCTGCCGACGGCCGACGACCTGCTGCCGTACCTGCGTCGCATCGACGCCAACCGCTGGTATGCGAACTTCGGCCCGCTGGTGGGCGAGTTCGAGGCGCGCATCGCCGCGTCGTTCGCGCAGGCGGGTCCGTGCCGCGTCGTCAGCGTCTCGAGTTGCACCACAGGCATCGAGCTCGCGCTTCGCGCCCTCGCGCTGCCGGCCGGCGCGCCGGTCCTCGTGCCGGCCCTGACGTTCATCGCGACGGCGTCCGCCGTGCGTTGCGCCGGCCTCGCGCCCGTGGTCGCCGACGTCGATCCGCACTCGTGGCTGCTGACGCCCGAGATCGCGCGCGCGGCGGTGCGCACGATCGGCGCGCGCGCGGTCGTGCCGGTGACGACCTTCGGCGTCGACCAGGACGGCGAGGCGTGGTCGGCGTTCGCGCGCGACACCCACGTCCCGGTCGTCATCGACGCCGCGGCGGGCTTCGGCAACCAGCGGGATCCGGGGCCGACCTGCGCGGTGTTCAGCCTGCACGCGACCAAGCCGCTCGCCGCAGGCGAAGGCGGCTTCGTCGTCACGCGCGACGCCCACCTCGCGCACGCGATCAGGCGCCTGTCCAACTTCGGCATCAACCTCGACCGGCCGCACGACGGCCCGATCGGCAGCGCGGTCGCCACCGGCACCAACGCGAAGTTGTCCGAGTACCACGCGGCCGTCGCGCTGGCGAGCCTCGACCGGTGGCCCGAGATCGCCGCCGGGCGCGGCGCGCTGTTCGCGCGCGAGGTGCAGGCGCTGCAAGCGGCCTGCGACGGGCGTCTCGTCGGGCAGACTGCGCCCGCCGACACCGTCCGCAGCGTCTGCGCGTTCCGCTTTCCCGATGCCGCGACCCGCGACCGCGTCGAGCTCGCCTGCCGCGAGCGCGGCATCGGCACGCGGCGCTGGTACCTGCCGACGATCGACCGCCAACCGGCCTTCGGCCACGTCGCGCACCTGCCGACGCCGTGCGCCGACCAGCTCGGCGAGCGTCTGCTCGGCTTGCCGTTCTACCCGGGACTCGCGCAGGCAGCAATCGACGAAATCGCACTGACGCTCGGCTCGGCGTTCGAACCCTCCTGACCGTTCCCGCATAGCGCAGACATGGGCGACGCCGGCATCCCGAGCATCCAGTACGACATCGATGCGGGCCACGAGCGCGTCACGCTCACGATCGGCGGCGAGCGCATCGTCGCGAGCGCGGTCGAGCTCGAGCGCCTGGTCCAGTTCCTGGGCATGATCCGCTCGGCGATGACCCCGGCGGTCGAGGGCGACGTTCCCGCGACGCCGTTCCTGCAGATCGAGTCGCCGCGGCTCGCGGTGCGGCCGACGCAGGACCAGCAATGGATCGGCCTGCTGATGCGCACCGCGCCCTACGGCTGGATCGGCTTCAACCTGGTCCCGGCGCAGGCCGCGGACCTGGGCCGCCATCTCGGCGAGCTCGCGACGCGTCTGCGTCCGCCGGACTGAAGCGAGGACGCCATGGACCTGCCCCGCAACGCCTTCAAGCACGCGATCGCCGCCGGCAAGCCGCAGCACGGCGTGTGGCTCATGAGCGCCGCGCCGTCGACCGCCGAGGCGCTCGGGTGCGTCGGCTTCGACTTCGTCGTCGTCGACATGGAGCACGTGCCGATCGACACGCCGCAGATGATCGGGATCCTGCGCGCGGTCGCCGGCACGCCCGCGTCGCCGATCGTGCGCCTGCCGTGGAACGACCTCGTGATGGTGAAGCGCGCGCTCGACGCGGGCGCGCAGAGCCTCATGTTCCCGTTCGTGCAGGACGAGCGCGAGGCGGCGCGCGCCGTCGCGGCGACGCGCTACCCGCCCGACGGCATCCGCGGCGCCGCCGGCGTGCACCGCGCGAGCCGCTACGGGACGATCCCGAATTACTTCAGGCTCGCGGCGGCCGAGTTGTGCGTGATCGTGCAGATCGAGACCGCGCACGCGCTCGAGCGCCTCGCCGCGATCGCGGAGGTGCCCGGCGTCGACGCGATCTTCGTGGGGCCGGGCGACCTGTCCGCGTCGATGGGCCATCTCGGCGACATCGCGAATGCCGACGTGCAGGCGAAGCTCGCGCACGCCGCCGCCGAATGCAGGCGCCTCGGCAAGCCCTGCGGCATCGTCGGCCCGCATCCCGACATGGTCGCGCGCTTCGTCGACTACGGCTATTCGTGGGTCGCGGTCGGGTCGGACATGAGCATGATGGTCGGGCGCGCGCAGGAGTGGCTCGGCAAGCTGCGCGGCAGCGCGGCGCCCGCCCCGAAACCGCAGGGCGCGTATTGAACGACGGCGGTCCGGCACCCGCCGGGCATCCCCGATGATCCGACTCGCCGCCGGCGACGCGACCGTCGAGATCGCGCCGGGGGTCGGCGCCGCGCTCGCTTCGTTCACGCTCGGCGGCGTCGATCTCCTGCGGCCGACGCCGCCCGATGCGATCGCCGCCGGCGACGTCCGGCGCTTCGCGTGCTATCCGCTCATCCCCTACTCGAACCGCATCGCGGACGCGCGCTTCGTCTTCGACGGGAGCGAGCATCGCCTGACGCGCAACTTCGGCGACTCGCCGCACGCGATCCACGGCGTCGGCTGGCAGCGTGCCTGGGATGTCGTCGAGGCGACGGCCGCGACGGCGCAGGTCGCGCTTTCGCACGATGCCCTCGCGGAGAGCGCCGCGTCCTGGCCCTGGCCTTTCGAGGCGACGCAGACCTTCGCGCTTTCCGCGCAACCGGCGGGGGCGCTCCTGTCCGTGCGCCTGTCGATTGCGAACGCCGGAGAGCGGGCGTTCCCGTTCGGCCTCGGCTGGCACCCGTTCTTCCCGAAGACGCCGGACACGACGCTCGGCTTCGCCGCGGCGGGCGTCTGGGAGAACGACGCGACCCAGCTGCCGCTGGTGCGAACCGGCGTGCCCGACCACTGGCGCTTCGTGCCGGCTCGCGCGCTCGGCGCGCTGGCGCTCGACCACGTGTTCGAGCATGCGACCGCCGCGGCGACGATCGCATGGCCGGCGCGCCGCCGCGAGGTGATGCTGGACGCCGACAGCGTGCTCGACCGGCGCGTCGTCTACGTGCCCGACGGACGCGACTTCCTCGCGTTCGAGCCGGTGAGCCACATGACGGATGCCTTCAATCGCGCGGCGCGCGGCGAGGCGTCCACCGGGATGCGCGTGCTGCCGCCGCGATGCGCGTTCTCCTGTACGATGCGCATCCACGCGCGCGCGACCGGCCCGGGCGCGTGACGCCCGCCCTTCCACGATGCCCGACGCCCCGTTCCGCTGCGTGCTCGACCTCAAGGCGAGCCTCGGCGAATGCCCCACCTGGTCGGTCGCCGAGCAGGCGCTCTACTTCGTCGACATCAACGCGCCTTCGCTCGTGCGCTTCGACCCGGCCACCGGCGCGCACCGCGCGATGCCGATGCCGGCGTCCATCGGCAGCTTCGGGTTGCGCGCGTCCGGCGGCTTCGTCGTCGCGCTGCGCGACGGCGTGTGGCTCGCCGGCGCGGACGGCCGCCTCGAGCGCAAGGTCGCCGACGCGCCCTACGAGCCGGACCACCATCGCTTCAACGACGGCCGCGTCGACCGCCAGGGGCGCTTCTGGGTGGGCACGATGAACGAGGCCCGCGACGCCAACTCGGCGGCGCTCTACCGGCTCGAGCGCGACGGCGCGCTGGCCCGCGTGCTCGACGGGATCATGATCAGCAACGGCCTCGCGTGGAGCCCCGACGGGCGCACGATGTACCACGCGGACACGCCGACCCACGTGGTGCGCGCCTTCGCGTTCGACGCGGCGAGCGGCACGCCGTCGCGGCCGCGCGAGTTCGCGCGCTGGACCGGCGAGACCGACCGGCCCGACGGGGGCGCCGTCGACAGCGCCGGCCACTACTGGAGCGCGTTCTACCGCGGCGGCAAGGTGGTCGAGCTGGACGGCACCGGGCGCGTCGTGCGCGAGCTGCCGTTCCCCGCGATGTGCCCGACGATGTGCGCGTTCGGCGGAGCGGACTTGCGCACGCTCTACGTCACGAGCGCGCGGCAGCAGCGGCCCGACGACGAGCTCGCGCGCTTCCCGCAGTCGGGCGGCGTCTTCGCGATGCGCGTGGACGTGCCGGGCCTGCCCGAGCCCCTGTTCGCCGGATGACGTGATGATCGACGCCACCGCCTTCCTGCGCCTCGGCGCGCTGAACAGCCTCGGCACGACGTCGACCGGCGCGTCGTTCGCGACGTCGACGGGCGACGTGCTGGAGGTCTCGTGCTTCGGACCGGGCGTGTTCAGGGTGCGCGCGGGCCCCAACACGCGTCCCGATTACGGGCTCGTCACCGGCCGCGCGAAGCCCTGCACGGTCGCGCAAGCGTCGCACGACACCTGGACCTTCGAGGCCGGCGACGCGACGCTCGAGCTCGGCGGTGCTCCGCTCGCGTTCCGGCTGTCGTGGAAAGGCAAGGTCGTCGCCACGTCGATCACCGACCAGCATTTCCGCGGCTTCACGCGGCTGCCGTCGTTCGGCCGCGTCCGGGCGAGCCCGTGCTGGATGGCGTCGCTCGCGCTGGCGTCGGGCGAGCCCGTGTACGGCCTGGGCGAGAAGTTCGGTCCTCTCGACAAGCGTGGCCAGCTGGTCCATTCGCAGGTCGAGGACGCGCTCGGCGTCAACACGGGCCTCTCGTACAAGAACACGCCATTCGCGTGGAGTCCGGGCACTGGCGGCGGCGCCTGGGGCGTCTTCGTCAACACGCCCGCGCGCGTCACGCACGGCGTCGGCCATCCCGACTGGTCGCACCGCAGCTACGGCATCGTCGTCGACGACGAGGCGCTCGACCTGTTCCTGTTCGCCGCCGCGACACCCGCCGGGATCGTCGACCACTACACGCAGCTCACCGGCCGCGCCCCCGGCGTGCCGCGCTGGAGCCTGGGGCTCTGGGTGTCGCGCGCGTACTACAAGACGCCCGAGGAGGCGGCCGAGGTCGCCGCCAAGCTTCGTGCGCGCAAGATTCCCTGCGACGTGCTGACGCTCGACGGGCGCGCGGCCTGGAAGGTCGAGACGCGCTTCAACTTCCGGTGGGACCCCGACCGGTTCCGCGATCCGCGCGCCTCGCTCGCCGCGATCAAGGCGCATCACCTGCGCGTCTGCGTCTGGGAGTATCCCTGCGTGTCGGTGCACGACCCGCTGTTCGCCGAGCTCGCGCAGCGCCACTACCTGCTCACGACCGAGTCGGGCGACCCCTACGTGTTCGGCTGGGACACCAACCCGGCGACGAGCCCGTTCGGCAGCGTGCTGACGCCGCTCCCCGAGAGCGGCATCGTCGACTTCACCAATCCCGCCGCGTACGCGTGGTGGCGCGACCAGCACAAGGGCCTGTTCGACGACGGCGTCGACGCGATCAAGAGCGACTTCGGCGAGCAGGTGCCGCGCGACGCCGTCGCGTTCAACGGCGACCACGGCGCCCGCCTGCACAACGTGTACCCGCAGCTCTACAACCAGTGCGTCTACGACGCGACGGCGCGGTTCCAGGCGAAGAACGCCGGGCCGCCGATCGTGTGGAGCCGAGCGGGCTGGGCCGCTAGCCAGCGCCATCCGATCGGCTGGGGCGGCGATCCGCAGAGCGACTGGGAAGGGCTGGCGGCGTCGATCCGCGGCGGCCTGTCGCACGGCATGAGCGGCAATCCCTACCACAGCTCTGACATCGGCGGCTTCTACGGCGCCGCGCAACCGGACGCCGAGCTCTACGTGCGCTGGCTGCAGGCGACGGTGTTCTGCTCGCACATCCGCGTGCACGGCATCGGCGAGCGCGAGCCCTGGGCGTTCGGCCCCGAGGCCGAGGCGATCGTGCGCAAGTGGCTCGCGTTCCGCTACCGGCTGATCCCCTACCTCGAGCGCGTCGTCGTGCAGGCGACGCGGACCGGCCTGCCGGTGATGCGCGCGATGCCGTTCGCCTTCCCGGGCAACCCGCTCGTGCAGCGCTTCGAGACGCAGTTTCTCTGCGGCGACGCGCTGCTGGTCGCGCCGATCGTCGCCGCGGGCGGCGAGGTCGACATCGCGCTGCCGCCGGGCGCGTGGTACGACCTCAACACGCGCGCGCGCCACGCGGGCAGGCAGGTGCTGCGCTACCGCGCGTCGCTCGACCAGTTCCCCGTGTTCGGGCGGGAGGGGCATGCGCTGCCCCTCGGCCGCGCGGTCCAGCACACCGGCGAGATCGACGCGGCCAACCCGCTCGAGCAACTCTGGATCTTCGGGGCGCCCGCGAACTCGCTCGACGGCTTCACGCAGGCACGCATCGAGGCCGACGGCGACGGCGGCTTCACGCTGCGGACCTCGCCTGGCGTCGAGGTGGTCCGCTTCGGCGAGTGAGCGCGCGCATGGCCGCCGCGCCGCCCACGATCGCGATCACGTCGGGCGAGCCCGCGGGCATCGGGCCCGAGCTCTGCGCGATGCTCGCGGCACACCACGAGCGGGAGCCTTTCGACGCGCGACTGGTGGTGTTCGGCGACCGCGACGTCCTCGTGTCGCGCGCGTCGCGCATCGGGCTCGCGCCGCGCTACGCCGAGTTCGACCCCGCCTCGTTCGCGCACGCAGGGGGCGTGGTCGAGATCTGCCACGAGCCGCTCGCCGCGCCGCCGCGCGCGGGCCACCCGGATCCCACGAACGCCGCGAGCGTGCTCGCGATGCTGCGCCACGCGTGCGACGCCTGCGCGGAAGGCGCGTTCGCGGCGCTCGTCACCGCACCGGTGCAGAAGAGCGCGATCCTGGACGCCGGCTTGCCCTTCGTCGGCCACACCGAGTTCTTCGCCGAGCGCACCGGCACGCCACGCGTGGTCATGATGCTCGTCGGCGGGTCGAGCGACTCGCCGTTGCGCGTCGCGCTGGTGACGACGCACCTCGCGCTCGCGGAGGTGCCCGCCGCGGTGACGCGCGAGGCGGTGCGGGAGACGCTCGCCATCGTCCACGACGGGCTCGGGCGGCGCTTCGGGATCGCAACGCCGCGCATCGCCGTGTGCGGACTGAACCCGCACGCGGGCGAGGGCGGGCACCTCGGGCGCGAGGAGATCGACGCGATCGCGCCGGCGATCGCCGACGCGCGGGCGGCGGGCGTCGACGCGCACGGGCCGCTGCCCGCCGACACCGTGTTCGTGCCGTCGCACGCACACGCCTACGACGCGATCGTCGCGATGTACCACGACCAGGGCCTGCCGGCGCTCAAGGCCGCGAGCTTCGGGCACGGCGTGAACGTCACGCTCGGGTTGCCGTTTCCGCGTACGTCGGTGGACCATGGCACCGCGCTCGACCTCGCGGTCGACGCCGAACGTGCGCGAACGGCCGACGCCGGCAGCCTCGTCGCCGCGGTCGACCTCGCGATCGAGCTGGCGCGCGCGTCGTCGCGCTAGCGCGGCGCCGGTCGGGATGTCGCGTCCTCGCTCGTCCGCCGGTCGCACCGTCGAGGGCCACGTCGCGCGCAAGCGCTTCGGCCAGAACTTCCTCGCCGACCCGCACTACGTGAAGCGCATCGCGGACGCGGTGGCGCCGAAGCCCGGCGAGACCGTCGTCGAGATCGGGCCGGGCCTCGGCGCGCTCACCGGCGAGCTGGTCGCGCGC
The DNA here is from genome assembly GCA_035711225.1 of Casimicrobiaceae bacterium. Classification (GTDB taxonomy): domain Bacteria; phylum Pseudomonadota; class Gammaproteobacteria; order Burkholderiales; family Casimicrobiaceae; genus VBCG01. The sequence goes on from DASTCK010000263.1 coordinate 8,910, forward strand.
GCGGGGCGCGTCGTCGCCGTCGAGATCGACCGCGACCTCGCGGCGCGGCTGCGCGAGCGGTTCGGCCCGGACCGGCTCGAGCTCATCGTCGGCGACGCGCTGACGCTGGACTTCGCCGCGCTCGGCCACGACCTGCGCGTCGTCGGCAACCTGCCCTACAACATCAGCTCGCCGCTCCTGTTCCACCTCGCCGCGCAGGCGCAGGCGTTGCGCGACGTCACCGTCATGCTGCAGAAGGAGGTCGTCGCGCGGATGACCGCGCCGCCTGCGACCCCCGAGTACGGGCGCCTCACGGTGATGCTCAAGGCGACGTTCGCGATCGAGCGGCTGTTCACGGTGCCGCCAGGCGCCTTTCGTCCGGCGCCGAGCGTGGATTCCGCGGTCGCGCGGCTGACGCCTCTTCGCGAGGCGCGGCCCGCGATCCGGGACGCGGCGCGCTTCGAGCGTGTCGTCGCCGCTGCGTTCTCGCAGCGACGCAAGACGCTGCGCAACGCGCTCGCCGATCTTGTCGCGCCCGACGCGTTCGCGGATGCGGGCATCGATCCGCAGCGCCGCGGCGAGACGCTTTCGGTGCAGGAATTCGTCGCGCTGACGCGTGCCGGCGAGCGGACGGCCTGAGGTAACGGGTCGAGCATTCGTCGTGTCTCGCGCGAGGCGACGACCCGGCGTCCGTCGCCCCGGCAGCGCGACGTTCGTGCGCGGTCAACGTCGATCGCATGGGTCGTGCCTCGTGCAGGCGGGACCCGGCGTCGCTCGCCCATCCGTCGCCGCCTTCGTGCACCGGCGTGTCGATCGCGTCAGCGCGCCTTGACATGCCCGAGCGCCGGCTCCTAGCATGATCGTCCAGGATCGGGCACCGCGAGCTGCCCGCCGTCCATGTCCGGGGTAAGCCCCGGTTCGGCCGATCCTGCGTCCGTCACGTCGACGTTGACCGGCGGCCCGCCCACGAAGGGCGGGCGCCACAGGAGACGATCATGACCACCAGCAAGCAGTACAAGAAGCTCGGCTGCATGGACGTGGATCCCAAGGGCGGCTGCGCCTTCGAGGTCCGCGCCGAAACGGAAGAGGAAGTGATGCGCCTGGCGGCCGACCACGCGAAGCATGCGCACAAGATGGCCAATCCGCCGCCCGAGATGCTCGCGAAGATCAAGGGCGCGATCAGGACGGTCTCGGTCGCGGTCTGACGCAACGACGATCGCGCACCCGCCTTCGCTGCTTCCGCACGGGAAGCGTCCGCGATCCGGGTGCGCGAGCGACGCCGCGCCCGCCTTGGGCGATGCGGTAGAGTGGGCCCGGTAGTCCACGCGAGGACGCGAATGCCGAGCCTCCTTCGCCGCCGGATCCTGCACGCCGCAACGGCTGTTTTCGCCGCGACGCTCGCCCGGGCGCAGCCCGCGCGCGCCGGGATGCGGCGCGTCGCCTGGCTCACCGCCGGATCGCCGACCACCCACGCGAAGCTGCTCGACGCCTTTCGCGCCGGATTGCGCGAGCACGGATGGGTCGAAGGGCGCAACCTGGTCCTCGAGCTCCGCTGGGCGGAGGGCCGACTCGAGCGCATCGCCGACCTGGCCGCCGAAGTCGTTCGATCGAAGCCCGACGTCATTCTCACCGCCGCGAACGTCGTCAACGTCGCGATGAGGCAGGCGACGTCGACCATCCCGATCGTCATGGCCGCGAGCACCGATCCGGTCGGCGCAGGGCTCGCGCAAAGCCTCGCACGCCCGGGCGGCAATGCCACCGGCGTCACCGGCTTCTACGAGGCGACGCCGGTGAAGATGCTGGAGATCGCCACCTCGTTCCTGCCCCGCGGCGCACGTCTCGCCGTGCTGGTCGACACGGGCTACACGACGTCGGCGCTGTACGAGCAGATGCGCGCCAGCCTGGAGTCCTTTGCTCGCACGGCGGAGTTCCGGCTCGAATTCATCGAAGCCGGGTCCGCCGACGAGGTGACGCGAAAGCTGGACGCGCTCGCGAGGAACAAGCCGGCGGCGCTGCTCATCGCGCCGGGGGCGCTCATCTACGCGATGGGAAGCTCGCTCGTGAAGTCCGCCGGTGCGCTCGGGCTGCCGGTGATCTACCCGTTCGAGGAGATGGTCGACGCCGGCGGCCTCATGAGCTACTCGGTCGACCTCGCCGCCAACTACCGTCGCGCCGCGCGCTACGTGGACCTGATCCTCAGGGGCGCCGACCCCGGGACGCTGTCGATCGAGCAGCCGACGCACCTGGCGCTGGTGCTCAACCTGCGCACCGCGAAGGCGCTCGGCCTGGCGTTGCCGCGGGAACTGCTCGCACGCGCCGACCGCGTGGTCGACTAGCGAAGCGCCTTTGCGCCGTTCCCGGCGGCGGTCAGCGGCCCCACTCCCGGTCCGGGCGCAATCGCGGCGACGCAATGCGCACCGTCTTGTCGCGGGACGCCTCGCCACGAACGATCGTGACGTTGCGCCTCGGCACGCCGAACGCCTCGGCGAGGAAGCGCACGAGCTCGTCGTTCGCCTTGCCGTCGACCGGCGGCGCCGCGAGCCTGACCTTGAGCGCGCCGCCGTGCGTGCCGGCGACGCCGGTGCGCTTCGCCCCGGGCTGCACGTGCAGCGCGAGCACGATCGCGCCGTCTTCCTCGCGTGCGGCGGGCGGCAGGGTCACCGCAGCAGCGTCTGGACCGACTGCTCGAGCCATCGCACCGGCACCATCAGGATCAGCTGCAGGATCACGATCAGGATCAGCGGCGTGAGGTCGAGCGTCCCGCCGATCGGCGGCACGACGCGGCGAAGCGGGCGAAGGAACGGGAAGGTCAGCGCGTTGAGCATCCCGGACAGCGGACCGTCCGGCGCGACCCACGACAACACCGCCTGCACGATCACGACGATGATCGCGAGCCACAGCACCGTCTTCAGGAGCTGGACCGCCGCCGACGCGAGCACGAACAGCGCCGCGTTGGCGGAGACGCCCGCGAACCCGCTCGAGAAGATAGCGAACATCGTGACGAGCCACGCCACCTGCATCAGGTAGGCGGCGACGAGCGATGCCCAGTCGTAGCCGCGCGTCCCGGGGATCACGCGTCGCAGCGGCTTGACGGCCCAGTCGGTCAGCGCGATCACCGCCTGTCCGAGCGGATTGCGGAACGGCGCACGCAGCGCCTGCATCAGGAAGCGCAGCAGGAAGCCGTAGGTGAAGAGCCCGAAGAACACCTCGAGCACGAACGAGATCGCCTGGGCGGCCATGGCGGACGCGTCCGGTCAGTCGTCGCGGCCGAGGAGGTCGCCCATCTCGGTGGCGCGCCTCGTGGCGGCATCGACCGCGGCCGCGATCGCGGCGCGAACCTGCGCCGCCTCGAGCGCCGCGATGCCGCGCTCGGTCGTGCCGCCCTTGGAGGTCACCCGCGCGCGCAGCGTGGCGGGGTCGTCGGGGCTCGCGAGCGCGAGCTTCACGGCGCCGTCGAACGTGGCATAGGCGAGCTTGCGCGAATCCTTCGCATCGAAGCCGTGGGCGCGCGCGGCTGCCTCGAGCGCCTCGATGAAGTAGAACACGTAGGCGACACCCGATGCCGAGATGCCGGTGACCGCGTCGAGCGATTCCTCGCGCGCGACGGGCACGACCTCGCCGCACGCCTCGAGGATCGCGATGGCGGCCTGGCGGCCCGCGCCGTCGACCGAGGGCGACGACCACACGCCGGCGATGCCGGCGCCGACGAGCGACGGCGTGTCGGGCATCGCGCGCACGATGCGCGCGTAGCCGCCGAGCCAGCGCGAGATGTCGCGGCTTCGCGTCCCGGCGGCAATCGACAGCACGACCGGCACCGGCGCGACGTGCGGAGCGAGCGCCGTGCACGCCTCGCGCATCTGCTGCGGCTTGACGGCGAGCACGACGATCGTCGCGCCGGCGAACGCGTCGGCGACGGGCGCCGCGAACGTCCGAGCCCCCGGGTAGAGCGATGCGAGACGCGCGCGCTGCTCGTCCACCGGATCGACGAACACGATGTCCCGCGCATGGCGTCCGCGCGCGATCAGCCCGCCCGCGATCGCGGTGGCCATGTTGCCGGCGCCGAGGAAAGTGATGGACATGGGGGCGGCGATAGGCGATGGGCGGCGGAGGACGGGCGATAGGCGATGGGCGATAGGCGATAGGCGATAGGCGATAGGATGGCGGCGCGCGAGCGCTGCGCGTCGTATTCCGCTCCGAAAGGTCCTGCGCTCGCGGGTTTCCTATCGCCAATCGCCCATCGCCTATCGCCCGTCCTCCGCCGCCCATCGCCTACCGCCGCCCCATGTCCATCACCTTCCTCGGCGCCGGCAACATGGCCA
>DASTCK010000264.1:0-7196 GCA_035711225.1 Casimicrobiaceae bacterium
TGCGGTGATCCTGGTGCTCGCGTCCGGCGGGGTTCGCCTGCACGAGGCGAACGCGGCCGAGCTCGCGCTCGCGCGGGCGCTTCGCGCGATCGTCGACCTCCGCGCGAGCGGCGTGCCCGTCGTCGCGATCGCCGCGGGCGACGTGTTCGGCGGGGCGTCGGTGCTCGCGTGCGCGTGCGACCGGCTCGCGCTGTTGCCGCACGTGCGCTTCGGCGTGTCCGGGCCCGCGGTGATCGAGACGGCGCGCGGCCGCGGCGAGATCGCGGCGGACGACGCAAACGCCGTCGCGCGCGTCTTCGGTGCCCGGGCGCGCGCGATGTCGGGCATGGCCGACCTGGTCGACGACGACGCGGCGACGCTGCGCGCCTGGATCGCGCTCGCCGTGCGGGACGCCGCGCCGTTCGAGCGCCGGGTACGCGAGATGCAGGATCGTCTCGCGGCGCACGTGACGCGTCCTCGCGCGCAGCCACCGTGGGTCGAGCGGGACGGCGCGAATGCGACCGTGCGCGCGGTGCGGGGAGCTTTCGGCGTCGCGGAAGCGGTCGGGATCGACGCGGCGCTCCTCGACGCGCTGGACGCCGGCGGTGTGGCGACGGTACGCCTCGTCGAGGACTCGTCGGGCCACGAGCCGACGCGCGACGCCGAGGTCGCGGGGCTGGCGCAGGCCCTCGCGCATCACGCCTGCGTCATTGGCCTCCTGCGCGCGCGCGGCGTGCGCGTCGAAGCGCTTCTCGCCGGGACCGGGCACAGCGCAGCGTTCTTCGCCAACGGGCTGCAGGCCGACCGCGTGGAGGCGCTGCCGAACGCGCGCGTGGTCGCGATGGAGCCGCAGGCGATGGCGCGCGTGCTGCGCCTCGACCCGTCGCGGCTCGCCGCGCTCGTCGAAGACGATCCGCTGCTCGGGCAGCCGGTGAGGCATTTCGCCGCGCTGGGAGGGGCGGTGATTGTAGGAGCAGGCGATAGGCGATAGGCGATAGGCGCTCGGTCGCCACGCGGGACGAGGACCGACGAAGAGCCCCGCTTTTCGGTCCTGGCGCGACGCGGTGTACCCATCGCCCATCGCCTATCGCCCTCCACGCCTGTTGCTTGACGGTGAGGACGTCCGGATCCTGGCGCGACGCGGTGTTCCCATCGCCTATCGCCCATCGCCCATCGCCTATCGCCCATCGCCTATCGCCCATCGCCCATCGCCTATCGCCCATCGCCACCTCTTGCTTCCCGCGCCGCCACGAACAACCTCGCCATCGCCTCCGCGCGATCGGCGAGGAGACTCGCGGCATCGCGCACGCAGGCATCGAGCGTTGCCGGCCCCGCGGGGAGCGCGAAGCAGCCGTCGAAGCGGCCGTGCAGCGCCGGCAGCGCCGCGGCGTCGATAGCCCCCGACAGCAGCGACACGGGTACGCCGCGCGCGCGTGCGTGGTCGGCGACCACCGACGGCGCTTTCGCGAGCAGCGTCTGCGCATCGCTGCGACCTTCGCCGGTGATCGCCCACGACGCGCCGTCGAGCGCCGCATCGAGCCCGACCAGGTCGGCGACCACCGCGGCGCCCGAGCGCATCGTGCCGCCGACGAGCATCAGCGCGTGGCCCAGTCCGCCCGCGGCCCCCGCGCCGGCGTTCGCCGCGGCGCTCCTGCCGATCGCGCGCTCGACGATCGTCGCGTAACGCGCGAGCGTCGCGTCGATCGGTGCGACGCGATCGCGCGCTACCCCCTTCTGCGGCCCGAAGATCGCGGTGGCGCCGCGCCCGCCGGCGAGAGGATTGTTGACGTCGGACATGATCGTGATCGCGCACGACGCGAGGCGCGGGTCGAGTCCCGTCGCGTCGGCGCGCTCGAGCCTCGCGAGCCCGTCGGGCGTCGGCGCGACGTCGCGTCCGCCCGCGTCGGTCAGGCGCAGCCCGAGCGCGACGAGGAGTCCCGCGCCTGCGTCGTTGGTGCTGCTGCCGCCGAGCCCGATCATGAACCGCCGGACCCCCCGGTCGACGAGCGCGCGCAGCTGCTGCCCGAGGCCCAGCGTCGAGCGCGCCGCGACCGGCACGGCCATGCCCGCCGCGTCGGTGATCGCGACGACCTGCGCGGCCTCGAGCACCGCCGTCGGCTCGCCGTCGTGCGTGACGATGCCGTAGCCGGCGTCGATCCGGGCGCCGCCGGCGCCGTCGACGGCGAGCGTGCCGCGCGTCGCACCCTCGCCCGCCGCGCGCAGCACCGCGTCGAGCGTTCCCTCGCCGCCGTCCGCCATCGGGCGCAACACGGTTCGCGCGTCGGGAGCCGCGCGCCCAAGCCCGTCGGCGATCGCCGCCGCGACGGCAGGCGCATCGAGCGATCCCTTGTAGGAGTCGGGCGCGACGACGACGACGAAGGGTGATCGGGCGGGCATGTCGTGGTAGCGTCGGCCGATGAGCGCCGGACGTCGCTGCGCCCGATCGCGGAGGCCGCCATGCTAGCAGCCGCCGCGCGGCACGCCGCCGGCCGCGCGGCGCGGCTGTCGTGCGCGCTCGCGGCCTCGATCCTGCTTGCGCTCGTCGGCGGATGCGCGACGATCACGCAGGGCATCACGCAGGACATCCAGGTCGCGACCGATCCCATCGGCGCGGCGTGCGAGCTGCGGCAGGGCGATGCGGTCGTCGACTCGCTCCCGTGGACCCCGGGCTACGTTCGCGTGCGCAGGAGCCTCGACCCCTACCAGGTCGCGTGCCGCGCCGACGGCTATCTCGATGCGACCTCGGCGCTCGAGCCGGGCGTCGAGAACGGCGCGGTCGGCAGCGCGACGATGGGCGCGCTCTCGGGCCTGCAGGGAACCACGGGCACGACGCTGACACAGGCAGCGCTCGCCACCGTGATGCCCGCCGCGACCGCCGCCACCTACGCGGCGTGGCTGGGCGTCGCCGGCATGGTGTCGATGCTCGTGGACATCGCGAGCGGCGCGGTGTTCGAGTACCCGCCCGGCGTCGCGATGACGCTCGTGCCTTCGTCGTTCGCCGACGCCGCCGCCCGGGACCGGTTCTTCGACGGCGAGGATCGGCGCCTGCGCGAGCAGCACGCGTCGCGCCGGCGCGAGCTCGCCGACGGGTGCCGGATCGCGTGCCTCGGGGCTCGCGACGCGATCGACCGCTCGCTCGAGCGGGAGCTCGCCGAGCTCGAGCGGCTGCGCGCCAATGCCCGCGTGGGCGGCTGACGCATCGCGTTCAGCGGTGGGTCGCGCGCGCGAGCCGGTCGCGCACCGCGAGCCAGGCGGGCTCGGCGGGCGGGGCCTCGATCAGGATCGCGTCGGCCCGCTCCGCGTCGAGCGCGCGGAGGTTCGCGTAGAGGTCCCGCGCGTAGCCGTCGACGCCTGCAGGCGCGGCGATCCACGGGCCGTCGAAGTCCGGCGGACGCGGCGCGGTGCGCGCCAGCACCGCGACCACCTCGTCTCGCTCGCGGAGGCGCGCCAGTTCGCTGGCGAAGGCGTGCAGCTCGACCAGGAACGCGGGCGTGCGCGGTGCATAGTGCGACGCGTGCGTCCCCGACGCGCGCGGCGCATCCGCCCCCGGCGAGCGCGGCGCATGCCCGAGCACGCGCGCGAGCGCGTCGACCCCGATCCCGCCCGGCCGCACCAGGAGCACGTCCTCGCCGTCGAACGCGACGATCGTGCTCTCGATGCCGACGACGCACGGACCGCCGTCCAGGATCAGCGCCACGCGGTCGCCGAGGTCATCGGCGACGTGCTCCGCGGTCGTCGGCGACACGTGGCCGTAGCGATTCGCGGAGGGTGCCGCGACGCCGTGGCCACCGCGGCGCGCGAACGCCGCGAGCAGTGCCTGGGCGACCGGATGGGCCGGCACGCGCAGGCCCACGGTGTCCTGCCCGCCGGTCACGGCGTCGCTGGCGCGCGCGGCGCGCGGCAGGATCATCGTGAGCGGTCCGGGCCAGAACGCGCCGGCCAGCGTTCGCGCGCCCTCGGGAACCTCGCGCGCCCAGGCGTCGAGGTGGCCCGCGTCGGGCAGGTGCACGATCAGCGGGTGGTCGGCGGGCCGTCCCTTGGCCGCGAAGATCGCCCGCACGGCCGCGGGATTCGCGGCGTCGGCGCCGAGGCCGTACACGGTCTCGGTCGGGAACGCGACGAGGCGGCCTTGCGCGAGCGCGTCGGCGCCGCGCTCGATCGCCGCGCGGCTCGCGGGAAGCACGTTTGCGCTCATGAGGTTAGCTCGGGCGACCTGCGCCGGATTTGCTAGAATCCATGGCTTTGCCGCGCGGGCGCCCGGAGCCCGGGCGGCGCGATCACACGAGGGCCACGGCGGCCCGCTGCCACGAGGGGGGCCATGAGCGAATTCCTGTTCACGTCGGAGTCGGTGTCGGAAGGACATCCGGACAAGGTCGCCGACCAGATATCCGACGCGGTGCTCGACGCGATTCTAGAGCAAGACCCCACGGGTCGCGTCGCCGCCGAGACGCTCGTCTCGACCGGGCTCGTCGTGATGGCCGGCGAGATCACGACCAAGGCGCACGTCGACTTCGCGCGCGTCGCGCGAGAGACCGTGCGCGGGATCGGCTACAACGACCCTGCGCTGCGTTTCGACGCGGACGGCTGCGCGGTGATGGTGTGCTACGGCCGCCAGTCCCCCGACATCGCGCAGGGCGTCGACCGCGCGTCCGACGACTACCTGAACCAGGGTGCCGGCGACCAGGGCCTGATGTTCGGCTACGCGTGCGACGAGACGCCGGCGCTGATGCCGTTCCCGATCTACTACGCGCACCGCATCGTGCAGCGCCAGAGCGAGTTGCGTCGCGACGGCCGGCTGCCGTTCCTGCGCCCCGACGCCAAGTCGCAGGTCACCGTGCGCTACCGCGACGGCGCGCCGGTCGGCATCGACACGGTCGTGCTCTCGACGCAGCACCATCCGAGCATGAACGAGCGCCAGGCGGAGCTCGCCGAGGCGGTGATCGAGGAGATCGTCAAGCCGGTGCTGCCGAAGGACATGCTCGACGGCGCGCGCTACCTCGTGAACCCGACGGGGCGCTTCGAGATCGGCGGGCCGCACGGCGACGCGGGAGTCACCGGCCGCAAGATCATCGTCGACACCTACGGCGGCGCGGCGCCGCACGGCGGCGGCGCGTTCTCCGGCAAGGATCCGTCGAAGGTCGACCGCTCGGCCGCCTATGCCGCGCGCTACGTCGCGAAGAACGTCGTCGCGGCCGGCCTCGCGCGCCAGTGCCAGGTGCAGGTCGCCTACGCGATCGGCGTCGCGAAGCCGATGAACGTGACCGTCTACACCGAGAACACCGGCAGGATCCCCGACGAGCGGATCGCCGAGATCGTGCAGCAGGAGTTCGACCTGCGCCCCAAGGGCATCGTCAGGATGCTCGACCTGCTGCGTCCGATCTACCGCAAGACCGCGGCGTACGGCCATTTCGGCCGCGACGAGCCCGAGTTCACGTGGGAGCGCGTCGACCGCGTGCAAGCGCTTCGCAGCGCCGCCGGCCTCTAGCGATGCGGCGGCCGGCGATCGTCCTCGCGCTGGCGCTGTCGGCCTGCGCGAGCGCGCCGCCGGAGCCCGCGCGCCGCGCGATCGTGCATCCGGCGTTCGTGACGCTCGCCGAGCAGGATGCGCTGATCGAGCTCGAGCCGGGGGCGCGCCTCCACGTGCGCCTCGAGTCGGAGAAGGCCTCGCGCCGGCGCTGGCACGTGACCGCGGTCCGCGGGGACGCGGTGGCCGTGCACGGCTCGCCGTGGTTCACCTCGAAGAACGTCTACCAGATGAGCATCGGCGGCAACTGGATCTTCGATTTCGACGCGACGGCCTTGGGGCGCGCGAGCGTCGCCTTCGACTACCGTCGCGACGACGAGCCGCTCTCGGCCGCCGAGCGGACGGCGAGCTTCGACTTCGTCGTGCGCTGACGCCGGCTTGAGTCGCCGCCGCGACGGGCCGACAATGTCCGCCTGCGACGCCGCGCCCGCGCCGGCGACGCGTCCGATTCCCGCGGAGACCCCATGATCCTCGTGCGTTCCCTTCCCGTCGCGCTCGCCCTCGCGCTCGCGGCGTGCTCGTCCAACCCTGCCGCCGACTTCTGGAACCGCGCGCCGATCGTCCGCAACACCGACGCGTCGATCGACGGGCGGAGCGAGGTGGTGAAGCGCGGCGACACGCTCGCCGTCCACCTCGACGCGGAGCCCTCGACGGGCTACCGCTGGGAGCTCACGCGCCTCGCGGGTGCCTCGGTCTCGCAGGTCGGCCTTCCCGATTACCAGCCGGAGACGGCGGCCGGCGTGCCGCGCGTCGGCGCACCGGGTCACACGACGTTCCGCTTCCGCGCGCTGCAGCCGGGCACGTCGAGCATCGAGCTCGCGTACCGCCGGCCCTTCGATGCGAACCTGGCGTCGGCGAAGACGGTGCGCTTCGAGATCGCGGTGCCGTGACGCCCCCGTCGCTCCGCGCCGCGATCGCGACGCGGCTCGCCGCCCGCGCGACCGGCGCGACGTGGATCGGCGCCTGCGTGCGCGTCGTCGAGCGCGCGGGCGCCGAGCGCGAGGGCCTGGTGACGCGCACGCCCGACCACTATCTCGCCGCGGCGTGGGCGCCAGGCGAGCCGCGCTCGCGCTGGCCCGACGCAGTCGTCATCGGCTCGCCGGCCGCCGACGACGCGCTCGGGCTGTTGCTGCGCCACGTTCCGGCCGGCGAGAAGCTCTTCCTCGCGGACCTCGACAGCGTGGACGTCGCGCTCGCCGCACGCATCCTGCTCGCGGCCGACCGCAACCTCGAGGCCTACCAGCGCGACGCCATCGCTGCGTTCGTCGCCGCGCAGGAGGCGCGCGACGCGACGCGCATCGCCGCGGGCTACAGCGACCGCGACGAAGGGTTCGAGCGGTTCCGCGCGCGGGTGCTCGACGCGCCGGGTGCCCGCTAGCCCGCCGGTGCGAGTCGTCGGAGTCGACTTCACGAGCGCGCCTTCGCGGCGCAAGCCGATCACGGCCGCGCACGGGCGCCTCGACGGCGACCGCGTGGCGATCGAGCGCGTCGACCGGCTCGCCGACTGGGCGTCGTTCGAGTCGCTGCTCGCCGCGCCCGGCCCCTGGGTCGCGGCGTTCGATTTTCCCTTCGGCCTGGCCCGTGAGCTGGTCGACACGCTGCGCTGGCCCGGCGCCCGCGCGCGCTCGCAGCGCGGATGGCGCGCGATGATCGCGCACTACGCGTCGCTCGACCGCGAGGCCGTCGAGCGCGC
>DASTCK010000265.1:0-18833 GCA_035711225.1 Casimicrobiaceae bacterium
CCTTCTGAGCAGGCCGCATCGGCTCGTATCGCCCATTGCGGTGCGCTCGCACGCTTCGGGGCTTCCGGCGTGGGGACTGCCTCGCCTGCGTCCCGGCGCATCGCGTCCCGAAGGGCCTTGATAACCTCCTAGTGCGTTCTCGTCGTGCGTGGCGCGGCACTCCTCGTCGTCCCTGAATTCCCACAAGTACGCATGACGGGCGATAGCGTCCACTTCGGCCGCACTCTACGCTTCGCGGATGGGCACCTGTGACGCAGTGGCGCGACCAAGGCGCTTGTCGAATTCACGCTTCCAGTACGCGCCGCGCTCTAGGCAGAACGCCTTGATGCCGTGTGCGGGGAGACGCTCGCGAATGTCGGAGCGGCCATCGAATTCGGCGCGAAGCTCGGCCGGGATGGCGATACGGAATTGAGGCTTGCGCCCAGCGCGTTTGAACAGGTATGGAAGGGACACTGGCACCCCCCGTTATGTACCAAGGAATGTGCCAAACCCACTTGCAACACCTTGACGCGCCTAGGATTTGTGCAGCATCAACTACTTGCGTTGACGCTGGCGTCCCCACGGGGATTCGAACCCCGGTTACCGCCGTGAAAGGGCGATGTCCTAGGCCTCTAGACGATGGGGACCCGGATTGCTTCAGGTGCCGGCGCCGCGACCGCCCGCGCATCGCGCGTGCGCGAGCCGTCGCGTTCGTTCGGTGGTGGAGGTAAGCGGGATCGAACCGCTGACCTCTTGCATGCCATGCAAGCGCTCTCCCAGCTGAGCTATACCCCCACGGCGAATCCGAAATTATACCGGTGCCCCGAAGGCCGCGCAATCGAGCCGCCCCGGGCACCGTGTCGCGTCGGGCGTTGCGCTATGATCGCGCCCGCGCGACGCATCCTGGACGCCGCGCATTGCGTCCGTGCCGCTCCCCGATCCCTCCCACGCCACGCCTCCCGACCTCGCCGAGCGCGTCGTGCTGGTGACGGGCGCGACCGGTGGGCTGGGCGCGCCGATCGCGCGCGCATGCGCCGCGCGCGGCGCCACGGTGGTCCTGCACGGCCGCACGGTCCCGGCCCTCGAGAAGCTCTACGACGAGATCGTCCTGGCCGGTGATCCGGAGCCGGTGATCCTGCCGCTCGACCTCGCCAAGGCCGAGGCCGCGGATTTCGGCAACGTGGCCTCCGCGCTCGAGGCGCAGTTCAAGCGCCTCGACGGGCTCGTGCACACCGCTGCGATGCTCGGGTCGCTCGGGCCGCTCGAGCACCAGTCCTACGACGCATGGCTCGCGCTCTTGCGCGTGAACCTCGCCGCGCCGATGGGACTCACACGGGCGCTGGTGCCGCTGCTCTCGCAGGCGCCGGATGCGTCGGTCACCTTCACGCTCGACGATCGTGGGCTTGCCCCGCGCGCCTACTGGGGCGGATACGGCGTGACCAAGGCCGGCGTCGCGGCACTGGCACGGGAGCTCGCGGACGAATGGGAATCGCGACCCACGATGCGCGTCAACGCGATCGTGCCCGGTCCGATCCGCTCGCCGATGCGCGGCCGCACCCACCCGGGCGAGGATCGCAGCAGGCTGCCGCTGCCCGAGACACTGGTGCCGCTGTACCTCCACCTTCTGGCGGGCCAGAGCAAGGCCGAGAGCGCCGCGCTGATCGAAGCCCGCGCGTGGCTTGCCGGCGCGAGCGCGTCGACGCCGCTGGTCGCGTAACGAAGCAGCACCCGCAGCTCGCGGTGAGCCTCGCCGGCCAGCCGATCGGCCGGAACGCATTCGCAACGTGAGCGTCGCGCATCCTCGGCGCGCCAGACGATCGCGGCGTAGCCCGGAAGCGCGGAGGATCCCGGTGCGAGCGTGCCGTCGATCGCCCGGCCGTCGTGCGCGAGCGCGGTCAGCGTCGCGTCGCTGCGGATCACGATGCCGGCGAGCCCGCGCTCGAGGCCCCTCCAGCTGCGAAGCCCCAGCGCCGCGACCAGCAGCATCAGCGACGACGCCATCAGCGCGTCGAGCGGGAGCGCCGCGACGAGTGCCGCCGTGGCGCAATGAGAGACTGCAACGAAGCGACGCGCCGCTACCGACGGCGAGAAATCGAACCGGCGCGAGTGGATGCGGCGCATGCGCGGATGACACCACGCCATGCGAGTTCCCGCCTTCGGCCGTTTGGCCGATTCACCGCTGTCTGAGGACAACGACGCTGGATCCCGCCTGCGCGAGGATGTCCCGAACCGCGGTCGCTACGTCGTCGCCGCTAAGGCGGGGCCCGGTGGCTTTCGTCGCACGCCGCGGGTTTCCCGCATGCGCGAGGATGACGTGACGCGCGTCGGTCAGTCGGCCACGGTCATCGCCCCGCGCGTCGCGGCGTGCTTGGCGAGCTTGAGCCAGGTCTCGACCACCGTGTCCGGGTTGAGCGACATGCTCTCGATATTGCGGTCGACCAGCCATTCGGCGAGGTCGGGGTGGTCGGACGGCCCCTGCCCGCAGATGCCGACGTAGCGCTTCTTGCGCTGGCAGGCGTCGATCGCCATCGCGAGCATCGCCTTGACCGCGTCGTCGCGCTCGTCGAACGACGCCGCGATCGCGCCGCCGGCGTCTCGGTCGACGCCCAGCGTGAGCTGCGTCATGTCGTTGCTGCCGATCGAGAAGCCGTCGAAGTGCTCGAGGAACCGGTCGGCGAGCAGCGCGTTCGACGGGATCTCGCACATCATGATGACGCGCAGCCCGTTCTCGCCGCGCTCGAGGCCGTTGTCGGCGAGCAGGCGGATCACGTCCTTCGCCTCGGCGAGCGTGCGCACGAACGGGATCATCACCTCGACGTTGGTGAGGCCCATGTCGTCCCGCACGCGCTTCATCGCACGGCATTCGAGCACGAAGCAATCGTAGAACGACGGCGAGATGTAGCGCGAAGCCCCGCGGAACCCGAGCATCGGGTTCTCCTCGTGCGGCTCGTAGCGCTTGCCGCCGACGAGGTTGCTGTACTCGTTCGACTTGAAGTCGGACAGCCGCACGATGACCTTCTTGGGCCAGAACGCCGCGGCGATCGTCGCGACGCCCTCGGCGATCTTCGCCACGTAGTACTCGACCGGGTCCGCGTAGGCCGCGATGCGCGGCGCGATCTCGGCCCGCAGCTCGGCGGGCAGGCCCTTGTACTCGATCAGCGCCTTGGGATGGATGCCGACGTTCTTGCTGATGATGAACTCGAGGCGGGCGAGGCCGACGCCCTCGTTCGGGAGCCGCCGGAAGCTGAACGCGAGCTCCGGGTTGCCGACGTTCATCATGATCTTGGTCGGGCACGGCGGCATGCGATCGAGCGCAATGTCGATCACTTCGATGTCGAGCTTGCCGGCGTAGACGTGGCCGGTGTCGCCTTCGGCGCACGACACGGTGACCTGGGCGTCCTCGGCGAGCGTGCGGGTCGCGTCGCCGCAGCCCACGACCGCCGGAATGCCGAGCTCGCGAGCGATGATCGCCGCGTGGCACGTGCGCCCGCCACGGTTGGTGACGATCGCCGAGGCGCGCTTCATCACCGGCTCCCAGTCGGGATCGGTCATGTCGGTCACGAGCACGTCGCCGGGCTTGACGCGGTCCATCTCGGCAGCCGATTTGACGAGCCGCACCGGGCCCTGCCCGATCTTCTGCCCGATCGCCCGCCCGCTCGCGAGCACGGCCGACGTCTTGCCGAGGCGGTAGCGCCTGAGGTCGACCCCGCTCTCCTGCGAACGCACCGTCTCGGGCCGCGCCTGAAGCACGTACAGCTTGCCGTCGATGCCGTCGCGTCCCCACTCGACATCCATCGGGCGCCCGTAGTGCTTCTCGATGGCGAGCGCGTAGCGGGACAACTCGGCGACCTCGTCGTCGGTGATCGAGAACCGCACCCGTTCGTCGTCGGGGACGGGAACCGTGATCGTCGAGCGCCCGGCCGACTGCCCGTCGGCGAACACCATCTTGAGCGCCTTGCTGCCCACGGTCTTGCGCAGGATCGCCGGCCGGCCCGCCACGACGTTGGGCTTCCAGACGTAGAACTCGTCTGGGTTCACCGCCCCCTGCACGACGGTTTCGCCGAGCCCGTAGGCGGACGTGATGAAGACGACCTGGTCGAAGCCGGACTCGGTGTCGAGCGTGAACAGCACGCCGGACGCGCCGCGATCGCTGCGGACCATGCGCTGGACGCCGGCCGAGAGCGCGACGTTGGAATGCGCATAGCCCTGATGCACGCGGTAGGCGATCGCCCGGTCGTTCCACAACGAAGCGAATACCTCGTGTATCGCGCGAACGATATTGTCCAAACCGCTGATATTAAGGAATGTTTCCTGCTGCCCCGCGAACGAGGCCTCGGGCAGGTCCTCGGCGGTGGCCGACGACCGGACGGCATAGGTCGCGCCGGGCGAAGCGGCGTCGAGCCTGGCAAAGGCCGCGCGGACGTCGGCTTCCAGCGCCTCGGGAAGCGGCGCATCGATGACCCAGCGGCGGATCTCGGCGCCCGTCCGCGCGAGCGCGTTGACGTCGTCCACGTCGAGCGCGGCGAGCCGCGCGTCGATCCGATCACCGAGCCCGTCCTGGGCCAGGAACTCGCGAAACGCCGCCGCCGTCGTGGCGAAACCGCCGGGGACACGGATCCCCGCGCCGGCCAGTTGACTGATCATCTCGCCGAGCGAGGCGTTCTTTCCGCCGACCGACTCGACGTCGGCGATGCGCAGCCGCTCGAACGGCACGACGCGTTCCCGCGTTTCCATACCCGGATGCTCCGCGACGAAGGGGGCCGCGGGCCGACGCTACTGCGATGCAGCACGGCGGCCGCGAACCGCCGTCATTCTACCGCGACGAGCCTCGGAGGCCGGGCTCGCTGCGTTGCGGCAACAGGCCGCTCAGCGCGCGGCGGGCGTCTCGGGAGCGAGCGGGACGTCGTCCCCCGCCTCGTCGTCGAGGCCGGGGACCGAGGCGAGCCCTTGCGCGCCGCGACGGCCACGGGCGGCGCGGCGCAGGCTGCGGTAGAGATCCGGGTGCGCCTCCTTGAGATAGCTGATGATCTCGAAGTCGATGCGCTTGACCTGCGTGAGGTCGATCTGCTCGACATGAACCAGACGTAGCAGTTCGCGCACCGGCCGCGGCATCTCCCGCCCGCTCTCGTAGCGCGAGCCGCCGCTCTGCGTGACGCCGATCTGCGTCCAGAACTGCTCCTGGTTGAGTCCCAGGCGACGCCGGATCTCGCGCGGATTCAGGACACGTTCGAGCAGCTTCACGGCAGGATCGCCTCTCCAGGGGATTCGCGTGGCGAGCCCGGTGCGGGAGCGCCCATCCCATTGGCATAATTCTCAACCGAACCGCCCTCGGGAGGCAAGCATCGCCGACAGGCGGCGCCGCGGGATGTTGCAACGGCGGCGCCCCGGGGGTCGGCTGGTAGAATCCGGGCGTGCCGCCGCGTCACGATCTCCATTGCCATTCGACCCGGTCCGACGGGGTTCTATCCCCGGCCGGCGTGGTTCGGCGCGCGGCCTCCCGAGGCGTCGACGTCCTGGCGCTCACCGACCACGACGAGCTCGCCGGCCTCCCCGAGGCCGCCGACGCGGCCCGCGAGGCGGGCATCGGGTTCGTGGCCGGTTGCGAAGTATCGGTCAACTGGCAGGGCCTTACCGTCCACGTCGTCGCGCTGAACGTCGATCCGGGGGACCCGGCGCTGGTCGCGGGCCTCGACGAGATTCGCAGCGGCCGCGCCGCGCGCGCGAAGCGCATGGGCGCGTCGCTGGAAGCCGCCGGCGTCCACGACGCCTACCGCGGCGCGATGCGCTACGTCACCAGCGAGCGGTTGGTCTCGCGCACCCATTTCGCCCGCCATCTCGTCGAAGCGGGTTACGTGCGCGACCTGAAGGACGCGTTCAAGCGCTACCTGGTGCCCGGCAAGCCCGGCTACGTCGAGCACGAGTGGACGACGATGGCGCGGGCGATCGACTGGATCCACGGTGCCGGCGGCGTCGCGGTGCTCGCGCACCCCGGGCGCTACAAGGTCGACGGCACCGCTGGCATGAAGCAACTTCTGGGCGATTTTCGCGACGCTGGCGGCGATGCGATCGAGGTGCTGTCGCCGTCGCACACCGCCGCGCAGGCCGCCGAGTTCGCGACCCAGGCGCGGTGGCACGGATTCGCGGCGTCGACCGGCTCCGACTACCACGGGCCGGGCGAGAGCTGGCTCGACCTGGGCGACCTTCCCCCGCTGCCCGCCGGCGTCGAGCCGGTGTGGGAGCGGTGGTAGCGCGGCGTTTCGCGCGTCGCCCGGAGGCGGCCGCCTCGCCATGCCGAACCGCCGCACCGTCTTCTTCCTGTCGGACCGCACCGGCATCACCGCCGAAATGCTCGGCAACAGCCTGCTGTCGCAGTTCGAGGACGTCGCGTTCCGCCGCATCACCGTGCCGTTCGTCGACTCGCCCGAGAAGGTCGAGGAGGCGATCCGGCTCGTCAACGCGACGGGTGCCGCCGAGGAGCGGCGACCGATCGTGTTCTCGTCGGTCGTCGACGAGGATGCGAGCGAGACGATCCGCGCGCGCGCGGAGGCGCTCACGCTCGACCTCTTCCAGATCTTCATCGCTCCGCTCGAGTCCGAGCTGGTCGCCAAGAGCTCGCACGCCGCCGGCCGTTCGCACGGCATCGCCAACAGCCACGAGTATTTCGCGCGGATGGAGGCGATCAACTTCACGCAGCAGCACGACGACGGCGCGGCGACGCGCGACCTCGCGAAGGCCCAGGTGATCCTGGTCGGCGTCTCACGCTGCGGCAAGACGCCGACGTCGCTCTACCTGGCGCTCCAGTTCGGCGTGCGCGCGGCGAATTTCCCGCTCACGCCGGACGACTTCGTCGACCACAAGCTCCCCGGCTCGCTCGAGGGCCATATCCCGCGCCTCTTCGGCCTCACGATCCAGCCCGAGCGCCTGCGCGAGATCCGCGAGGAGCGCCGACCCGGCAGCCGCTACGCGGCGCTCGACAACTGTCGGCACGAGGTCCGCGAAGCCGAGGCGCTGATGACGCGCGAAGGCATTCCGATGGTCGACACGACGTCGAAGTCGATCGAGGAGATCGCGACGACCATCCTGCACCGCGCCAAGCTCGAGCGCCACGTCTTCTGACGCGCGACACACGGGGCCGCCATGCTCAAGGGACTCTCGCCGCTGCTCACGCCGGACCTGCTGCACGCGCTGGCCTCGATGGGGCACGGCGACGAGGTCGCGATCGTCGATGCGAACTTCCCGTCCGCGTCGCTCGCGCGTCGCATCGTGACGATCGCCGGCGCCGGCGCGCACGAGGTGCTCGCCGCGGTGCTCGACGTGCTGCCGCTCGACGGCGCCGCGTCGCCTGCCGCGTTCACGATGGAGGTGGCCGGCGACGCGGAGGCGCTGCCGGAGACCGTGGCCGACTTCGCCGCCGTGCTCGCGGACCACGGCCACGGGGACCTCGAGATCGGCCACCTGGAGCGGCAGGCGTTCTACGCTCGCGCGCAGGACGCGTTCGCGATCGTTCGCACCGGCGAGTTGCGCGCCTACGGCAACATCCTGCTGGTCAAGGGAACGGTCAACGCCGTCTCCTGACGGTCGCCGGGGCCCGCCCGGCGTTGCGCGCCTGCAACGCGGCGCGCATGTGCAGCGCCGGTTCGATTGCCGGGTGTCCGCGGGCGCTTTACGCTTGTTGCGGCTCAACCGACACGAAGGTTTGCGATGCATCGCCCGCTCCGCGCGCGCCGTTCGAGCGTCGTTCTCCCCGCCGACTTCCCTGCACGTGCCGTCGGCGAGGTCGCCGCGGTGAGCGTCGGGCCGCGAGCGCGCATCGACCTCGAAATGCCCCGATGGCGCGGTAAGCGACCGCGTCGCGCGCGAAGGCAAGGTCTCGACCTCTCCCGGCGCTTCCGCTGCGGGCGTCCTGGTCGACCGCGCTCCCCTCGCGCTCGAATCCCTGGTGCTGGTCCTCGCCGCATTGACGGGCGGGCGGATGCGCGGTGGGGCGAGGCGACGCGCATTCGCCGGGTTCCGGCGGCGTCGCGACGGCGCGAACGGCGTTGATCTTCGTCCTCGGCTCGATCAACGCGGACCTCGTCGCCCGTGTGGCGCACCTGCCGCGCGAAGGCGAGACGCAGCCCGCCTCGGCCTACGCGGTGCACGCCGGCGGCAAGGGCGCCAACCAGGCGCTCGCCGCGCGTCGCGCCGGCGCCGACGCGACGATGGTCGGCGCCGTGGGACGTGACGGCTTCGCGGACACCGCCCTTGCGACGCTGCGAGAGGCCGGTGTCGACACGTCGCACGTCGCGACGCTGGACGTCCCGACCGGACTCGCGCTGATCCACGTCGACGACCGCGGGCGCAACACCATCACCGTGGTGCCCGGCGCCAACGGGCGCGTGCGCGCCGCCATGCTCGATGCCTGCCCGCTCGACGTGTCGAGCGTCGTCCTGCTGCAGCTCGAGGTGCCGCTCGCCGAGGTCGTGGCCGCGGTGCATCGGGCGCGATCGCGTGGGGCGCGCGTCGTGCTGAACGTGGCGCCGCCGGCACCGCTGCCCGGCGACATGCTCGACGGCGTCGACGTCCTCGTGGCCAACGAGCACGAGGCCGCGGTGGTCGCCGACGCCGCGGGACTGCCGCGCGATCCCGCGGCGTTCTGCGCCGCGGCCGCCGACCGGTGGCACCTTCTGGCGGTCGTGACGCTCGGGGCGTCAGGCGTCGTCGCCGCCGACGCGGCGTACGCCTGGCACGTCGACGCCGCGCGCGTCGCGGTCGTCGACACGACCGCGGCGGGCGACGGGTTCGTGGGCGCGTTCGCCGCGGCGCTCGAGCGCGGGGCCCCGCTCGTCGAGGCGCTCGCCGAAGGCGCGGCCGCCGGCTCGTACGCATGCACCACGCAAGGCGCGCAGCCGTCGCTCGCGCCGCGCGAGCGCTGGGTCGCGCTCGCGCAGGCGCTCGCGTCTCGCGCGAGCACGTCGCCGCGCTAGAATCGGGCGATCGCAAGCAGGCTCGACCGAGGCCCCCGAATGCCGCGCCGATCGCTCCTCGCCATCCTCGCCGTCGTTTTCGCTGCCGTCATCGCGTCGCCGTCGCGCGCGGCGGAGCCCGACTATTCGGACATCTGGTGGGGCGCCGGCGGGGCGGAAGCGGGCTGGGGCGTCAATTTCGCGCAGAGCCCCGGGTTCATCTTCGCGACGTTCTTCATCTACGGCCCGGACAACAAGCAGGTGTGGGTGAGCGCCGAGATGGTCCAGACCGGGACCGGGCGCTACTCGGGCGCGGTCTATCGCTGCACCGGCACCTATTTCGCGCTGGCCTGGGTGCCGGGCGATCACGGCTGCGCCATCGTCGGCGAGGCGCAGTTCGTCGCCGAGAGCGTCACGCGAGGGCAGTTCAACTACCGCGTCGACACCGTCCAGGTCTCCAAGACGATCGAGCGCCTGGCGTTGACACCGGTCGAGCTCGCCGGCGTCTACCTCGGCGGGATGCTCATCAAGAACTCGAACCAGTGCAACGGCGGCGGGTCGACGACGCCCTACCTCTACCAGCTGGTCGTCAGCGAGGCCGCGGGCTCGCAGGTCACCATCGACCAGGTAAGCACCGATTCGCCGTTCAACACCGATTGCACGATGAAGGGCGTCGCGCTGCAGGTCGGCCGCGTGCGGGCAATGCCGAACGGTACCTACACCTGCGGCGGCGCCGACTCGCCGGTCAGCATCAGCGACCTGCGCCGCACGTCGAACGGCGGCATCGAGCTCGCGTGGACCGCGAACCTCGGCAACGGTTGCACCGAGACCGGATCGTTCAGCGGCGTGCCGCAGCAGTGACGCGCCGCCGCGCGACCTCGTAGAGCGCCACCGCCGCCGCCGCCGCGGCGTTCAGCGACTCGGTGCCGCCGGGCATCGGGATCGTGACCGCCTCGTCCGCCTCGTCGCGCAACGCGTCGGACAATCCCGCGCCTTCGTTGCCCACGGCCACCGCGACGCGCGCGCCGAGCGTGGCGCGGTCGATCGGCGTACCGCCGTTGGCCACGGTCGCGAGCACCCGAACGCCTTCGCCCCGCAGCTGCCGCGCGACGGAAGGCAGGTCCGCGTCCTCGTGGATCGCGAGCTGGAAATGCGCGCCCTGCCCGGCCCGCAGCACCTTGGGCGACCACGCGAACGCGCACTCCTTCGACAGGTAGGCTTCGGCGACACCGAACGCCGCGGCCGAGCGCAGCATCGAGCCCAGGTTGCCCGGATCCTGGATCGCCTCGAGCAGCAGGACACGCTCGCCCCGACCGCGCCGCGCCGCGCGCGGCGCCGGTGCGACGGCCACGATGCCGATGTCGGGGACGAGCGCGCCCAGGTCGTCGAAGAGCGCGCGCGGCAGGACCAGCGCCCGGGCCGCTGGCATGCGCGCGACCAGCGCCGCGATGCCGGGTCGCGACAACGCGTCCTCGCTCACGGCGATCGCCTCGGGAACGCCGATCCGCTCGAGGTAGACCGCGACCAGGTGCTCGCCCTCGAGGATGCATCGACCGCTCCTGCGCCGTTCGCGCGACGATCCGACGAGCCGCGAGATCTCGCGGAAGCGCGGGTTCTGCCGCGAGACGATCGTGGTCACCAGCGTCGCAGGGAATGCGCGAGCCGTCAGCGCGACGCGGGCGCGGATTTCGGTGCGCCGGCGGGCTGGAGCTGGAAGAACACCTCGTCCGCGCGGATCATGCCGAGCTCGGCGCGCGCGCGCTCCTCGATCGCCTCGCTGCCGGTCTTGAGATCGCGCACGTCGGCGTCGAGCGCCTCGTTGCGCGCCTTGAGCTTGTCGTTGGCCTCGCGCTGGACCGCCACCTGGCGGTCGAGCTCGCGCACCGCGAGCCAGCCTCCCTTGCCGAGCCACATCGGATACTGCAGGGCGACGATCGCGGCGACGAAGACCAGGGCGAGCCAGCGCATCGTCACCGCGCGGGAGGAAGCGCGCGCCTCATGCGAGGTTGAAGAACGCGTCGCGGCCGGGATAGCTGGCCGCGTCGCCCAGGTCCTCCTCGATGCGGAGGAGCTGGTTGTACTTGGCGATGCGGTCCGAGCGCGACAGCGAGCCGGTCTTGATCTGGCCCGCGTTGGTGCCCACCGCGATGTCCGCGATCATGCTGTCCTCGGTCTCGCCCGAACGGTGCGACACCACCGCGGTGTAGCGAGCGCGGTTGGCCATCGAGATCGCGGCGAACGTCTCGGACAGCGTCCCGATCTGGTTGATCTTGATCAGGATCGAGTTCGCGATCCCCCGGGCGATCCCCTGCTTCAGGATCCTCGTGTTGGTGCAGAAGACGTCGTCGCCCACGAGCTGCACGTCGCGGCCCAGGCGATCGGTCAGCGCCTTCCAGCCGTCCCAGTCGTGCTCCGACATCCCGTCCTCGATGCTCACGATCGGGTACTTGCCGCACCAGGTGGCGAGAACGTCGATCATCTGCGGCGGCGTCAGCACGCGGTTCTCGCCTTCGAGCCGGTAGGCGCCTTCGACGAAGTACTCGGACGCCGCGCAGTCGAGCGCGAGCGCAATGTCGCGACCGGGCTCGTAGCCCGCCTTGTCGATCGCCTCGACCAGCAGTTGCAGCGCGGACTCGTTGGACGGCAGGTCCGGCGCGAAGCCGCCTTCGTCGCCCACCGTGGTCGGCATCCCGCGCGCGTCGATCAGCTTCTTGAGCGTGTGGAACACCTCGGCGCCGTAGCGCAGCGCCTCGCGGAAGCTCGGGGCGCCGAGCGGCACGAGCATGAACTCCTGCAGGTCGATCTTGTTGTTCGCATGCGCCCCGCCGTTGATCACGTTCATCAGCGGAACCGGCAGCTGCATCTCGCCCGCGCCGCCCAGGTAGCGGTAGAGCGGCAGCGACGACTCGTCGGCGGCGGCTTTCGCCACCGCGCACGACACGGCGAGCAGCGCATTCGCGCCGAGCCGGGCCTTGTTCTCGGTGCCGTCGAGCGCGACGAGCGCCTGGTCGATCAGCCCCTGCTCGGAGGCGTCGAGTCCGAGGATCGCCTCGCAGATCTCGGTGTTGACGTTCTCGACCGCGCGCATCACGCCCTTGCCCAGGTAGCGCTTCGCGTCGCCGTCGCGCAGCTCGACCGCCTCCTTCGAGCCGGTCGACGCGCCCGACGGCACCGCGGCGCGCCCCGAAACGCCGGACTCGAGCACCACGTCGGCCTCGATCGTGGGATTGCCGCGGGAATCGAGGATCTCTCGGGCGATGACGTCGACGATCGCACTCATCTTGGGTGGGGGCCGGTGGGTTGTCGGAGACGGAGGTCAGGCATCGGGCGCTTCGTAGTCGCAGATCACCCAGTCGGCGATCTCGCGCAGGAGCGCAACCACTTCCTGGTGCGCCGGGTGCGGGCCGTAGGCGACGAGGTCCGCGTGCGTCGCGAACGCCATGTTGATGCCCAGGTCGTAGGCGACCGGGCGGTCGGTGACGTTCCAGCCGTACTCGAAGCGAACGACGCCGTCGCACTTGTGCTTGAGCGCCGCGAACTTCTTCTCCCACGCGGGCACGCGGGGATCGGTGCGGGTGACGCCGGCCTTGAGCTTGATCAGGACGAGGTGGACGAACATGTCAGGGGTGCGCCGGCGTCATGGGGCGAAGAAATGGCTGACCGGCACGCTCTCCGATTGCTGAAGCTGCCGTAGCCGGCGCGCGACGTGACGATCTGCTTCGCCGGGTTGCGCACGGCCGGCAGTAACAGGGGGTCGTGTCGGTCGACGTCGACGGGTTCGGCCGCGACATGCGGCGCGCATCGCCCGCCCTCCATGAAGGTCGATCGACGACGAGCTCGGCCCGGGCGGGCAGGCAGGCAGGCGCCGAGGGCCGGCGCGAGCACCGCGCGGCACGAGGCCGGGGCCATGGCGTCACGCGGGCGCGGCCGCCGACCGCGACCGTTCCATCAGCTCGGTCTCCGGGAATCCCGCCCGCTTCACCGCGGCGTCGAGGTCCTTCAGCGTCTCGAGCAACGCCTTCATGCGCGCCAGCGGCCAGGCGTTGGGGCCATCGGACAGCGCCTTCGCCGGATCCGGGTGCGTTTCCATGAACAGTCCCGAGATCCCGGCGGCCACCGCCGCGCGCGCCAGCACCGGCACGAATTCGCGCTCGCCGCCCGACGACGTGCCCTGCCCGCCCGGCAGCTGGACCGAGTGCGTCGCATCGAACACGACCGGGCAGCCCGTGTCGCGCATGATCGCGAGCGAGCGCATGTCGGAGACGAGGTTGTGGTAGCCGAACGACGCGCCGCGCTCGCACACCATGATGTTGTCGGTGCCGGACGCGGCCTTCGCCTTGGCGACGACCTGCTTCATGTCGCCGGGCGCGAGGAACTGGCCCTTCTTGATGTTGACCGGGCGGCCGGCGCGCGCGACGGCCTGGATGAAGTCGGTCTGCCGGCACAGGAACGCGGGCGTCTGCAGCACGTCGACGACCGCGGCGGCCGTCGCGATCTCGTCCTCGTCGTGCACGTCGGTGAGCACCGGGACGCCGACCTGCCGCTTCACCTCGGCGAGGATGCGCAACCCCTCGTCCATCCCCGGGCCGCGGAAGCTCGCGTGCGAGCTGCGGTTGGCCTTGTCGTAGCTCGACTTGAACACGAATGGGATGCCGAGCGCGCCGGTGATCTCCTTCAGCTTTCCCGCGACGTCGACCTGGAGCGCCCGCGACTCGACGACGCACGGGCCCGCGATGAGGAACATCGGCCGGTCGAGGCCGACGTCGAAGCCGCACAGCTTCACGATGTCCCTAGATGGAAGCGACGAGCTCGGCGACCGCGGCGACCGAGTCGCCGCTCGCCTGCTGCCTGGCGAGCGCTGCGCGCACGAAACTCACGAACAGCGGATGGCCGCGGCGCGGGTTCGACGTGAACTCGGGGTGGTACTGGCAGCCGAAGAACCACGGGTGGTCGGCGAGCTCGATCATCTCGCAGAGATCGCCGGCCGTCGCGCTCTTCGCGCGCGCGCTAACCGTGAGGCCGGTGGCCTCGAGCCGCGGCAGGTAGTGGTTGTTGACCTCGTAGCGGTGCCGGTGGCGCTCGGCGACCGTGGTCGAGCCGTAGATGCGGTGGGCGAGGGTGCCGGGCACGACCTCGCAGGGCTGTGCGCCCAGGCGCATCGTGCCGCCGAGGTCGGAGGCCGTGGTGCGCCGCTCGATGCTGCCGTCGCGGTTCTGCCACTCCGTGATCAGCGCGACGACCGGGTGCGGCGTCGCGGGATCGAATTCGGTCGAGTTGGCGCCGGCGAGCCCGGCGCGGTGGCGCGCGTGCTCGATCACGGCGAGCTGCATGCCGAGGCAGATGCCGAGGTAAGGCACGCCGTTCTCGCGCGCGTAGCGGATCGCGCGGATCTTGCCTTCGACGCCGCGCTTGCCGAAGCCGCCGGGGACCAGGATCGCGTCCATGCCCTCGAGCGCGCCGATGCCGTCGCGCTCGACCGCCTCCGAGTCGACGTAGTGGATCACGACCTTGCTGCGGGTGTGGATGCCGGCGTGGATCAGCGCCTCGGACAGCGACTTGTACGACTCGGTCAGGTCGACGTACTTGCCGACCATCGCGATGCGCACCTCGTGCTCGGGGTGCTCCAGCGCGTCGATGAGCTGGTGCCAGACCGCGAGGTCGGCGGGCCTCGGCGAGAGGCCGAGCTTCCTGCACACGATCTCGTCGAGCCCCTCCGCGTGCAGCGCCGCGGGGATCTTGTAGATCGAGTCGGTGTCGAGCGCCGGGATCACCGCCTCGGCCGGCACGTTGGTGAACAGCGCGATCTTGCGGCGGTCGCCGTCGGGGATCGGGCGGTCGGCGCGGCACAGCACGACGTCGGGCTGGATGCCGATCTCGCGCAGCTCCTTGACCGAGTGCTGCGTCGGCTTGGTCTTCATCTCCCCCGCGGTGGGGATGTACGGGACGAGCGTCAGGTGGATGTAGCAGATGTTGTCGCGGCCGAGCTGGATCCCCATCTGCCGGATCGCCTCGAGGAACGGCAGGCTCTCGATGTCGCCGACCGTGCCGCCGACCTCGACCACCGCCACCTCGGCGTCGCCGGCGCCCGCCGCGATCCACGCCTTGATCTCGTCGGTGATGTGCGGGATCACCTGCACGGTGCCGCCGAGGTAGTCGCCGCGGCGCTCCTTTCGGATCACGCTCTCGTAGATCTGGCCGGTGGTGAAGTTGTTGCGCTTCCCCATCCGGACGTCGGTGAAGCGCTCGTAGTGCCCGAGGTCGAGGTCGGTCTCGGCGCCGTCCTCGGTGACGTAGACCTCGCCGTGCTGGAACGGCGACATCGTCCCGGGGTCGACGTTGATGTAGGGGTCGAGCTTGAGGTTGGTGACGCGGACGCCTCGGGAGGTGAGGATGGCGGCCAGCGACGCGGCGGCAATCCCCTTCCCCAACGAGGAAACGACGCCGCCGGTGACGAACACGTACTTGGGCATGGCGCGACCCGGGGCTGGAAATTCCGCATTTTACCGGGGTCGCCACGCCCCCGGTAGCGCGACAACGCGGCCGCCGGGCGCTACAATCCCAATCCCGCCGCGATTCTCGCGCGCACCGCTTCCCGCGGCAGCAGGGCGAGGACCGCATCGAGCGACGGCGTCTGCGTCGTTCCCGCGACCAGCAGCCGCAGCGGCATGAACAGCTGCGGCGGCTTCAGCCCGTGCTTCGTCGCTTCCGACTTGAGGCGCCCGGCGATCGCCTCGCGCGTCCACGGCAGGTCGGCGAACGCTTCCTCGATGCCCTTCACGGCCGGCCGGTTGTGCTCGGTCAGGTGCTCGGCCAGCCGCTCGTGAGACGGGTGCGGCGCCGCGTAGAAGTAGTGCGCGGCGTCGGCCATCTCGGCCAGCGTGCGGACGCGGTCGCGCAGCAGGACCGCCACCGCGCCGGGGTCGGGCCCGGCGGCCACGTCGAGCCCCGCGCGCGCGAGGTAGGGCGCGAAGCGCCGGCCGAGCTCGCCTTCGTCCATCCGCTTCATGTGCTCCTGGTTGACCCAGTGGAGCTTGTCGGTGTTGAAGCGCGACGGCGCGGCGCTGATCGCGTCGAGCTCGAACCAGCGCACGAAGTCCTCGGGCCCGAACACCTCGTCGTCGCCGTGCGCCCAGCCGAGCCGCGCGAGGAAGTTCACCATCGCCTCGGGCAGGTAGCCGGCCGCCTCGTACTCCATGACCGACACAGCACCGTGCCGCTTGGAGAGCTTCTGGCCGTCCTCGCCCAGCACCGTCGGGACGTGCGCGAACACCGGCGGCTCGTGGCCCAGCGCGCGGAAGATGTTGATCTGGCGCGGCGTGTTGTCGACGTGGTCGTCGCCGCGGATCACGTGGGTGATCCGCATGTCGATGTCGTCGGCGACGACGCAGAAGTTGTAGGTCGGCGTGCCGTCCGGGCGCGCGATGACGAGGTCGTCGAGCTCGGCGTTGGCGAACGCGATCGGCCCCTTGACGCGGTCGTCCCAGCGCACGCTGCCCTCGTCGGGGTTGCGGAAACGGATCACCGGCGCGACGCCCGCAGGCGGCACCAGGCCGTGCTTCCGCACGTTCTCGGGACGCCACCGGCCGTCGTAGCGCGGCTTCTCGCCGGCGGCCATCTGCTTCGCTCGAAGCTCGTCCAGCTCCGCGGTGGACATCCAGCACCGATAGGCCAGACTCCGCTCGACCATCTCGGCGACGAGCGCGCGATAGCGGTCCATGCGCTGCATCTGGTAGTACGGCCCCTCGTCGTAATCGAGGCCGAGCCAGGCCATCGCATCGAGGATCGCCTGCTCGGCTTCCCGCGTCGAGCGCGCGACGTCGGTGTCCTCGATGCGCAGCACGAACGTGCCGCCGTGCCGCCGCGCGTAGGCCCACGCGAACAGCGCGGTGCGCGCGCCGCCGAGGTGGAGGAAGCCGGTGGGGCTGGGGGCGAAGCGGGTTCTGACGGAAGTCACGGGCGCGGCCAAGTCGAGACCGGGCGATCTTACCGGACGCGATTGCAGCGGCCCGGTCGCGCCGCGCGGCGTCCTGCCAGTGCCGATCCGTCATTTCGCAACGGTGGACCTCGCCCGCTCGGACTGCTTCTTGAACATCTCCATCACATCGCTGAGGTGCTTGGGGTCCTGCGATCCGCTTGGGCGCTTGGGATCGGCGGCGGAAGGCACGGCGAGGCTCGATACACCGTTGGCCTCGCAACCTACTACGGCGCCCGTTCCTGCCTTGTTGCCGGCATCCTCGGACTCGAGGTAGATGCTGCATTTGGTCACCCTGGCCTTCTGCTGCCACGAGTAGGCGACCTCGTCGTCCTTCCGGTAGGCGGGCTCCATCGCCTTCATCATGGCGAAGAAGCGCTGCAGCGCCGTCGCGTTGTATTCGGGGTAGTCGGGCCACACGCGCGTGGCGACCAGGAGCTCGTTCTTGCCGGCGTCGCGCATGTAGGCGACGACGCCGACGGAGGGATCCTTGGCGGTGGGGACCCGCATCGTGCCCCCGCCCTTCCTGGCTTGGGCCAGCGCATCGGGCGCGCCCAACGCCAGCGGGAGCGCGGCAAGCAAGACCAGCAAGCGCAGCATGGCATCCTCCTCGTGGACATCGCCGTCGACGCGGCGTGAAGCCGCCACTCTAGCGGAGCTTGCCGCAAAGACCACACGTCGGCACCTCGCGGGCACGGGTCCCGCCGCGCCTACCGCGCCGGCTGCCACCGCAGATCGAGCGTCGTGGGTGCCGCCGGATTCGCCGCCTCGGTCGCGATCGACATCGGTCCGGGCGTGTGGCCGTGCGGCCAGAATCGCGCGAAGCGGCGCGCCTCGGCCTCGTTCGCGTTCACCGGGAACGTCGCGTAGTTGCGGCCGCCCGGGTGCGACACGTGGTAGGTGCAGCCGCCGAGCGCGCGGCTCGACCAGGTGTCGACGAGGTCGAACGTGAGCGGCGCCTGCACGCCGATCGTCGGGTGCAGCGCGGACGGCGGGCTCCACGCGCGGAAGCGCACGCCCGCGACGAACTCGCCCGGCACGCCGGTCGGCGTCAGCGGCAGCGCACGGCCGTTGCACGCGACCGCGTGGCGGTTGCCGGTGATGCCGGTCGCCTTGATCTGCATGCGCTCGACCGACGAGTCGACGTAGCGCGACGTCCCGGTGCCGGACATCTCCTCGCCCAGCACGTGCCAGGGCTCGATCGCCTGCCTGAGCTCGACCGTGACGCCGTCGTAGCTCACGGTGCCGTAGCGCGGGAAGCGGAACTCGACGAACGGGTCGAACCACGCCGGCTCGAACGGATAGCCGGCGCGGCGCAGGTCGGCGACGACGTCGCGCATGTCGGCTTCGACGAAATGCGGCAGGAGCCAGCGGTCGTGCAACGCGGTGCCCCAGCGCTCGAGGCGGCCCTGCCAGGGCTCGCGCCAGAAGCGTGCGACCAGCGCGCGAAGCAGCAGCATCTGCACCGCGCTCATCCGCGCGTGCGGCGGCATCTCGAAGGCGCGGAACTCGAGCAGCCCGAGGCGGCCGGCGGGCCCGTCCGGCGAATAGAGCTTGTCGACCGAGAACTCGGCGCGGTGCGTGTTGCCGGTGAGGTCGGTCAGCAGGTGGCGCAGCAGGCGATCGACGAGCCAGGGGCGCGGCGACTCCTCGCCCGGCACCGCCAGCCGGTCGAGCTCCTGGAACGCGATCTCGAGCTCGTAGAGGCGATCGTCCCGCGCCTCGTCGACGCGGGGCGCCTGGCTCGTCGGGCCGATGAACGTGCCCGAGAAGAGGTAGGACAGCGCCGGGTGGTTCTGCCAGTAGCCGATCAGGCTCTTCAGCAGGTCGGGGCGCCGCAGGAGCGGGCTGTCCGCCGGCGTCGCGCCGCCGAGCGTCACGTGGTTGCCGCCGCCGGTGCCGGTGTGCCGGCCGTCGAGCATGAACTTCTCGGTGCC
>DASTCK010000266.1:0-9033 GCA_035711225.1 Casimicrobiaceae bacterium
CGAGGTGACGCGGATGGCGCGCGAGGTCGGCACCGAGGGCATCCTCGGCGGGCAGGCGGACGTGCAGGGCGTCGCCGGGACGTGGAAGGACCTCACCGACTCGGTGAACTTCATGGCCGGCAACCTGACCGCGCAGGTGCGAGGCATCGCGAAAGTCGTGACCGCGGTCGCGAACGGCGACCTGCAGCAGAAGCTGACGGTGGAGGCGAAGGGCGAGATCGCCGCGCTGACGACGACGATCAACAGCATGATCGACACGCTGGCGACGTTCGCCGACCAGGTGACGACGGTCGCGCGCGAGGTCGGCGTCGAGGGCCAGCTCGGCGGGCAGGCCAAGGTGCCGGGCGCGGCGGGAACGTGGAAGGGCCTGACCGAGAACGTGAACCAGCTCGCGGCGAACCTGACCACCCAGGTGCGGGCGATCGCGGAGGTCGCGACGGCGGTGACGCAGGGCGACCTCACGCGGTCGATCACCGTCGAGGCGCGCGGCGAGGTGGCGGCGCTCAAGGACACGATCAACGAGATGATCCGCAACCTCAAGGACACGACGCAGAAGAACACCGAGCAGGACTGGCTCAAGGGCAACCTCGCGAAGTTCAGCCGGATGCTGCAGGGCCAGAAGGACATCAACACGGTGGCCGGCCTGATCCTGTCGGAGCTCGCGCCGGTCGTGTCCGCGCAGCAGGGCGTGTTCTACGTGCTCGACGCGCGCGACCAGCAGCCGCGGCTGACGCTGCGAGCGAGCTACGGCGGCAAGGGGCAGAGCGCGCTCGGCACGCAGCTCGAGCTCGGCGAGGGCCTGGTCGGGCAGTGCGCGCTCGACCGGCAGAAGATCCTGCTGTCCAACGTCCCGGTCGACTACCTGCAGGTGTTCTCGGGGCTCGGGGCCGCGCCGCCGCAGAGCATCCTCGTGATCCCGATCATCTTCGAAGGCCAGGTCAAGGGCGTGCTCGAGCTCGCGTCGTTCGACCGCTTCAGCGCGACGCACGAGGCGTTCCTCGACCAGCTGACCGAGTCGATCGGCATCGTCATCAACACGATCGAGGCGAACACGCGCACCGTCGACCTGCTGACGCAGTCGCAGTCGCTCGCGCAGGAGCTGCAGAGCCGCCAGCTCGAGCTCCAGCAGACCAACCAGGAGCTCGAGGAGAAGGCCGGCCTGCTCGCGCACCAGAACCAGGAGGTCGAGCGCAAGAACCAGGAAGTCGAGCAGGCGCGCAAGGCGCTGGAGGAGAAGGCCGAGCAGCTCGCGCTCACGTCGAAGTACAAGTCCGAGTTCCTCGCCAACATGTCGCACGAGCTGCGCACGCCGCTCAACAGCCTCCTGATCCTGTCCGACCAGCTCTGCAAGAACGCGACCGGCAACCTGTCGCCGCGCCAGGTCGACTTCGCCAAGACGATCCACGCGTCCGGCAACGACCTGCTGACGCTCATCAACGACATCCTCGACCTGTCGAAGATCGAGTCGGGCACCGTGGCGATGGATCCCACCGACCTCATGTTCGAGGACCTGCGCCGCTACGTGGAGCGCACGTTCCGCCACGTGGCCGAGGCGAAGAACCTCTCGTTCTTCATCCGGGTCGACCAGGGCCTGCCTCCGTCGATGTTCACCGACGCGAAGCGCCTGCAGCAGGTGCTGAAGAACCTGTTGTCGAACGCGTTCAAGTTCACGCACCAGGGCGGCGTCACGCTGACCATCGAGCGGGTCGAAGAGGGCTGGAACCGCGACCTCGAGACGCTGGCGCGCGCCACCGACGTCATCGCGATCTCGGTGACGGACTCGGGCATCGGCATCCTGCCCGACAAGCAGCAGATCATCTTCGAGGCGTTCCAGCAGGCCGACGGCAGCACCAGCCGCAAGTACGGCGGCACCGGCCTCGGCCTCGCGATCAGCCGCGAGCTGTCGCGCCTGCTCGGCGGCGAGATCCGCCTGTCGAGCGTGCCGCGCGCCGGCAGCACCTTCACGCTCTACCTGCCGCTCGTCTACGTGCCGCCTCGCATGGTGCGCAAGGCCGATCGCGCGGTGGTCGACGTGATCGAGGCCGCGTCAGGGGCTGCGGATGCGCCCGTCGCGCCTCCGCGCATCGCGCCCGGATCGGACCTGGTCCCGGCGCGGCGCTACGAGTTCGAGGCGATGCCGCCGCACGCGGAGCTCGCGCACGAGGCGCCCCGCCTCGTCAACGAAGTCGGCGACGACCGCAACAACCTGCGGCCGGGGGACACGGTCGTGCTCATCGTCGAGAACGAGAGCATGTTCGCCCGTTACCTGCTCGACGCGGTGCGCGAGCGCGGCATGAAGGGCATCACGACCTCGCTCGGCGTCACCGCGCTCGCGCTCGCCGCCGAGTACAAGCCGGCGGCCGTGACGCTCGACATCCACCTGCCGGACATCGCGGGGTGGCGCGTGCTCGACCGGCTCAAGAACGACCCGCAGATGCGCCATGTCCCGGTCGCGGTGATCTCGACCGACGACGCGCGCGATCGGGCGCTCGACTCGGGCGCGTTCGCGTTCCTCGCGAAGCCGGTCCAGAACGAGTCGCAGGTTGAGGCGCTTCTCGAGAAGGTCCGGCGCTTCGTCGAGCGTGGCCAGCGCACGCTCGTGGCGGTCAGCAGCGACCCGGCGCGGCTCGAGTGGTTCGCGAGCTACCTCGGCGGCGACGACGTCGAGGTGCTGCCGGCGCGCGACATCCACGCCGCGCGCAGCGCGCTCGCCGGTCGCCCGGTCGACTGCGTCGTCTGGGACGCCGCGATGCGCGTCCCCGAGGCGGACGCGCGCCCGCTGCATCCCGGGGACGAGGCTTTCGACGACGCGCTGCCGGTCGTTCTGTACGGCGAGCGCGGCGGCGAGGCGACGCGCGACGGCTGGCGCGCGCTCGGCCGGCGCACCGTCGTGCGCGAGGCGTCGACGCCCGAGGCTCTGCTCGACCAGACCGCGCTCCTGCTCCATCGCCAGCCGCAGCGGATGCCCGAGGCGCACCGCGTCGTGCTGTCCGGCCTGCACGGCGCCCACGAGGTGCTGACCGGCCGTCGCGCGATGATCGTCGACGACGACATGCGCAACATCTTCGCGCTGTCGTCGCTGCTCGAGGACAAGGGGATGGACATCGTCGCGCACGACAACGGGCGCGCGGCGGTGGGGGCGCTCAAGGCGGGCGCGTCGGTCGACGTCATCCTGATGGACATCATGATGCCGGAGATGGACGGCATCGACACGATCCGCGAGATCCGCAAGCTGCCGGCGTGCAAGGACATCCCGATCATCGCCGTCACCGCGAAGGCGATGAAGGGCGACCGCGAGAAGTGCATGGAGGCGGGCGCGTGGGACTACCTCTCGAAACCCGTGGACACCGAGCTCATGGTCGGCGTGCTGCGGGCGTGGCTGTCGCGATGACCCAGACCGAGTCCGCCTCGGCGGCCGGCGCGTCCGCGCCGGGGCGCGCGAGCATCCTGATCGTCGACGACCGTCCCGACAAGCTCCTCGCGCTGACGTCGGTGCTCGAGGAGCTCGGCGCGGACATCGTCACCGCCTCGTCCGGCGAGGAAGCGCTGAAGCGCATCCTGACGCAGGACTTCGCGGTGATCCTGCTCGACGTGAACATGCCCGGGCTCGACGGCCTCGAGACCGCGCAGCTGATCCGGAGCCGTCGCAAGTCGGCGCACACGCCGATCATCTTCGTCACGGCGGACTTCCAGGACGACGCGCACATGCGCCGCGGCTACTCGCTCGGCGCGGTCGACTACATCGGCTCGCCGGTCGTGCCCGAGATCCTCCGGGCCAAGGTGCGAGTCTTCGTCGACCTCTTCCTGCTCGCGCGGCAGGCGGAGCGCCAGGCGCAGCAGCACGTCGCGCTCGCGGAGGAGCGGGCGGCGCGCGTCGCGGCCGAGCGCTCGACGCAGCGCCAGGCTTTCCTCGCGCGCGCGAGCGCCGCGCTGGCCGGGTCGCTGGACGTCGATGCGACGGTGAGGGCGATCTGCTCGCTCGTCGTGCCGCAGGTCGCCGACGCGTCGGTGATCGCGATGGACCCCTCCGAGGCCGACGGCAAGCGGCCGACGCACTATGCCTGCGGCGACGGCGCCGACGGCGCGAACAACCGGCCGCTCGGCGAATCGCTCGACCCGGCGATCGTCGCCGCCATCGACGCCGCGGCCGCGACCGGCACCGTCCAGCGCCTGCCGCGCGACGACGAGCCGGCGAGCTACGCGTTTCCCGACGGCCTCGCCGCGCACTCGCTGGTGGCGCTGCCCCTCGCCGCGCGCGGGCGGCCGATCGCGGTGCTCGTGCTCGCGATGGCGGGGGCGCGGCGCCTCGACGGCGACACGCTTGCGCTGGCCGGCGACCTCGCCGCCCGCGCGGCCGCGGCGCTCGACAACGCGCTGCTCTACCGGCAGATCCAGGATTCCGACCAGCGCAAGAACGAGTTCCTCGCGATGCTCGCGCACGAGTTGCGCAACCCGCTCGCGCCGATCGCCAACGCCGTGCACGTGCTGAAGGCGTCCGGCGCGACAGGCGAGCGCGTCGACTGGGCGCGCGAGGTCATCGGGCGCCAGCTGAAGCAGCTCACGCGGCTCGTCGACGACCTGCTCGACCTGTCGCGCATCACGCGCGGGAAGATCGAGCTCAAGGTGGAGACGCTCAACGCCGCGGACGTCGTGTCGGCCGCGGTCGAGACCTGCCGGCCCCTCGTCGACGCGCAGCGGCACGTGCTCGAGATGACGCTGCCGCAGGAGCCGCTGCGCATCCGGGGCGACTTCGCGCGCATGGCGCAGGTGCTGGGCAACCTCGTCAACAATGCCGCCAAGTACACCGACCCCGGCGGGCGCATCACGGTTGAGGCGCTCCGCGAGGGACGCGAGGCCGTGTTCCGCGTCCGCGACTCCGGCATGGGGATCCCGGCCACCGCGCTCGCGACCGTGTTCGAGCCGTTCACCCAGCTCGAGCGCACGCTGGACCGCGCGCAGGGCGGCCTGGGCATCGGCCTCACCCTGGTGCGGCGGCTGGTCGAGATGCAGGGAGGCAGCGTCTCGGCCCACAGCGGAGGATCGGGACACGGCAGCGAGTTCGTGGTGAGGCTGCCCGCGTGCGACGACGCGGCGAAGCCCGACGACGTCGTTGCCTCGAAGCCTTCCGCCGCGGCGACCCCGCCGTCGCCGCGTACGGTGCTCGTGGTCGACGACAATCCCGACGTCGCGGAAAGCACGGCCGTCCTGCTGCGCGTCGCCGGCTACGACGTGCACGTCGCGCTGGACGGCCATGCTGCGCTCGCGGTCGTCGACCGGCTCACGCCGCATGCGGTGCTGCTCGACATCGGCTTGCCCGGCATGGACGGCTACCAGGTGGCCGCGCGCATGCGCGAGCGCCCGGCGCTGAACGAAACGCTGATCGTCGCGGTGTCGGGATACGGGCAGGACGAGCACCAGGCGCGCTCGCGGATGGCCGGCGTCGACCACCACCTCGTGAAGCCGATCGACCTCGACGCCGTGATGTCGATCCTCGCGCGGAATCCGCCGGCCGCGGGCCAGCCGGGGCGGGGCGCGCTGCGCGTCGTGCAGTGAGCGGGGGTCAGGCCCCCGCGCGTGCGAGCGTGACGCGCGCGATCGTGCCGCCCCCGGCGCGAGGCACGAGGTCGAGGCGGCCGCCGTGCATCCGCGCGATCCGCTCGACGATCGCGAGGCCGAGGCCGGCGCCGGCCGCGCCGTCGTCGCGCGAGCGCGCGTCGCTCGCGCGCGTGAACGGCCGCTTGAGCCGCTCGATGTCGCCCTGCGCGACGCCGGGACCACGATCGCGCACCTCGATCGTCGCGTGGCTGGCGGTCTGCGACGTCGCGACCTCGACCGGCGGCGCGCCGTACGCAAGGGCATTG
This sequence comes from Casimicrobiaceae bacterium, assembly GCA_035711225.1. Taxonomy (GTDB): domain Bacteria; phylum Pseudomonadota; class Gammaproteobacteria; order Burkholderiales; family Casimicrobiaceae; genus VBCG01. The sequence goes on from DASTCK010000266.1 coordinate 5,862, forward strand.
TCGACGAGGTTCGCGCACAGGCGGGAGATGGCCGTGGCCTTGAGCGGCAGCGCATGCACGCGGCCCGCGACGAAGGCGACGTCGTGGCCCGCGGCGGCGTAGCGCTCCACGCACGCGCGCACGATCGGATCGAGCTCCGCGGGCGCTCGCTCCGACGGGTCGTCGGCCCTCGCGAAGTCGAGGAACTGCCCGACGATGCGGTCCATCTCCTCGATGTCCGCGACCATGCCCGCGCGCACGCCTGCGTCCTCCGCGCCGCCATGCATCTCGACGCCGAGCCGCAGCCGCGCGAGCGGCGTGCGCAAGTCGTGCGAGATGCCGGCGAGCAGCAGCGCACGGTCGCGCTCGATCTGCGTGAGGTTGGCGAGCATGGCGTTGAAGCGGCGATTCACCGCGACGATCTCGGACGGGCCGGTCTCGGGCAGCGGCGATGGCGCGCCGCCGCGGCCGAGCTCGTCGACCGCGGCATTGAGCTGGCGCAGCGGTCGCGCGAGATAGCGCGCGAACACGTACGCGGCGGCGAGCAGCATCGCGACGATCGCCAGCGACCACAGGAGCGCGCGCGAAGGCGCGTCGTCGCGCGGCGCGGGCATCGGGAACGCGGCCCAGTAGCCGGTGCCGTGGGCGTCGAGGCGCACGAGGAACTGCTGCCGTCCGGGCATCGCGCGAAGCTCGGTGCCCGGGCCGAGCTCGCCCTTGAGCCGGTTCTCGAGCTCGGCGACCCACGGGTTCCGCGCCGGTCCGGGGAGCGCGAGCCCCGGGCGTTCGGCCTCCGGGATGATGCGCGCGCCGAATTCGCGGCCGATTCGCTGCAGCGTCTCGCGGCGCTCGGGGCCTTCGGCGCCCTCGAGCGCCGCGCGCAGCGCCTTGAGCTCGGCGACCTTGGTGTCGCCGAACTGGCGGGCGACCAGCGCGGCGCGGTCCTGCCGGAACAGCAGGATCATCGACACCGTCGCGATCGCGACGGCGGCGACCAGCAGCAGCGTGAGCCGCCCGAACAGCGAGCGCGGGACGAGCGTCATGCGCCGGCGGCCGCGTCGTCGTCGGGCACGTACACGTAGCCCACGCCCCACACCGTCTGGATGTAGCGCGGGTTCGCCGGGTCGGCCTCGACGAGCTTGCGCACGCGCGAGACCTGCACGTCGATCGCACGGTCGAACACCTCGTGCTCGCGCCCGCGGGCGAGTTGCATCAGCTTCTCGCGGGCGAGCGGCTGGCGGGGGTGCTGCACGAACGCGCGGATCAGCGAGAACTCGCCGGTCGTCAGGTGGGTGACGCGGCCGTCCGCGGCGAGTGTGCGCGCGGCGAGGTCGAGCCGGTGCCGGCCGAAGGCCACGGTGCCGCTCTCGCCCGGCGTTCCGGGCGCGGGCTTGAGCGCATGCCGGCGCAGCACCGCGTGGATGCGCGCGACGAGCTCGCGCGGGTTGAACGGCTTCGCGAGGTAGTCGTCGGCGCCCATCTCGAGCCCGACGATGCGGTCGACGTCCTCGCCCTTGGCGGTGAGCATGATGATCGGGACGTCCTCGCCCGCGCCTCGCAGGCGCCGGCAGATCGCGAGCCCGTCCTCGCCGGGCAGCATCAGGTCGAGGACCAGCAGGTGAGGCGGGTCGCGCTGCAGACGGCGGTCGAGCTCGCGCGCGTCGGCGATCGCGCGCACCTCGAATCCCTGGCTCTCGAGGTAGCGCGTGACGAGGTCGCGCAGGCGCACGTCGTCGTCGACGACGAGGATGCGCGTGGCGGGGGCTTTCGCGTTCATGCCGTCATTGGAACGCGCCGTCGCGGCGGGGATCGGCGGCGGGGTGTAAACGATTGTAACGGCGGCGCCCGCCCGCAACGCCCGGTTGCACGCGCGGTCAGACGGCATTGAACCGTGCGGGCATGCTCGGCTCGAACGCACTGAAGCCGGTCGGACCCGCGGCCGGATTCCCTTCCCCACCCCAAAGGACCCCCATGCAAGCCACCCTCTCACGCAAGCCGGTCGCCATCGCTTCCGCGCTGCTCGTCGCCGCCGCGATCGCCTTCTCCGGCAGCGGGCACGCCGCAGGACCGCAGGGCCCCGCCGGCGGTCCGCCGATGTCGGGCGGACTGGTCGAGCACGTGCTCGCCCAGATGAAGGATCGCCTCGGTCTCGACACCTCGCAGCAGCAGATGTTCGATGCCGCGCGCAGCCAGACGCTCGCGGCGCGCGACCAGATGATGGCGCAGCGCGCGGGCATCCGCGCGAAGGTCGACGCCGAGCTCGCGAAGGCGGAGCCCGACCTCGCGGCGATCGCCGCGCTGCTCGACGGCGTCGAGGAGCAGAACAAGCTCTCGCGCCGCCAGGTCCGCGAACAGTGGCTCAAGCTCTACGCGAACCTCCGCGCCGACCAGAAGACACAGGTCCGCGACGCGCTGCGCGAGCGCATGGCGCACGCCGACGGCGGCCGCCAGCGCATGCGCGAGCAGATGCAGCAGCGCGCGCCGTCCTGACCTCGGGGCCTCGCGCCCCGCCCCGGCGAAGGTCCGGACCGGTCCTTCCCGCACGCCCCCGGTTGTCCTGCACAGCAGCGACGATGCGGGGGCGTCGTCTTTCGGGGACTCGCCGTGAGACCCCGTGGCTGCCCTCGGTACCCCGCGCAGCGTCTGGGCGATCGCAGGGCCGACGGGCGGTCTCGTTCACCCCTTGCACTCCACGACCTGCCACGGTAGGGTTATGACGTTGGCATAGCTCGAGCGGCCCCCAGGACGCCGATGGCGAGGAACCCGCAGGGTCACCCGTACCGCACGCTGGCCCTGCCGCCGCCCCGGCACGCGGTCCCGACGCCTGCCCGCAGCTCGGCGCTCCGGATCGCGTGCTGGGTGGCCGGGGTCGCCCTGTGGCTCGGGCTCGCGTTCGCCGCCGGCGCGGAGCCTTCGATGGGCATGGCGTCGGCGAGCGCCCCGTCGCGCGCCCCGTCCGCGCTGCTCCGCCGGCTGAAGCCCTCGGCGCCTGTGCCGGCACAGGCCGCGCTCGCGCGGGTCGTCGTCGCTGCGCCGTTGCGCCCCAAGGCGACCGACGTCGCCACCGTCTATCGGTTCTTCAACCGCTGGACCGGCGTGCACTTCTACACCGCGGACGAAGCCGAGCGCGCCCACATCGTCGCGACCTGGCCGCAGTTCGCCGACGAGGGCGCCGCCTGGCGCGCGTTGCGCG
>DASTCK010000267.1:0-7425 GCA_035711225.1 Casimicrobiaceae bacterium
CCCATGCACGCAGCGCTCTCGTCGTCTTCCGCCATCGATCTTCGCGCACGCCGGCGCACCGCGACCGCGCTGCGCATCGCGCTGGTCTCCCCGCTGTTCGAGTCCGTCCCGCCGGCGCTGTACGGCGGCACCGAGCGCGTCGTCGCCTACCTGGCTGACGCGCTGGTGGACCTCGGCCACGAGGTGACGCTCTTCGCGAGCGGCGATTCGCGAACGCGCGCCATGCTGCAGCCGGGCCGCGCGACGGCGTTGCGGCTCGACCCCTCGCCGCTCAAGTCCGACCTCGCATCGCACCTGGCGATGCTGCACGACGTGCGCAGCCGCGCGGCCGGGTTCGACGTGCTCCACTTCCACACGGACATCCTGCACCTGCCGCTGTTCGAGTCGCTTGCGCCGCGCACGCTGACCACGTTGCACGGGCGCCTCGACATGCCGGACCTGCCCGGCGTCTTTCGCCGCTGGCCGGCGTACCCGCTGGTGTCGATCTCCGACGATCAGCGCCGGCCGCTGCCGCACGCGAACTGGGCGGCGACCGTGCATCACGGACTGCCGCTGGACCTGTTCCCGTCGCCGACGGGACAGCCGCAGGGTTACGTCGCCTTCGTCGGCCGCATCGCGCCCGAGAAGCGGCCCGACCGTGCGATCCGCATCGCGCGCCGGGCGGGCCGCCGCCTGAAGATCGCGGCGAAGGTCGACCCCGTCGACGCGCGCTACTTCCACGAGATCATCGAGCCGATGCTCGCCGAGCCTCACGTCGAGTTCGTCGGCGAGCTGGCGGAGCCGGAGAAGCGCGAGCTGATGGCCGGAGCCGACGCGCTGCTCTTCCCGATCGACTGGCCCGAGCCCTTCGGGCTCGTGATGATCGAGTCGATGGCGTGCGGCACCCCGGTCGTCGCGTGGCGCTGCGGCTCGGTCCCGGAAGTGGTCGACCACGGGGTGACCGGCTACGTGGTCGACGACGAGGACGACGCGGTCGCCGCCTGCCGTCGCGTCTCGTCGCTCGATCGCGCACGCGTGCGCGAGGCGTTCGAGAGGCGCTTCTCGGCGCCCATCATGGCGGCGCGCTATGTCGAGCTCTATGCGCGCCTCGCCACCGGCGACACCCGGCCGGCAATGGCGGGCCTTCAGCCCGTGGGCTAGGCGACCGGTGAAACCCGGCGACGACCCCGCGATCCCGCCGGTGGACGAGTCGGCGCTCGACGAGCGCGAGCGCCCGCTGCGCCTGTTCGCGCTGAAGCACGGCGACACGTTCGTCGTCGCCGACGGCGTCGGCGACATCGTGGGGACCGACGACGGCATGTTCCGCGACGACACGCGCGTGCTGTCGCGCTGGCGGCTTCGCGTCGGCGACCGGCCGCCTTCGCTCCTCGCGTCGGACGTGAGCCGCGACAACGTCTACTTCACCGCGCACCTCACCAACCGCCCGCTGCCGGCGCTCGGGGGCGAGGCGACGCCGCACGGCGTCATCCACATCGAGCGCAGGCGCTTCGTCTGGCAGCAGCGGCTGTTCGAGCGGCTCACGCTGCGCAACTACGGCCGGCGCAGCGTCCGCGTCCCGCTGTCGCTGCACTTCGCGGCCGACTTCGCCGACGTGTTCGAGGTGCGCGGCGCGACGCGCGCGAAGCGGGGAGTGTCGCTCGACGCCGAGGTCGCGCACGACGGCGTGTCGCTGCGCTACGTCGGCCTCGACGACGTCGAGCGCGCCTGCGTGATCGCTTTCGACCGGCCGCCGACGCGCTTGACCGCCACGCGAGCCGCCTTCGACCTCGAGCTGCCCGAGCACACACGGCACTCGCTGTACGTCGAGGTCGGTAGCGAGCGGCAGGCCACGCCCGCCGCCGCGCGATTCCGGACCGCGGCGTCCGCGGCCCGACGTCACATGCGCGCGGTCGGGCGTCGCGGCGCGAGCGTCAAGGGCTCGGGCAAGCTGTTCGACGCGTGGCTGCAGAAATCGCGCGCCGATCTCGCGCTCTTGACCACCGAGCTGCCGACGGGGCCCTACCCGTACGCCGGCATCCCGTGGTTCGCCACGACGTTCGGGCGCGACGGCATCGTCGCCGCGCTGCAGATGCTCTGGCTCGACCCTTCGCTCGCGCGCGGGGTGCTCGCGTTCCTCGCGCAGCACCAGGCCACCGAGGTCTCGGCGTTCGCGGACGCCGCGCCCGGCAAGGTGCTGCACGAAACGCGCAGGGGCGAGATGGCGGCGTTGCGCGAGGTGCCGTTCGCGCGCTACTTCGGCGGCGTCGACTCGACGCCGCTGTTCGTGATGCTGGCGGGCGCCTACGCCGAACGCACCGGCGACCTCGCCTTCATCGACACCCTCTGGTCCGCGCTGAAGAAGGCGATGGAATGGATCGGCGGCGCGGGCGACTCGAACGGCGACGGCCTCCTCGACTACCGTCGCGGCGCGACGAGCGGCCTCACCAACCAGGGATGGAAGGACAGCGTCGACTCGGTCTTCCACGACGACGGCCGCATGGCGGAAGGCCCGATCGCGCTCGTCGAGGTGCAGGGCTACGTCCACGCGGCGATGCGCGCGATGGCCGCGCTCGCCGCGCGTCGGGGCGAGGAGGCGCTGTCGCGCGACTGGCGATCGCGCGCGGAATCGCTTCGCAGCCAGGTCGAGGATCGCTACTGGATGGACGAGCACGGCTTCTACGGCATCGCGATCGACGGCGACGGCCGGCTCTGTCGCGTGTGCGCGTCGAACGCCGGCCACCTGCTGTTCACCGGCCTGCCGTCGGCCGAGCGGGCGGCTAGCGTGATGGAGCGCCTCTCCGGCGCGGCGTTCGACTCGGGCTGGGGGTTGCGCACGCTCCCGCGCGGCAGCGCCAACTACAATCCGATGTCGTACCACAACGGCTCGGTGTGGCCGCACGACACCGCGATCTGCGGGGCCGGGTTCGCGCGCTACGGCAACAAGGACGGCGCCGTGCACTGGCTCGACGAGATGTTCCGCGCCGCCGCGCAGTTCTCGATGCGACTGCCCGAGCTCTTCTGCGGCTTCGCGCACCGGCCGGGCGAGGCGCCCATCGCGTATCCGGTCGCGTGCCTGCCGCAGGCATGGTCGGCCGGTGCGCCCTACATGCTGCTGCAGGCCTGCCTCGGCGTGACCGTCGACGGTTTCGAGCGCGACGTGCGAATCGACCGGCCCGCGCTGCCGCACGAGGTCGAGTGGCTCGAGATCCGCAAGCTCGGCGTCGCCGGCCGCAGCGTCGATCTCGTCTTCCGTCGTGTCGGCGATCGCGTGCTGGCCTCGGTGTCCAGCCCGGTTCCCGACGGCGTGACGGTGACGATCCGGTTGTAGCTTGCGAAAGCAGGGCGGGCCGGCTTTCGCGGACCCACGAGGGTCGGACGCGACTTTCGGCGACGTTCCTCTTGCGTCGTTCGGCTCGTGCCGGAAAATCGAGTCTGGCCCTGTTCGCTCTGACCCCGTTCGCTACTTCGCCGGCGGCGGAAGCGGCTCCGGCACGCGATTGACGATCGCGGGAATCGTCTGCAGGTAGCCGAAGATCGCCTCGAGGTCCGCGTCGGTGAAGTTCCTGTACATCGGCCAGGGCATCGGCGGCAGGATCGCGCGGCCGCGGCCCATGTGACGCCCGGTGCGGATCGTCTCGGTGAAGTTGCGCTGCGTCCACTTCCCGAGACCTGTTTCCTGATCGGGCGTCAGGTTCGCGGTGAAGCTGGTGCCCCACGGGCCCGACCACGCGGTGTTGGTCGCCGCGGCCGTCATGACCCACGGACCCTCGGGCAGGCGCGGCGCCGGCGGCAGCGCGACGCTTTCCGGGTGGCCCGAGAGCATGCGGCTCATGTCGGGTTCGGGCCCCTTGTCGCCCATCTTCCACGGCGTGTGGCAGTCGTTGCAGCCGGCGATCGTGACGAGGTACTTGCCGCGCGCGAGCTTCTCGTCGGCGGACTGCGCGTCGGCGCTCGTCGCCAGGAGCCCAAGCGGGAGGGCGGCGGCGAGCGCCAGCGCGAGACCGGGCGCGCAGGCGCGCAGCGTGCGGCGTGTTGCGGGGCGAGTCATGGTCAAGGCTCCTCGGGAGTGAGTTGGATCCAGCGATCGACGAGGGCCGCACCCTCGACGTCGACGACGTCGACGCCGACCGGCGGCATGCGCGCCATCGGATTGGTGGTTTTCATCCGCACGCTGATGAGGCTTGCTTCGGCGTGACCGGGCACCAGGCGCTTCACCGCTCCCGTGTCGCGCGATCGGAACCGCGAGCCGCGATCGACGAGCGACTTGAGCGTTCGCGAGACGCTGGCGGCCGGATCGTCGACCCGTTGCGCCATCACCATGTCGACGCCCGTCAGCGCCCCGCCGGCGTTGTGGCAATGGCCGCAATTCGCGTGCAGGTAGCCGAGAGCTGCGCGCGCGATCGGATCCGCTGCGGCGATGCGCGGTGGAGCGTCGACGAGCGCGCGCGGGAGGTTGCGTACCATGCCGCGCTCGACGAGCGTCCGCAGGTCGGCATGGTCGTCGCTCGCGCGCTCCGCGTGCGGCGACAGGGGATCGCGGTCGGGCGAGAGCTGCAACGCGGAAAAGCCCAGCACCGGAACCGACGAGCCTTCGTGGCACGCCAGGCAATCGCTGCGCGACGGGATCGCGTAGCGTCCCCCGGGCGCACCGGGGACGTCGATCGTGGCGCCGTCCTCGCGCACCAGCAACGCGTCGGTCCCCTCGGCGTTCCACGCATAGGCCGTGAAACGCCACGTTCCGTCGGCGAGCCGCTCGATGAAGCGCGTCTCGGCTCGCCGGCCCTGGCTAAACTCCTTCCACAGCCGCGTGCCGCGCGGGAATTCCCACGCGTCGGGCTGCGACGCGTCGATCGACGTCCCGGCGGGCAGGCGGATCCAGCGCCGCTTCGTCGCACCGTCGGACCACAGCGGATACTGCGGTGCGAACGCGACGATGCCCTCGCGCGCCTTCGCAGCATCGTCGTCGGGGAGGCCGGTGTCGCGCAGGTGCTGCGGCAGCGGCGCGGCTGGATCGCTCGCCGACTCCAGCAGTACGACGGCCGGGGCGGACGCGCTGGCAAGAGCAACTGCGAGCGCACACACGGCGATCGCGGCGGGGACGGGGCGCTTCATGCCGCTTCGGGGTGTCTGCGGTGGACCGGGAGGTGACAAGGGCTGCATTCGAGCCCGGCGGGGAAGTCTAGCAGCGCCTCGATCGGAGCGACAGGCGCTTGCGCCGCCCTCTCGTCGCCCCCGGCTAGACGGTGTTGCGGCGCCGCTGCGCGATCAGATGCTCGACGAGCTCGATGCTGCTCTCGATGCTCGGCATGTTCGGATTCTCCGCGAGCGCACGCTTCCAGTAGACGAGCGCCTTCTCGTACTGCTCGAGGTGGAAGTAGATGTGGCCGTACCCCGAGAGGGCGCCGAAGTGGTGCGGGTTGCGCTTGATCACCTCGCCGCAGTCGGCGAGCGACTTGCGCATCTCGCCCGCCATGAACAGCACGGTCGCGCGCTTGTTCCAGCCTTCGGCGAAAGCGGGCTTGCGGCGGATCACCTCGGAGAACGTGGCGATCGCGTCGTCGAGCTCGCCCGCGCGCATCTCGCTCGTCCCCTTTGCCATCAGCACGTCGATCGATTCGTCGCCGGACCGGCTCCACACGAGCCACACCGCCTGCTCGGCAAGCTCGCGCACCTGCGGGCTGTCGTCGAACAGGAGCCTGCGCAGCGCCGCTTCGTCGGACGGCGCCCCCTCGACGGCGAGGTAGATCACCGCTTCGGCGCGACGCATCGCGTCCGGCGCCGCGAGGCCCTCGAGCGCGTCGTTACGGCTCGCGTAGCCGGCCTGCGCGAGAGCGGCCGTGCTCAGCACCAGGGCCAGCGCTCCCAGGATGGCGCGTGATGACATGGCGGCCTCCCGGAAAAACAGGGATGGATTCCTCTTTCGCGTCGTTCGTCTTCCAGGCATGGGCTCTTGCCGAAAGTCGAGTTCGTTCGAACCTCTCCTCGAAACCAGGTCGGATCCGACTGTTCGTGTCGCTGGTCGACCATCCAGGGCCTCGTGCCGAAAGTCGACTCCGCCCCTAGGCGAAAGCAGCGCGAACGCGATCGGGCGTGAACGGCACCGTGCGCAGGCGCGCGCCCGACGCGTCGAACACGGCATTGGCGAGCGCCGCCGGCACCGGCGTCGATGCCGCCTCGCCGCCGCCGAGCGGCGGCTCGGTGGGACGGATCACGAGGTCGATCGCGATCTGCGGCACCTCCGGCATGCGCAGCAGCGGGTAGCTCGCGAAGTCGACGCTGGTGACCCCGGTGCGATCGAAGCGCACTTCCTCGTGCAGCGTGCGCGACAGCGTCTGCAGGATCTGGCCCTCGATCTGCTGTTTCAGCGCGTCCGGATTGATGACGAGCCCGCAGTCGTGCGCGCAGGCGACGCGGCGCACGCGTATCGCGCCCGATGTGCGGTCGACGTCGACTTCCATCGCCATCGCGACATAGGTCTCGTTGTTCTTGTAATGGAGGTAGGCCATGCCGCGGCCGACGCCGCCGGGCCCGGGCGACGGACGAGCGCGCCAGTCGATCAGCGCGGCCGCGCGCTTGACCACCTCGATGCCGCGCGGATCCGACAGGCCCGCGAGGCGGAATTCCAGCGCATCGCGTCCCGCGGCGGCGGCGAGCTCGTCGGTGAAGCTCTCGACCGCGAAGCCGTTGGCGATCTTGCCCGGCGCGCGCAGGTTCGACGGCCGCAGCGGAGCGTCCTTGAGCCAGTGCACGACGACATCCTGGTGCGCGACCGCGTAGGGCGGATTGCCGTTCTGGCTGATGAGCCCGGTCGAGATGCCCGGCGTCTGCGGCATGCCGGCGGACTCGGGCCCGAGCAGCGGGATGTTGGGCAGGCTCGCGGTCGCCTTGGGAATCCACATCTCGGTGCGCCACGCGGCGATCTTCCCGTCGTCGGCGAGCGCGCCTTCGATGGCGAGCAACTGTGGCGGGCCCTTCGGATCCCAGCCGAGCTCGTCCTGGCGCGTCCATTGCACGCGCACCGGCTTGCCGACCGCGCGAGAGAGCAACGCGGCGTCGGCGGCCGCATCGTCATGGCCGTTCATGCCGTAGCAGCCCGCGCCGTCGACGTAGATGACGCGCACGCTGGCGGTCGGCATGCCGAGGAGCCTCGAGATCGTCATGCGGAAGCGGTGCGTCGCCTGCGACGCGCTCCAGATCGTCGCCCTGCCGTCGCGCACGTCGGCGATTGCGCAGGACGGGCCCATCGACGCGTGCGACTGCATCGGCCAGTAGTACTCGGCCGAGAGCCGCTTCGCGGCGCCCGTGATGGTGGCCCTGGCGTCGCCCTTCTTCACCAGCGACTCGTCGGCCTCGAACGGGCCCGCCTTCATCCATGCACGCACGCCTGCGTCGCCGACGAGCGTGCTGCCGCCGGTCCAGCGCGCCTTGAGCGCGCGGGCGGCGGAC
>DASTCK010000268.1:0-4380 GCA_035711225.1 Casimicrobiaceae bacterium
TCTTCCGGCACCGGCGCGGGCTCCGGCCCGCGTTCGCGGCGGCTGAAATCCCCGATCCGGAAGCCCAGCATCGCGAGCGCGCCGAAATAGGCGATGCCTCCCGCGGCGAGGACGATCGCGAGCCGGGCGGCGCGTTCCGCGAGGCCCGCCTGCATCCACACCGATGAAGGCCCGGCGAACGACCAGAGCACGCCGGCGAGCAGGCCGCCTGCGACGACGATCTTCGCGACGAACATCCCCCAGCCGCGGGCGGGCACGTAGTAGCGCCGCCGCAGCAGCAGCACGAGCAGCGCCGTCGCGTTGAAGAGCGCGCCCAGGCTCGTCGCGAGCGTGAGGCCCGCGTGGCCGAGCGGCTCCATCAGCAGGAACGCGAGCGCCATCGTCACCGCCACGGTGACGACCGCGAGGCGCACCGGCGTCCGCAGGTCCTGGCGCGCGTAGAAGCCGGGCGCCAGGATCTTGACCGCGATGATGCCGACGAGCCCCACGCTGTAGCCGACCAGCGCCGCGCGGGTCGCGAGCGCGTCGGTCACACCGAATCGGCCGTACTGGTAGAGGGTCGAGACGAGCGGGAGCGCGAGCAGCCACAGCGCGATCGCCGCCGGCACCGCGAGCAGCAGCGACAGCCGCAGCCCCCAGTCGAGCAGCTCCGAGTAGCGGACCTCGTCGCCCTCGCCGCCGTGGCGGGCGAGCGTCGGCAACAGCACGGTACCCACCGCGACGCCGAGCAGGGCGCTCGGGAATTCCATCAGCCGGTCGGCGTAGCTGATCCACGCGATGCGCCCGTCGCCGAGCATGGCGGCGAGCTGCGTATTGATGAGGATCGACACCTGCGCCGCCGACACCCCCAGGATCGCCGGCGCCATCGCCGAGAGCACGCGGCGGACGCCCTCGTCGCGCCAGTCGAAGCGCAGGCGCGGCAGCATGCCGAGCTTCATGAGCGGGCGGACCTGCAGCGCGAGCTGCGCGATGCCGCCCGCGAACACGCCCCAGGCGAGCGCCATCACCGGCGGGTCGACGTGCGGCGCGAGCCACAGCGCCGCGGCGATGATCGCGAGGTTGAGCATCACCGGCGTGAGCGCCGGGATCGCGAAGCGCCGGTGCACGTTGAGCACGCCGCCCGCGAGCGACGTGAGCGAGATGAACAGGATGTAGGGGAACACCACGCGGATCAGGTCGGCGGTCAGCGTGGCCTTGGCGGGATCGCGCGCGAAGGCGCCGGCCAGCAGGTAGACGAGCCACGGCGCCGCGAGCACGCCGGCGATCGTCACGACGATCAGCACGACGGCGAGCAGCGTCGCGACGCGGGACACCAGGGCGTGCGTCTCGGTGTCGCCCCGTGTGCGGCGGTACTCGGCGAGGATCGGCACGAACGCCTGCGAGAACGCGCCCTCGGCGAACAGCCTTCGCAACAGGTTCGGCAGCCGGAACGCCGCCTCGAACGCGTCCATCGCCGGGCCCGCACCGAACACCGCGGCCTTGAGGCTCTCGCGGACGAGCCCGGTCACCCGCGACGCGAGCGTCATGCCGGAGACGGTGAAGACGGCGCGGAGGAGGTTCATGAAGGACGGGCGGCGATGGGCGACAGGCGATGGGCGCGGTGCGCGCGGACGTCGTGCGGTGTGCGACCGGCCGCCCATCACCTCGCATGGCGCGGGGTTCCTGTCGCCTGTCGCCCCGCCTCCGTTCGCTGCCGTCGTAACCCCTTGCCCGCATTGCAGAAATGGGATAGTATTCCAAGTCTTTGCCCGTCGCCTTGCCGGCGGCGGGCCGAACCCCTCACAGGACGAACATTCCATGGCCAACACGGCGCAAGCCCGCAAGCGCGCCCGGCAGGCGGAAGCGACGCGCAAGCGCAACGCCAGCCTGACCTCCGAGCTGCGCACCGCGGTCAAGAAGGTGAAGAAGGCGATCGCGGCCGGCGACAGGGCCGCCGCGCTGAAGACGCTTCAGACGTCGCAGTCGGCGATCGACCGCATCGCCGACAAGAAGGTCGTGCACAAGAATCTCGCGTCGCGCACCAAGTCGCGACTCGCGCACGCGATCAAGGCGATGCCCTGACCGGGGCGATGTCGCCGGCATCCATCGCCCGAGAGCGCCGGCCTGGCGCTCTCGTCGTTTCGAGGGTCCCGCGCGCCTGCCGTGCCGCCGCGAATCGCCGCTCCGCGGCGGCAGCGCCGCGCACCGTCGCCCGCCGGACGGACTCCGACGAGGGCACGACGCTTGCTTCGAGGGCGGGATGGACGGGGCGATGAGCGCGCAATCCTCCGCGATCCCCGAGCGCCACGCCGCGACGCGTGACGGGCGGCAGCCCGCCGATCCGATCGCCTCGCTCTGGGACGCGCATTTCCGCGAGCCGGCGGCGGCCGTGCAGCGCGCGCGCGCCGCGCTCGACGACCCGCGCACCGACGAGCGCACGCGCGCGTGGGCCGACCTCACGCTCGGCTGGCACCAGCTGTACTTCACCGCCGACCCCGCCACCGCCGCCGACACGATGCCGCTCGCGCGGGAGCGCTTCGAACGGCTCGGCGAGCGGCGCGGCGAGCTGCTCGCGCGCATCGGCTCGGCACGGCTCGCGCTGATCCGCCAGAACCCGGCGGAGGCGCGCACCGCGCTGCTCGAGATCTACGACGAGGCGGTCGCCACGCTCCCGCCGCAGGACCGGTTCTGGGCGATCAACGCGCTCGGCGCGACCTACTACTACGAGGACCGGATCGACGAGACGATCCGCTACATGCACCTCGCGTTGGAGACGCTGCGCACGATCGACGTGTCGCCGCACCTCGCCACCGCGATGTCGAACCTCGCCGCGGCGCTCGTGACGGTCGGCGACTACGTGCCGGCCCGCGAGCTCGCGCAGGACGCGCTCGGCATGCTTCCGCGCTACGACAACCCGCAGCTCTGGCTGTTCGTGCGCTCGAACCTCGCCGAGGCGGAGCTCGGCACCGGCGACGCGGGCGCCGCGCTCGAGACGATCGACGCGATGCTCGGCGATCCCGCGAACGCGCCCCGCAGCGCCGCGCAGTCGCACTACCTGTCGATCGCCGCCGAGGTCTACGCGCTGCACGGCCGGCTCGGCGACGCCGATCGCTGCGTGCGCGAGGCCGAGGCGATCGGCGCCAACTACCCGGGCGGCTTCAACGCCGTCTACGCGTCATGGGCGGCGGCCGCGCTCGCCGACGCCCGCGCGAGCGACGACCTGGCGCTCGCGGCGCTCGAGCACGCGATCGCGACGGCGGAGCGCCTGCGGCACATCCCCACGCTGTGCAAGGCCCACGCGGCGGCGGCTCGGCGCCTCGCGCGCCTCGGACGCTACGAGGAGGCTTACCGCCACCAGCTCCGTCTCACCGAGGTGAGCCTGCAGCGCATGTCGCACCGCGCGGGCGCGAAGTACTACCTGCTCAAGGTCGAGCACGAGCTCAAGCACGCGCGCGAGGCGCGCGACCGCGCCGAGCGCGAGCGCCAGGAGAGCCTCGCGCTCAACCGGCAGCTCGAGCGGCTCAACCGCGAGCTCGAGCGCAAGGTGCGGGAGGTCGAGGAGCTGCAGGGCCGCCTCGCGGCCGAGGCCGTCCACGATCCGCTGACGCAACTCTTCAACCGGCGCTACCTCGATTCGGTCGTGCCGGCGCTGCTGTCCGGGGCCAACCGGCGCGCCGCGCCGCTCGCGCTCGCGCTCGTCGACCTCGACCATTTCAAGGGCGTCAACGACCGGCACGGCCACCTCGCGGGCGACCGGGTGCTGATGCAGATCGGCCGCGTGCTGGCGACGTCGCTGAGGCCCGCGGACGTGCTGTGCCGCTACGGCGGCGAGGAATTCTGCGTCGTGCTCCCCGACACCGACGGCGCCGGCGCGCGCACGGCGATGAGCACGCTCGCGTCGCGGCTGCGCGAGCTCACGGTGCCCTGGGGCAACCACACGCTGTCGGGATTCACGTTCTCGGCCGGCATCGCGGTCGCCCCCGACGACGGCACGACGCAGGCCGAGCTCGTCTCGGCGGCCGACCGCGCGCTCTACCACGCGAAGGCGCAGGGGCGCGAGCGGGTCGTGCTCGCGCGCAGCGAGGACGACGGGCCCGCCGCCGTGGCATCGTGACGCCTTTCCACCGTGCGCGCGGGGCGCGCGGGCATGCGCGATCGCTCCCCGTCGGTCGATGGCGAACCTACTGAAGCCGAGGTTTCCGCTACGCGCCGCGCCCGGCCGCGCGATGGCCTGGCCGAACGAGCATGCCGACCGCGGCTACGTGATCTTCTTCACCGGCCGCTGCGGCAGCACCCATCTCGTCGACCTGCTCTCTCAGACCGGACTGTGCGGGTCGCCGGACGAATTCTTCAACGAGTCGTTCCTCGATGGCGAGGCCGCGCTCTGGCACGGCCCCGACG
>DASTCK010000269.1:0-2578 GCA_035711225.1 Casimicrobiaceae bacterium
CAGCGCGCGAACCACCGCGCGTGATCGGGAACCGCGGCGCGATTGTTGTTGCCGCGCTCGACCGCCTCGGCCGTGCGCGGCGCCCCGAGCCTCATCAACGGCCCGCGACGATCTCGATCGACAGCGAGGGCAGCCCGTCGATGCGCGCGTCGAGGCGGTCGCCCCCGATCACCGCGCCGACGCCCGACGGCGTGCCGGTGTAGACCAGGTCGCCCGGCAGGAGCTCGTACATCTGCGACAGGAACGCGAGCACGTGCGCGGTGTCCCAGATCATGTCCGCGAGGTCGCCGGTCTGGCGTCGTGTGCCATTGACGTCGAGCGTGATCGCGCCGCGCGAGCGGTGCCCGCCGCGCGCCACCGGCATGATCGCGCCGATCGGCGCGGCCTGCGCGAACGACTTGCCGATGTCCCACGGCCGCTTCTTCTCGCGCATGTCGTTCTGCAGGTCGCGGCGCGTCATGTCGAGCCCGGTCGCGTAGCCGTAGACGAGGTCGAGCGCGCGCTCGGGCGCGAGCTTCACGCCCGCGCGAGCGATCGCGACGACCATCTCGATCTCGTGGTGGTAGTTGGTCGTGGCGAGCGGATAGGCGACGTGGCCGACGGCTCCCGGCGGCACCGGCACGATCGCGTCCGCCGGCTTGGTGAAGAAGAACGGCGGCTCCTTGCTGGCATCGCCGCCCATCTCCTTCGCGTGCTCCGCGTAGTTGCGGCCGACGCAGTAGACGTGGCGCACGGGGAAGCGGGCATCGGTGCCGTCGACGGGCACGGACGGAATGTCCCAGGAAGGGATCACGGTGGTCATGCGGGGGACTCCCAAGGAAACAACGAAGAACGCGGTGGGCGATGGGCGATGGAAGGAGCACCGCCGGGAAGGCGTCGCGCGCTTCGGATCGTCGGCAAGGCGGGTGTCGGCGGGTGTCGAACCGGCGAAGCACCCTATCGCCTATCGCCCATCGCCTCCCGTCACTCCGCATCGGGCTGCTTCGCCGGCGCCGCCTCGGCGAACGCCGACACCTCCTGGCACGCGGCGTCGATGCGCAGCAGCGTCGGATAGGGGGACAGATCCATCGAGACGCGTCGCGCGTTGGCGACCTGCGGCACGAGGCAGACGTCGGCGAGCGTCGGCGCGTCGCCGTGGCAGAACGTCCCGGTCGACGGGTCCTTCGCGAGCTTGCGCTCGAGCGCCTCGAAGCCGGTGTCGATCCAGTACTTGTACCAGCCGTCCCGCGCCTCGGGGCTCGCGCCGATCGTGCCGGTGAGGTACTCGAGCACGCGCAGGTTGTCGATCGGGTGGATGTCGCAGGCGATCGCGAGCGCGATGCTCCGGACACGAGCGCGGCCGCGCGCATCGGCGGGCAGGAGCGGCGGCGCGGGATGCGTCTCTTCCAGGTACTCGAGGATCGCCAGCGACTGCGTCACGACCGTCCCGTCGTCCAGCACGAGCGAGGGCACGAGCCCCTGCGGGTTGAGCGCTCGGTAGCTGTCGCCGCGCTGCACGCCGCGGCGCAGGTGCACGAACTCGCGCTCCGGCGCGACGCCCTTGAGGTTCAGCGCGATGCGGACGCGGTAGGCGGCCGAGGAGCGGAAGTAGTCGTAGAGCTTCATGGCGGGGGAAGGGCGATTGTACGAGATGGCGAGGGCGGCGATGGGCGATAGGCGATGGGAACTGCGCGTCTCGC
The DNA here is from genome assembly GCA_035711225.1 of Casimicrobiaceae bacterium. Classification (GTDB taxonomy): domain Bacteria; phylum Pseudomonadota; class Gammaproteobacteria; order Burkholderiales; family Casimicrobiaceae; genus VBCG01. The sequence continues at coordinate 1,680 of DASTCK010000269.1, forward strand.
CGGCTCGCAGCGTCCGACGACGCGGGGTGCAACGTCCTATCGCCTATCGCCTATCGCCTATCGCCTATCGCCTATCGCCTCTTCGGGCACCACCGCCGTCGCCTCGATCTCCACGCGCGCGCGCGCCTCCATGAGCGCGCCCACCTCGACCGCCGTCATCGCGGGATAGTGGCGTCCGATGGTGTCTCGGTAGGCCGCGCCGAGCTCGCGCAGCGCGCCGAGGTACTCGTCGCGGTCGACGACGTACCAGGTCATGCGCACGATGTGCTCGGGCCGCCCGCCCGCTTCGCGCAGCACCGCGACGATGTTGGCCAGCGCCTGGCGCGACTGCGCGACGAAATCGTCGCTCTCGAAGCGCTGCTCGGCGTTCCAGCCGATCTGGCCGCCGATCGCGACGAACGTCCCGCGCGCGGCGATGCCGTTCGCGTAGCCCTTCGGCGCCGCCCAGCCCGGCGGTTGCAGGATCCTCACGCGAAGCCTCCTTCGGGCAGCGCGACGAGGTAGCGCTCGAGGCGGCTGCGCATCGGCTCGACGATCGGCGTCGCGCGCCCGGTCTCGCGCCGCGTCTGCACCTGCTTCGTGCGCGCCGACATGCGTCGCTCGCCGTTGCAGCTCATCTCGTAGGCGAAGTCGATCGACGCCGTCCCGAGCCGTGCGATGCCGACGTCGATGGCCAGCGTCTCGGCGAGGCGCGACGGCGCGTGCCAGCGCACGTCGAGCGACACCGCCGGCATCACGATGCCGTCCACCATGACGACCCGGTCGAACGGCATCTCGATCGCGAAGCGGAAGAAATCCTCGGTCGCCTCCTGCATCAGCTCGAAGAAGCGCGAATAGAACACGATCCCGGCGGGATCGCAGTGCGCGAAGCGCACCGTCTTCTCGGTGCGCCACCACGT
>DASTCK010000270.1:0-6916 GCA_035711225.1 Casimicrobiaceae bacterium
GTCGCGGGTGATCTCCTCGGGGCCGAGCTTCGTGTCCCGCGCGACGATCGACAGCTCCTCGATGTGGATCGACGTGTAGCGGTCGTCGCCGACGACGCGCTCGCTGATCAGGATCGAGTCCTCGTAGTTGTAGCCGTTCCAGGGCATGAACGCGACGAGCATGTTCTGCCCGAGCGCGAGCTCGCCCAGGTCGGTCGACGCGCCGTCCGCGATCACGTCGTGGCGCGCGATGTGGTCGCCGACCTTCACCAGCGGGCGCTGGTTGATGTTGGTGTTCTGGTTGCTGCGCTTGTACTTGACCAGGTTGTAGATGTCGACGCCCACGTCGCCGGCCGCCGTCTCGGCGTCGTTGACGCGCACGACGATGCGGCTCGCATCGACGTAGTCGACCTTGCCGCCCCGCCGCGCCATCACCGCCGTGCCCGAGTCGACCGCGGCGGTGCGCTCGATGCCGGTGCCGACCAGCGGCTTCTCGGGCCGCAGGCACGGCACCGCCTGGCGCTGCATGTTGCTGCCCATCAGCGCGCGGTTCGCGTCGTCGTGCTCGAGGAACGGGATCAGCGAGGCGGCCACCGAGACGATCTGGCTCGGCGCCACGTCCATGTACTGGACCTTGTCCGCGGTCGCGAGCATGAACTCGTTGCGGTTGCGGCAGCTCACCAGCTCGTCGGCGAGCTTCCCCTTGCCGTCGATCTTCGCGTTGGCCTGCGCGATCACGAACTGGCTCTCCTCGATCGCCGACAGGTAGTCGATGTGGTCGGTCACCTTGCTGTCGACCACCTTGCGGTACGGCGTCTCGAGGAAGCCGTACTCGTTGGTGCGCGCGTAGAGCGCCAGCGAGTTGATGAGGCCGATGTTCGGGCCTTCCGGCGTCTCGATCGGGCACACGCGGCCGTAGTGCGTCGGGTGCACGTCGCGCACCTCGAAGCCCGCCCGCTCGCGCGTCAGGCCGCCCGGTCCCAGCGCCGAGACGCGCCGCTTGTGCGTGATCTCGGACAGCGGGTTGGTCTGGTCCATGAACTGCGACAGCTGCGAGCTCCCGAAGAACTCCTTGATCGCGGCGCTGATCGGCTTCGCGTTGATCAGGTCGTGCGGCAGCAGGTTCTCGCTCTCGGCCTGGCCGAGGCGCTCCTTGACCGCGCGCTCGACGCGCACGAGGCCCGAGCGGAACTGGTTCTCGGCCAGCTCGCCGACCGAGCGCACGCGCCGGTTGCCGAGGTGGTCGATGTCGTCGATCTCGCCGCGGCCGTTGCGCAGCTCGACCAGGATGCGGATGACCGCGATGATGTCGTCGTTGGTCAGCGTGCCGGTGCCCTTGAGCTCCTCGCGGCCGACGCGTCGGTTGAACTTCATCCGGCCGACGGCCGACAGGTCGTAGCGCTCCTCGGAGAAGAACAGCCCGTGGAACAGCGCCTCGACCGCGTCCTCGGTCGGCGGCTCGCCCGGCCGCATCATCCGGTAGATCGCGACCTTGGCCGCGTACTGGTCGGGCGTGTCGTCGCTCTTGAGCGTCTGCGAGATGAACGGGCCGTGGTCGAGGTCGTTCGTGTAGATCGTGCGGACCTCCTGGACGCCCGCGTCGGCGAGCTTCTTCAGGAGCTCCTCGGTGAGCTCGTCGTTCGCCTTCGCGACGACCTCGCCGGTCGTCTTGTCGACGACGTTTTGCGCGATCGTGCGGCCGAGCACGTAGTCCGCCGGCACGAGGATCCGCTTGACGCCGCCCTCGACCAGGTCGCGCACGTGACGTGCGGTGATGCGCTTGTCCTTCTGCACGATCACCTTGCCGTCCTTGCCCGCGACGTCGAAGCGCGCGACCTCGCCGCGCAGTCGCTCGGGCACCAGCTCGAGCTCGATGCCGCGCGTCCCGAAGTGGAACGCGTCGAAGTCGAAGAACCGCTCGAGAATGTCCTCGTTGGTGAGCCCGATCGCCTTGAGCAGCGTCGTGACCGGCATCTTGCGGCGACGGTCGACACGGAAGAACAGGAAGTCCTTCGGGTCGAACTCGAAGTCGAGCCAGGAGCCGCGGTAGGGGATCACGCGCGCGCTGAACAGGAGCTTGCCCGAGCTGTGCGTCTTGCCGCGGTCGTGCTCGAAGAACACGCCCGGCGAGCGGTGCAGCTGCGAGACGATGACGCGCTCGGTGCCGTTGATGATGAACGAGCCGTTCTCGGTCATGAGCGGGATCTCGCCCATGTAGACCTCCTGCTCCTTCACCTCCTTGACTGTCTCCTTCGGCGCCTCCTTGTCCATCAGGATCAGTCGCACCTTGGCGCGCAGCGCCGAGCAGTAGGTCAGCCCGCGCTGCTGGCACTCGACGACGTCGAACGCCGGCGGCAGGAGCGAGAAGCTCACGAACTCGAGCCGGGCGTTGCCCGAGTGGCTCGAGATCGGGAAGATCGACGTGAACGCGGCCTGGAGGCCTTCGTTCTTGCGCGATTCGCCGGGCGTGTCCGCCTGCAGGAACGCGCGGTACGACGCGAGCTGCGTCTCGAGCAGGAACGGGACGCCGAGGACGCTCGCGCGCTTCGCGAAGCTCTTGCGGATGCGCTTCTTCTCGGTGAACGTGTACGGGGTGGTCGGGAGGGTCGCCATGGCGGGTCGGTCCTTCGTCAGGTGCTGCGATCGTGTTCGCGCGGCGCATGCCGCCGCGCCAGGGTCCGCCGTGGGCCGAATGCCCCTGGCGGTGCCCTTACGACGTTCCGGGGGCGTTGCACCCCTGGCCTGGTGGCTGGCCTCTACCAGCCGCTGGCGGACGACGCACCGTTGCAGGCGCGCCCGACCAAACCCGTCATCCGATGTCGCGTCGGAAGACGAAGCTCAGCGGCCTTCGGCGGGCCGCTGGGCTTCGTCCCCTCGTCACCGAGGGAACGACGCGCGAACCAACTGATATGCGGCCGGTTCGCTGTTTCTTCAACCCCACACGACCAACCGGTCTTCAGGCAGGTGCGCCCACCCGACGCCCGGTTGTTCGTGCCACCGGAAATCGACGGGCTCCGCCCGCGATCTCCGCCTGATCGGCCTCGACGTCAGGCAATCAGCGTGGTGACGGCTCCAGGGGGTGCGGGCGGAAGGCTCCGCGCCCCGTTCGACGCATTTACTTGATCTCCACCTTCGCGCCGGCGTCTTCCAGCTTCTTCTTCGCGGCTTCGGCGTCGGCCTTCGGGATGCCTTCCTTGACCGGCTTCGGGGCGCCGTCGACGAGGTCCTTGGCTTCCTTGAGGCCGAGGCTCGTGAGCTCGCGCACCGCCTTGATGACGTTGACCTTGTTCTCGCCCGCGGCGGTCAGGACGACCGTGAACTCGGTCTTCTCCTCCGCGGCGGCGGCGGGCGCCGCACCGGCGGCGGGGCCGGCGACGGCGACCGCGGCAGCGGCCGAGACGCCGAACTTGTCTTCCATCGCCTTGATGAGCTCGGACAGCTCGAGCACGGTCATCGAGGAGATCTTGTCGAGGATTTCAGTCTGGACAGCGGACATCGTGGACTCCTGGTTTCGTGAATGGTTTCGTGGACGGATGCGGTCGTGGGGCTCGGGTCAGGCCGCCGGCTTCGCGTCGCGCACCGCGGCGAGGGTCCGGACGAACCTGCCGGGGACCTCGTTCAGCGTGCGGACGAACTTGGCGATCGGGGCCTGCATCGTGCCCAGCAGCTTCGCGATCAGCTCGTCGCGCGACGGCAGCGCAGCGAGCGCGGCGACATCCTTGGGGGACATCACCGTGCCCGGCATGGCGCCGGCCATGATCACGAACTTCTCGCGGCCCTTGGCGAAGTCGTTCAGCACCTTCGCCACCGCCACCGGGTCGCGGCCGATGCCGTAGGCCAGCGGCCCGACCATCTTGTCGGACAGCTGCTCGAACGGCGTCCCCGCGACCGCCCGGCGCACCAGGGTGTTCTTGACCACCCTGAAGTACACGCCGGAGGCCCGTGCCTTCGCGCGGAGCTGCGTCATGTCGGCCACCGGCATCCCGCGGTTCTCCGCAAGCACGATCGCCTGCGCCGAGGACACCTGCTTCGCGACTTCCGCGACCACCGCTTCCTTCTTCTGAAGATCGAGACTCAAGCTCACCTCCTGTTCGGGAATCGGGATCAGGGATCGGGATCGGCTTCGACCCCGCGACCTGCCACGACTCCGTTGCGAGCCGGATTCGGCTCCCGCGCCCGGCTCGACGACGCCTGGCGCGTGTTGCGGTGACCTTCGAGTCCAGGAAAGTCCTGTCCTGCGAGGGCACCATCTGCGCGGGGGGCCAGCAGCCGGGAGCCGGTTGGGAGGAGTCGGAACACCCCTCCGCCCACCCATTCCCGATCCACCGACCGATTAAGCTCTCGCTCCCGCGGTCTTTGACGGCCGGCCGCTCCTCTCGAAGCGACCTTCCCTCAATCCTTCGAGTGCGTGCGCCGGAACGTCGGACCGCGCACGCACAGTCAATTGTCAACTGCCCACCGGCTCCCGGATCAGTGCTGCACCGTCTGCACGATGTTCAGGCTGCCGGGCTCGACCCGCACGCCCGCGCCCATCGTCGAGCTGACGCTGATCTTCCTGAAATAGAGGCCCTTGATGCCCTGCGGCTTCGCCTTGGTCAGCGCGTCGATCAGCGCCGCGAGGTTCATCTTGAGCTGCTCGGGCGTGAACGACGCACGCCCGATCGTGCACTGGACGATGCCCGCCTTGTCGGTGCGGTACTGCACCTGGCCCGCCTTCGCGTTGCGGACGGCGCCGGCGACGTCGGCCGACACCGTGCCGACCTTCGGGTTCGGCATCAGGCCGCGCGGGCCGAGGATCTGGCCCAGCTGGCCGACGACCTTCATCGCGTCCGGCGAGGCGATGACGACGTCGAAGTCCATGAAGCCTTCCTTGATCTTCGCCGCGAGGTCCTCGAAGCCGACGATGTCCGCGCCGGCCTCGGTGGCGAGCTTCGCCTTGTCGCCCTGCGCGAACACGGCGACGCGGACCTTCTTGCCCGTGCCCGACGGCAGCACGACCGATCCGCGCACCGTCTGGTCGGACTTCTTCGCGTCGATGCCGAGGTTCACGGCGACGTCGACCGACTCGTCGAACTTGGCGACGGCCGTCTCCTTGACGAGCTTCAGCGCGTCGTCGACCGGGTAGGCCTTGCTGCGGTCCACCTTCGCGCGGACCGTCTTCATGCGCTTGGACAGGCGCGGGGATTTCTGTTCGGCGGCCATGGTCACTTCACCCCTTCGACGATGATGCCCATCGAGCGCGCGCTGCCCGCGATCGTGCGCACCGCGGCATCCAGGTCCGCGGCGGTGAGATCGGGCTGCTTCATCTTCGCGATCTCCTCGGCCTGCGCGCGCGTCAGCTTGCCGACCTTGTCGGCGTTCGGCTTCTGCGAGCCCTTCTCGACCTTCGCCGCCTTCTTGATCAGGATCGACGCCGGCGGCGTCTTCATCACGAACGTGAAGCTCTTGTCCGCGTAGGCCGTGATCACGACGGGAATCGGCAGGCCGGCCTCCATCTTCTGCGTCTGCGCGTTGAACGCCTTGCAGAATTCCATGATGTTGAGGCCGCGCTGGCCGAGCGCGGGACCGATCGGCGGCGAGGGGTTCGCCTTGCCGGCCGGCACCTGAAGCTTGATGAAACCGACGACTTTCTTCGCCATCTTCGTCTCCTGTGGGTGCAGTCGGGCGCCGTCGCGCCCTCCCCGGTTACCCAGCGGCCGAAAGCCAGGACCTGCTTCCGGCCGGCCGGTTCAGTGTCGAAGGACCGTCGGAGCCGGATCCTCCGACAGGTCACAACCACGAAACGCCGAGCGCGTGTTCCGCCCCGACGCTGCGTCGCTACGCTTTCTCCACCTGGGAGAAGTCCAACTCCACCGGCGTCGACCGCCCGAAGATCGACACCGACACCTTGAGCTTGCTCTTCTCGTAGTTCACGTCCTCCACGTTGCCGTGGAAATCGGTGAACGGCCCTTCCTTGACGCGCACCGCCTCGCCGGTCTCGAACAGCACCTTCGGGCGCGGCTTCTCGGCGCCTTCCTGCACCTGCTGCAGGATCGCGTCGACTTCCTTCTGCGAGATGGGCGTCGGCTTGTTCGCGGTGCCGCCGACGAAGCCGGTGACCTTCGGCGTGCTCTTCACGAGGTGCCAGGTGTCGTCGGTCATCTCCATCTCGACGAGCACGTACCCCGGGAAGAACTTCCGCTCGGACGTCGCCTTCTGCCCGCCCTTCATCTCGACCACTTCCTCGACCGGGACCAGGATCTGCCCGAACTGCTCGGCCATGCCGGAGCGCTTGATCCGCTCCGCCAGCGTCCGCTGCACGCTCTTCTCGAATCCCGAGTACGCATGCACCACGAACCATTTCTTGCTCATCACGCCCCCCTTCCGGTCGCGAGCTTCACGATCCACGCGAGCAGCGTGTCGACCGAGAACAGGAACAGCGCCATCACGACGACGAACACGAACACCACCGCCGTCATCTGCAACGTTTCCTTGCGATTGGGCCACGACACGCGGCCAGCCTCGTCCCACGCATCCTGCGCGAAGGCGAAGAACGCCTTGCCGGGCGCGGAGAACCACGCGACGCCCGCGGCGGCCAGCAGGCCGGCCATCACCATCAGCACGCGCAGCACGACCGCCGTGTCGCTGAACGCGTAGTAGCCCCACACGCCGAGCACGACGCATCCGAACGAGAGGGCGATCAACACTTTGTCCATATCAGGTATCGGCACTCGGGGGACAGGGATCAAACGCCGCGGTGTCTCCGATGGCGCGACGGAAGTCGCGTGGCTCGGTGGCGTCGCCAGGCTGTCCTCGGATGCCTTTCCTCTCTCTGCACGTTCCGCCAATCCGGTCCCGGGCCACGGACCCCGATCCCTGAGTGGCAGGCCAGGAGGGAATCGAACCCCCAACCTGCGGTTTTGGAGACCGCCGCTCTGCCAATTGAGCTACTGGCCTA
>DASTCK010000271.1:0-3105 GCA_035711225.1 Casimicrobiaceae bacterium
GATCGGCGTAGACGGCGAGTCCGCAGACCGACGGCAACCGGGCGTCGCGCGCGAGCGTCGCGATGCGCGCGCCCGCGGTCAGGATCACCACGTCGGAGAGCACGACCAGGCCGCCGACGCCATCCTTGCGCATCGCCTCGAACGAGCGCTCGATGGCGGCGGCATCGGTCATCGGGTACGTGCGCGTCTCGAGGCCGAGGCTCGTCGCGGCCTTCTGGACCTCGCCAAGCACGAGGCGCTGGTAGGTCGCATTGGCGGGATTCCACAGCACCGCGGCGCGCTTGAGCGTCGGCACCGCTTCCTCGAGCAGCGCCACCGTCTTGCCGGCGACGTCGGTCGTCATGGCCGCCGTGCCGGTCACGTTCCCGCCGGGGCGCGACAGGTTGGCGACGAGGCCCGCCGCGACCGGATCGCCGACCGCCACGAACACCTGCGGAATCGTCGTCGTCGCGGCGCGCACCGCACGCGAAGCCTCGGTGACCTGCGTGACGATCACGTCGGGCCGCGACGCTGCGATCTCGCGCGCGAGCCTCGGCAAGTCGTCGAAGCGGAAGCCAGCGTAGCGGAACTCGATCGCGACGTCGCGGCCCTCGATGACGCCGTGCTCCTCGAGACCCTTGCGGAACGCCGCGACGTACCCCGCGCTCGATTCGGCCGTCGTCGAGCTCAGGTAGGCGATGCGCGCGACCCGCGCCTGCGCGCGCGTCGCCGCGGGCGCCAGCGCGAGCGCCGACAACGCACCGAGCGCGTCGCGACGTCTCACGCGACCCCCGCGAGCTCGCGCGTGATGCGCGCGGCGGGCAGCTCGCGGCACCCGGTCGCGTTCTGGCCCGACCACAGCGGCGAGAAGTCCCCCGATCCTTTCGCTTCCGCCTTCGCGCGAAGCGGGGCGATCGCGGCGGTCGCGAGCGGGAAGGCGGGGGCGTGCGGACTGATCGGCCCGAGCTCGCGCATCAGCCGGTTGACGATGCCGCGCGAGGGCCTGCCGGTGAACAGGTTGGTGAGCGCGGTGTGTCGCGACGCGTCGCTCGCGATCGCTGCACGATGCACGGCGCTCGTCGTCGCTTCCGGACAGAGCAGGTACGCGGTGCCGACCTGCGCGCCGGCCGCGCCGAGCGCCATCGCCGCGGCGACGCCCTTCGCGTCGGCGATGCCGCCCGCCGCGATGACCGGCACGCGGACCGCCTTCACGACCTGCGGCACCAGCGCCATCGTGCCGACCTGCGTCGTCAGGTCGGCGGTGAGGAACATGCCGCGGTGACCTCCGGCCTCCAGGCCCTGGGCGACGATCGCGTCGACGCCGTGACGCTCGAGCCAGCGCGCCTCGTCGACGGTGGTCGCCGACGAGATGACCTTCGAGCCCCACGACTTGACGCGCGCCAGCAGGCCCGCCGCCGGCAGCCCGAAATGGAAGCTGACGACCGCGGGCCGGAACGCATCCAGGAGGTCGGCGGCCTCCGCGGTGAACGGCGCCCGTCCCGGACCGGAGGGGATCGTCGCCGCGTCGATGCCGTATTCCGCGTGGTACGGAGCGAGCGCGGCGCGCCACGCGGCCTCGCGACCGGCGTCCGGTGCCGGGGGCGTGTGCGCGAAGAAAGCGATGCTGTACGGATGGCGCGTGCCTCCGGCGAGCGCCGCCATCTCGCTGCGCAGCGCATCGAGCGTGAGCATCGCGCAGGGGAGCGAGCCGAGCCCCCCGGCATTCGACACGGCGAGCGCGAGCGCGCTGCCCTGCACGCCGGCCATCGGCGCCTGCACGATCGGCAGCTCGGTGCGAAGGAGGCTGGCGAGGCTCATCGCGGCTGAAGCTCCGCGAGGTCGGCACCGCAGGCCTCACGCTCGTCAGCGGGCAGCGCCTGGTGGATCGCGAGCGCACGATCGCGCGACGCCGCGAACGCGGCGACGTCTCCCATGTCGCGCTGCGCGAGAGCGAGCGCGACGGTGCCGAAGAAGCGCTCGAACGCCGGCGCGGCGTGCTCGTCGCAGATCGCGAGGCAGCGCCGCGCGTGCTCGGCGGATTCGGCCGCCTGCCCGGCGCACAGCAGGCTCCGGGCGAGCCGGTACTCGGCGCGCTCCTCCTCGAGCCAGGTGCCGGCGCGGCGCCACCAGGTGAGCGCGGCGCGCGCGGCGTCGAGCATGCCGCGCGTCTCGCGGCCGTCACGGTCCTGCTTCGCCTCGAGCGTCGCCGCGAGGTTGTTGCCGCCGACCGCGAGCGCGCGCAGCGCGGGCGACCCATCGGGAACGCCGTCGGCCGCGAGCGCGACCGCATCGGCGTAGGCATCCAGGGCGTGGCCGAGATCGCCGCGTCCGGCGAACGCGGACGACGCGGTCGCGAGCGCGGCGATGCGGTCGTCGACGGCCAGCGGCGCGAGCGCCGAGGCGTCGCCGCCGCCGTAGGCAAGCGTCGCGCGGCTGCGCGCCAGCATCCGCGTCGCGTCGGCGTCGTCGCGCGAGCGCGTCGCGAGCAGCGCGAGCACGCGCATCCCGCGCTGCCACTGGCCCAGGTGCTCGCCGAACACGTGCGTGACGAGTCGCGCATAGGGCGCGACGCGCGCTGGCGCGTCCACCAGGGCCAGCGACGATTCGAGCCGCGTCGCGACGCCGCCAGGGTCGTCGGCGTGGTCGTTCCAGGCGCTTTCCACGAACGCGTCGAAGGTCATCGGCGGCACCATTGCGGCCAGGCGGCCCGGCCGCCATTGTGACGGAGTCCGCCGGGACGAGGAAAGCGGCGCGACCCGCCGCTCAGTCGAGCGGGAACGACACCCGAACGACCGGGTCGCGCTGCTCGACGCCGCCCACCGTGGCGCACAGCCGTCGCATCGCCGCATCGTCGCGCCGCGCCTCGGCGGTCGCGGTGGCGCAGCCGAGCGCGCGCCCGTGCGCGAGCAGGCGCGCCAGCAGCCGGCGCCCGATGCCGCGGCGGCGGTGCGAAGCCGCGACGACCATGTGCCCGACGACGAGCTCCGCCCCGCCTGCGCCGCGCGGCGAATGCGAGGCGAACGCGATGCCGACGGGGCGTGCCCCGTCGAGCGCGATGGCGACGTGCCGACGCGGGTCGCGGAGCCATGAGGTCGCGATCCGCTGGTCGATGCCGCCGTCGACGAG
>DASTCK010000272.1:0-17456 GCA_035711225.1 Casimicrobiaceae bacterium
CGGGCCCGAGCGCCGCTCGATGACACGATCGGACACGACGACGACCCCTTGCGTGCGGAGCCAGGCGGGATCCTCGAGCTGCCTGACGTGCCGCCACACCGGCCACAGGAACGGCCACGCGACCGCCAATGCCAGCAGGACGCTCTCGAGGGGCGACATGCGGCAAGCGTAACGAGCGCCACCTGGCCGGAAAACTCGGGAAACCACCGAATCGGCGGTGATCGCGTTACGAGGCGATTCGTAGGATGATGCGGCGGCGAGCGCTGGTCGTGGATCCCGGAGCCGGTCCGGGAAAGGTGGTCGAACGGGGTCCGACGCCATCGTTGACGGCGATCAAGTGGGCCCCGAAGCGCGTATGTCGAAATGGCGTCGGCGCACCGTCGCCATCCGGGAGGAGTTGTGACGATCCGATGGGATGTCCCCGAAGCCCCCCTGCACGAAAGGCGCCTCTCCGCGCGAGAGGGGCTTGGGGTGAGGGCATCTGCCCTGACCCCGCAGCGGTGCCACGCGCCATCGCCTGACCCGTCGTCGACGAAAGGTCGCCCGTGAGTCCCCCGCTGGGCGCGGGGCCAACGTTGCCGGCCCGTGACATGGCGGTGGTCGCCCCCGCCTTCGGCCCGCCGTCGGCGGAAGGCCCGTCGATCCCCGGCTACCTCGACCAGGTCTACCGCTGGGCCTACGGCACGCCGCGTGCGGTCGAGACGTTCGAGCGCGAGTGGCTCGTCAACGCGATCCTGTTCGGCAACTACGCGAGGCTGCGCGATGCCGCCCTCGACGAGCTCGGTGGCCGGCTGCACGGCCTCACGCTGCAGGTCGCGTGCGTCTACGGCAACCTCACCTCGCGCCTGCTCGATCGCCTGGCGCCCGACGCGCGCCTCGACATCGTCGACATCCTGCCGATCCAGCTCGCGAACCTGCGCGACAAGCTCCCGGCGGATGGCCGCGTCACGATGCGCCAGGCCGACGCGTCGGCGCTGCCGTACGCGGACGCGAGCGTCGACCAGCTGCTGCTCTTCTTCCTGCTCCACGAGCAGCCCGAGGCGGTGCGACGCGCGACGCTCGCCGAAGCGATGCGCGTCGTGCGCCCGGGAGGCCGGCTCGTGATCGTCGACTATCACCGCCCCTCGGCGCTGCACCCGATGCGCCCGCTGATGCGCCTGGTGTTCCGTCGCCTCGAGCCGTACGCGATCGACCTTTGGCGCCACCCGGTCGACGCGTTCATGCCGCGAGACGCCGCGCCGTCGTCGCGCGCGCACACGACCTACTTCGGCGGCCTCTACCAGAAGCTCGTGATCACGCGCTGAGCCCGAGGCGATGCTCCCCCTCGAGACCTTCAAGGCCGATGTCGCGATCGTCGGCGCGGGCGGCGCGGGATTGCGCGCCGCGATCGCCGCCGCCGAGCTCGACCCGTCGCTGACCGTCGCGCTGGTGTCGAAGGTCTACCCGATGCGCAGCCACACGGTGGCCGCCGAAGGCGGATCGGCCGGCGTCGTGCAGGCGCACGACAGCCTGCAGCAGCACTTCGACGACACCGTCACCGGCGGCGACTGGCTGTGCGAGCAGGACGTCGTCGACTACTTCGTCGCGCAGTGCACGCCGGAGATGATCCAGCTCGAGCACTGGGGCTGCCCGTGGAGCCGCAAGGAGGACGGGCACATCAACGTGCGCGCCTTCGGCGGAATGAAGATCGAGCGCACCTGGTTCGCCGCCGACAAGACCGGCTTCCACATCCTGCACACGCTGTTCCAGACCTCGCTCAAGTACCCGTCGATCCGCCGCTTCGACGAGCACTTCGTCGTCGACCTCGTCGTCGACGGCGGGCGCTGCCGCGGCGTCGTCGCGCTCGAGGTCGCCACCGGGCGCTTCGTGCTGATCGAGGCCGGCGCGGTCGTGATCGCCACCGGCGGCGCGGGCCGCGTGTTTCGCGAGAACACCAACGGCGGCATCGTCACCGGCGACGGGATGGCGCTCGCGTACCGTCACGGCGTTCCGCTGCGCGACATGGAATTCATGCAATACCACCCGACCTGCATGCCGGGCACCGGGCTCCTGTTCACCGAGGCGTGCCGCGGCGAGGGCGGTATCCTGACCAACAAGGACGGCTACCGCTACCTTCAGGACTACGGCCTCGGGCCGGCGGATCCCTGGCCGCGCAAGAAGGCGATGGAACTGGGGCCGCGCGACCGTCTCTCGCAGGCGTTCTGGCACGAGGACCGCAAGGGCCGCACCGTGCAGACGCCGCACGGGAGCGCGGTCAACCTCGACTTGCGGCACCTCGGTCACAAGAAGCTGCGCGAGCGGTTGCCGCTGATCTGCGAGCTGGCCGAGGAGTTCCTGGGCATCGACCCGGCGCTCGCGCCGATCCCGGTGCGCCCGGCGGTTCACTACACGATGGGCGGCATCCTCGTCGACGGGCGCACCGCGGCGCCGCTGCCGGGCCTCTACGCCGCCGGCGAGTGCTCGAGCGTCGGGATCCACGGCGCGAACCGGCTCGGCTCCAATTCGCTCGCCGAGCTCTCGGTCTTCGGTCGCGTCGCCGGCGAGGAAGCGGCGCGCTACGCCCGCTCCGCCCCGCGCGGAGGTTCGGACGCGCTCGCGAGGCAGGCCGCCGACGCGGTCGCGCGAGCCACGGCGGTCGTCGGCGTCCGCGACGGCACCGAACGCCTGGCGACGGTGCGTCGGGAGATGGCGCAAAGCATGGAGAACGGCTGCGGGATCTACCGCACCGGACCCGAGATGCAGACGACCTGCGACAACCTGGCCGAGCTGCGGGAACGCTATCGGCGCGTGCGGCTGGACGACACGTCGACCGCGTGGAACACCGAGTGGCTCAACGCGATCGAACTGGGCTACCAGCTCGAGGTCGCGCAGGCGATCGCGCACAGCGCGCTCAACCGGCAGGAGTCGCGCGGCGCGCACCAGCGCATCGACGGCTTCGAGAAGCGCGACGACGTGCGCTTCCTCAAGCACACGCTCGCGCGCTACGACGGCGCCGGTCCTCCGAGGATCGAGTACGGCGACGTGAAGATCACGCGTTCGCCGCCGGGCACGCGCGCGTACGGCGCCGCGGGCGAGCACGCCGAAGCGGCGATGGGGGCGGCCAAATGAGCGACGCCAAGGCGCCCCGCGTCATCGAGATCGAGGTGATGCGCTACCGGCCGGGCAGCGACGCCGAGCCGGTGTGGCAGAGCTTCCGCGTCCCGTTCGTCGACGACACGTCGGTGCTCGAGGGGCTGCAGTCGATCAAGGACGACCAGGACGGCTCGCTCTCGTTCCGCTGGTCGTGCCGAATGGCGATCTGCGGCAGCTGCGGCATGATGATCGACGGCATCCCTCGGCTCGCCTGCCACACGTTCCTGCGCGAGTTCTTTCCCGGCAAGGTGCGCGTGGCGCCGCTCGACCACATGCCGATCGAGCGCGACCTCGTCGTGTCGGCCGAGGATTTCGTCCACAAGCTCGAGGGCATCACGCCCTGGCTGGTGCCGCGCGAGCCGCGCTCGGTCGAGCAGGGCGAGCACCTGCAGACGCCGCAGCAGCTCGAGCAGTTCCGCCAGTTCGCCGGCTGCATCAACTGCATGCTGTGCTACGCCGCGTGCCCGCAGTACGGGCTCAACCCCGACTTCATCGGGCCGGGGCTGATGGCGCTGATCCACCGCTACAACGCCGATTCGCGCGACGGCGCGCGCGACCAGCGGATGGAGCTCATCAACGCCGAAGAGGGCGTCTGGAGCTGCACCGCCGTGGGCTACTGCTCGGAGGTCTGTCCCAAGCACGTGGACCCGGCGAACGCGGTCAACCAGAACAAGGTCAACGGCGCGCTCGAGTGGGTCAAGCGGCGCGTCGGGCTCAAGGGAGGCGGGTCATGAGCGCCTCGGGCGATCCGCACGGCGCCGCGCTGCCGCGCGGTCGGGGCTACCGTCGCCCGATGGCCGGATGGTGGCGGCGCAATCCGTATTTCTTCTGGTACATGGTCCGCGAAGTGACGGCCGTCGGCGTCGCGATCTACGCCGTCGTGCTGATGGGCGGCGTCGTGTCGCTCGCGCGTGGCGAAGCCGCCTGGAACGCATGGCTCGCGGCCATGCGCAGCCCCGTGTCCATCGCGCTCCACGTGCTGCTCCTCGCCGGCATGATCTGCCACGCGTGGAGCTGGTTCGACATCATGCCCAAGACGATGCCGATGATGTTCGTCGGCGGCAAGCGCGTCGCGGCGAGCACGATCACACGGGCCGGCCTGGTGGCCGCCGCAGTGGCGGCGGTCGCCGGGTACGCGATCGCGTGGTGGCTGCGGCCATGACGACGCTCCGCCTCACGCCGTCGCGCGCGCCGCTGCTGTGGCTCCTGTTCGGCGCGGGAGGCATGCTTGCCGCGCTGCTCGGGCCGGTGCTCGTGTTCATCACCGGCATCGCCGTGCCGCTCGGGTGGACGTTGCCGGCCGACTACCTGAGCTATCCGCGGGCGCTGGCCTTCGCGCAGCACTGGGCCGGCAAGGCGTTCCTCGCGGCGGTGATCGTGCTGTTCGCGTGGCACGCCGCGCACCGGCTCTTCCACAGCCTGCACGACCTCGGCATTCCCACCGGCGTCGTGTCGAAGATCGCCTGCTACGGCGGTGCGGCGCTGGTTTCCGCGGTCGCGCTGGTCGCGCTCCTCGCCCTCGGGTTCTGACCCGCTTCCCGCCTCGCCATGCCCCTTGACTTTGGTCAAGGGGCTCGCCGCGGTTGCGCGCACGATTCCGGTTACGGGTCGCGCGATGCCCACCGGGCATCGCGGCGCGCCCGCGGACGGAGGTCGAGCGCGTGTTCCAGGTTCGCATGCACGGCCGTGGCGGCCAAGGCGTCGTGTCCGGCGCCGAGATGCTCTCGGTCGCCGCGTTCCACGAGGGACGCCACGCGCAGGCGTTCCCGAGCTTCGGGTCCGAGCGCATGGGCGCGCCCGTCATGGCGTTCTGTCGCATCGACGATCGGCCGATCCGGCTGCGCGAGCCCGTGATGGCGCCCGACGTGCTCGTGATCCAGGACGCGACGCTGCTTCACCAGGTCGACCTGTTCAGCGGTCTCGCGACCGAGGGCTACGTGTTGCTCAATTCGCGCCAGGGCTACGAGGCGCTGGGGCTCGCGGATCTCGTGCGACGGATGCGCCCCGAGCGCCTGGTCGCGCTACCGGCCACCGACATCGCGCTCGAGCACGTCGGCCGCGCGGTCCCCAACGTTCCGCTGCTCGGCGCGTTCGCGGCGCTGACCGGCATCGTGCACCTCGACTCCGTCGTCGCGGCGATCCGCGGCAAGTTCGAGGGTCGCCTCGCCGAGACCAACGTCGCTGCCGCGCATGCGGCGTTCGAGCACACCCGCAAGCACAGGGAGACCGTCCATGCTTAAGCAGATCGAGGGCTCGCGCGCGATCGCCGAGGGCGTGGCGCTGTGCCGCCCGCAGGTGATCTGCGCCTACCCGATCACGCCGCAGACGCACATCGTCGAGGGGTTGGGCGAGATGGTGAAGACCGGCGAGCTCGACGCGTGCGAGTTCATCAACGTCGAGAGCGAGTTCGCCGCGCTGTCGGTCGCCATCGGCTCGTCGGCGGCCGGCGTGCGCACCTACACGGCGACGTCGAGCCAGGGGCTGCTCTTCATGGCCGAAGCGGTCTACAACGCATCGGGCCTGGGCCTCCCGATCGTGATGACCATCGGCAACCGCGCGATCGGCGCGCCGATCAACATCTGGAACGACCACTCGGACGCGATGTCGATGCGCGACGCGGGCTGGATCCAGCTCTACGCCGAGACCAACCAGGAGGCGCTCGACCTGCACCTGCAGGCGTTCCGGCTCGCCGAGGAGCTGTCGTGCCCGGTGATGGTGTGCATGGACGGCTTCATCCTGACCCATGCCTACGAGCGCATCGACGTGCCGTCGCAGGAGGACGTCGACGCCTACCTGCCGCCGTTCGAGCCGCGGCAGGTGCTGGATCCCGCCGAGCCGGTGACGATTGGCGCGATGGTCGGTCCCGAGGCGTTCACCGAGGTCCGCTACCTCGCGCACCACAAGCAGCTTCGCGCGCTCGACCGGATCCCGCAGCTCGCGGCCGACTTCGCGGCGCGGTTCGGCCGCGAGTCGGGCGGCCTGATCCGGCCCTACCGTGCCGAAGGCGCCGAGACGATCGTGGTGTCGCTGGGCTCGATCAACGGCACCGTGCAGGAGGTGGTCGACGAGATGCGCGCCGAAGGCGTCGCGATCGGCTCGGTCGGCATCACCTCTTTCCGGCCTTTCCCGCTCGCTGCGCTGCGTGCGGCGCTGGCGGGGGCGAAGCGGGTCGTCGTGCTGGAGAAGTGCCTGGCCGTGGGCCTCGGCGGCATCGTCTCGGACGGCGTTCGCAAGAGCCTGTCGGGCATCCAGCTGAACGGCTACACGGTGGTCGCCGGGCTCGGGGGGCGTGCGATCACGCGCCGGTCGCTGCGCAAGCTGTTCGAGGACGCCGGCCGCGATGCGCTCGCGCAGGTGACGTTCCTCGACCTCAACACCGAGCTGGTCGAGCACGAGCTCGAGCGCGAGGCGAACGCGCGGCGCACCGGCCCGACGGCGGAAGCGCTGCTGCGCAGGCTGGGCACGGTCTCGGCCCGCATCGGATAGGAGCGCAACGTGGAGATGCAGGCCGTCAAGTTCTATCAGACCGGCACGTTCACGGTCGGCAACCGCCTTCTCGCGCCCCACGAGCGGTCGGTCCAGGCCGAAGCGGGACGGGCCAACTCGCTCACCTCGGGCCATCGCGCCTGCCAGGGCTGCGGCGAGGCGCTGGGTGCGCGCTATGCGATCGATGCGGCGATGCGCGCGACCGGCGGCAAGATCATCGCGGTCAACGCGACCGGCTGCCTCGAGGTTTTCTCGACGCCCTATCCGGAGACCTCCTGGCAGGTGCCGTGGATCCACTCGCTCTTCGGCAACGCCGCGGCCGTGGCCTCGGGCGTCGCGGCCGCCATGCGCATGAAGGGCAGCGGCGAGGTTCGCGTCATCGCGCAGGGCGGCGACGGCGGGACCACAGACATCGGGTTCGGCTGCCTGTCCGGCATGTTCGAGCGCAACGACGACGTGCTCTACATCTGCTACGACAACGAGGCCTACATGAACACCGGCGTCCAGCGGTCGAGCGCGACGCCTCCGGCCGCTCGCACCGCGACGACGCCCGCGATGGGTGCGGAGCCGGGCAACGTGTTCGGGACCGGCAAGAGCGTCCCGCTGATCGCCGTCGCCCACCAGATTCCCTACGTCGCGACCGCGAGCGTCGCCAACCTGCGCGACCTCGAGTACAAGGTCACGCGCGCGATGGAGTTCCGCGGCGCGCGCTACCTGCACATCCACGTGCCGTGCCCGCTCGGCTGGGGAAGCGCGCCCGCCGACACGATCCGCATCGCGCGGCTGGCCGTCGAGTCGGGGCTGTTCCCGCTGTTCGAGGCCATCAACGGCGAGATCGCGTCGTCGACGCCGATCCGCCGGCGCGTGCCCGTCGGCGAGTACCTGAAGCTGCAGAAGCGCTTCGCGCACGTGCTGGCCCCGGGCGGCGAGGCCCGCCTCGCGCACATCCAGGCGATCGCCGACCGCAACGTCGTGCGGTTCGACCTCGTCAGGGAGAGTGCGTGATGGACAAGCCGTTCGCGATCACGCTCGACGTCGGCAGCTCGCTCGCCAACAAGACCGGCAGCTGGCGCACGATGCGCCCGGTCTACGTCGACCGGCTGCCGCCGTGCAACCACGCCTGCCCGGCGGGCGAGAACATCCAGGGCTGGCTCTACCACGCCGAGGGCGGCGACTACGAGGCCGCGTGGCGTCTCCTCGTCGAGGACAATCCGCTCCCCGCGACGATGGGGCGCGTGTGCTACCACCCGTGCGAGAGCGCGTGCAACCGCGCCACGGTCGACGAAGCGGTCGGCATCAACTCGGTCGAGCGGTTCCTGGGCGACCTCGCGATCGCGCGCGGATGGGCGCTCACGCCGCCGGTCCGCGAGAGCGGCAAGCGCGTGCTGGTCGTGGGCGCCGGCCCGTCGGGCCTGTCGGCGGCCTATCACCTGCGGCGCGCGGGCCACGCGGTGGGCATCGTCGAGGCGGGACCGTACGCGGGAGGCATGATGCGCTTCGGCATCCCGAAGTACCGGCTGCCGCGCGAGGTGCTGGACGCCGAGGTGAAGCGCATCCTCGACCTGGGCGTCGAGCTCACGCTCGATCGCAAGGTGCTCGACATCCGCGTCGAGATGGCGGAGGGCCGCTACGACGCGGCGTTTCTCGCGGTCGGCGCGCACATCGGCAAGCGCGCGTTCATTCCCGCCGGGTCCGCCGCGCGGATGCTCGACGCCGTGTCGGTGCTGCGCGGCATGGAAGGCGAGGAGACACCGCTGCTCGGCCGCCGCGTCGTCGTCTACGGCGGCGGCAACACGGCCATTGACGTCGCCCGCACCGCGAAGCGCCTGGGAGCGTCCGAGGCGATCATCGTCTATCGCCGCACGCGCGAGAAGATGCCCGCGCACGATTTCGAGGTCGAGGAGGCGCTTCAGGAGGGCATCCTGATCAAGTGGCTGTCGACGATCCGCGGCATGGGCGAGGAGGGGACGCTCACCGTCGAGAAGATGAAGCTCGACGACACCGGCTTCCCGCAGCCCACCGGCGAGTTCGAGACGCTCGAGGCCGATTCGCTGGTGCTCGCGCTCGGCCAGGACGTCGATCTCTCGCTGCTCGACGGCGTCCCCGGCATGGTCGTGCGCGACGGCGTCGTCGAGGTCGGCCCGACCATGATGACCGGGCATCCGGGCATCTTCGCCGGTGGCGACATGGTGCCCTCCGAGCGCACGGTGACCGTCGCGGTCGGGCACGGGAAGAAGGCGGCGCGGAACATCGATGCGTGGCTGGCCGGCACGGCCTGGCAGCCGCCTACCAAGCACGAGCTCGCCAAGCCGGAGTTCCTCAATCCCTGGTACTACGCGGATGCCCCGAAGACAGTGCGCCCCATGCTGGACGTCGTGCGGCGCACGTCCACGTTCGACGAGGTGCAGGGCGGCCTCGACGAGGGCAACGCGCTGTTCGAGGCCCGACGTTGCCTGTCGTGCGGCAACTGCTTCGAATGCGACAACTGCTACGGCGTGTGCCCCGACAACGCGGTGATCAAGCTGGGGCCGGGCAAGCGGTTCCAGTTCAACTACGACTACTGCAAGGGGTGCGGCATCTGCGTGTCCGAGTGCCCGTGCGGCGCGATTCGCATGGAGCCGGAGCAGCGCTGAGTCGCCCGCCATTGACGGTTGGGGTTTGGGGTCAGACTCCACTCCGACCCCGGCTCCATCGGGGTCGGAGCGGGGTCTGACCCCGGTTGACCCGCCATGGAGTCTGACCCCGCTGTCGTGGCTTCGGCGTTGTGGCTTCCGGCCGGGCACTCCCCCCATCGACGCGCCGCTTGACCGCGCCGCCGACGCGCGCTTACGCTCGTCCCTGCCACGGGGATCCAGGCAGACTCCCCGCTCCAAGACGCCGTCCGGCGTCCAAGTTCTGCTCCTGAACGGCAGGCCCGCGGCCTGCGCGGGAGCGTGCGTTGGGCCCCTCGGGTGGCAGTCTTCCCCTGCACGGCGCGACGGAGGAAAGGCGAGCCTCGATGTCGCTCGCCTGCATTCGCTACCGCGACACCGGAGGGCAGGGCCACGCGGCGCGGCGGGAGCGGTCATGACGCGCGCCTCGCGGTACGTCGATCGCCTGCTCGTCGCGAAGGGCCTGCGCGCGTTCGGCGACGGCTACGTCAGCCTGTTGTTGCCGATCTACCTGCTGGACCTCGGCTTCAGCCCGCTTCAGGTGGGCGTCATCGCGACGACCACGTTGCTCGGCTCCGGGCTGCTGACGCTGCTCGTCGGGCTGCACGCCCATCGCCATCGCTATCGCACGCTGCTGCTGGCCGCCACGGCGCTGATGGCCGGCACGGGTCTCGGTTTCGCGACGGTGACCGATTTCTGGCCGCTGCTGCTCATCGCGTTCGTCGGGACGCTGAATCCGTCGAGCGGCGACGTGAGCGTCTTCCTGCCGCTCGAGCACGCCGTCCTCTCGCGCGTCGTCGAGGACAAGAGGCGCACGGCGGCCTTCGCCCGGTACAGCCTGGTCGGCTCGCTCGTCGCGGCGCTCGGCTCGCTGGCCACGGGATTGCCCGCGATGGCGAGCGGCACCTTCGGCGTCGCCACGACGGCGGCGATCCAGGGGATGTTCGTGCTGTACGCGCTGCTCGCGGTCGCCGCCGCTTCGGTCTACAGGGGACTGCCACGCGCCCGCGGCGCCGACGTCCAGGAGCCCGCCGCGCCGCTGTCCCATTCGAAGACGAGGGTCTACACGCTCGCCGCCCTGTTCAGCCTGGACGCCTTCGGCGGCGGCTTCGTCGTGCAGTCGATGGTCGCGCTGTGGCTGTACCGGACCTTTGCGCTGTCGCTCGCGGAGGCCGGGACGCTGTTCTTCTGGACCGGCGTGCTCACCGCGTTCTCGTACCTGATCGCCGTGCGCATCGCTGGCCGGTTCGGGCTCGTCAACACGATGGTGTTCACGCACATCCCGTCGAGCCTGTGCCTGATCGCGATTCCGTTCATGCCGGCCCTGGAGTACGTGATCGCGCTCCTGATCGTGCGAAGCGCGCTGTCGCAGATGGACGTCCCGACCCGCAGCTCCTACGTGATGGCGATCGTCCCGCCTGCCGAGCGGCCCGCAGCGGCGAGCATCACGTCGGTCCCGCGCAGCCTCGCGTCGGCAGCGAGTCCCTTCCTGGCCGGCTACCTGCTCGGGGTCTCGTCGTTCGGCTGGCCGCTGCTCGTCGCCGGCGTGCTGAAGATCGTCTACGACGGACTCCTGCTCGCGATGTTCAGGAAGGTGCGTCCGCCGGAGGAAACGAGCGGGAGTGGGGAGTAGGTGGTAGGGAGTGGCAGAACCGGTGCCCGACGTTCGGGCTTCACCGCTCTCCGGGAGTGGAGAGTGGGTGGTAGGGAGCGGCAAAACCGGTGCCCGACCTTCGGGCTTCACCCCTCTCCGGGAGTGGGGAGTAGGTGGTAGGGAGTGGCAAAACCGCCGCGTGATGCTCGGGGTTAGCCACTCCCCACTCCCCACTCCCCACTCCCCACTCCCCACTCCCGAACTATTGGGGCATTCCCGACAGCCTTCAGCGGCGCTCGCCGCCTCACCCGGACGCGAGCGGCATCGCGGGAAACGCCTCCTCGAACCGGCGCGCGAATTCCGGGAGCGCCTCGCGGGGCAGATGATTGATGCCCGCGGCTTCCGAGCGGCCGCCGCCGGTCGCGAACTGGCGACACAGCGCATCGGCCCCGGTGCGGATGCTCGTCGGGGCGCGAACGCTCACCACGAAGCCCCCTTGCGCATTGGGCGTGAGCACCGCGTGAGCGACCTCCGGCGAACGGTTCGCGAGCAGGTTGCCGAAGATGCCCGAGACGCGGCGGCTCCATGCGGCGTCCGGCAGCACGTAGATCGCGGCGCGCGCGAATGCGAGCGCGGGGGCGAGCTCGCCCGCCATCGCGAGGTCGCCGCGGCGCGCTTCGCGCAGGCGCGCAACGATCGGCTCGGCACGGGCGAAATCGAACGGATCGGCGTACGCGCGCATCAGCCGGTACAGCGCGTCGGGCGCGATGACGAGATCGGCGATCGTTTCTCCGTAGGCGTTGTAGGCGAGATCCTCGCCGAGCTCGCGCAACGCGTCGAGCTGGCCGGCGTCGAGTCCCAGCGGACGGGCGAGCTCGCGCGCTTCGGCGGGAAGGTTGTCGCCGAACGCCGCGACGATGGCCCAGATGCGCCGCCTGCCCCGAAGATGCCGATCCACCAGCATCGCCGTGCACACGCCCGGCGACGTGTCGATGCTCGCCCGCAGGCCCGGATGCGCGGGCAGGTCGCCCGCATGGTGGTGGTCGAAGTAGTCGACGGTGACGCCGCGCTCGAGCAGCGCAACGAGGGCATCGTGGTTGGTGGCGGCCGAGATGTCGAGCGCCGTGATCGCGTCGCCGCGACGGGCCGGCACGCGTTGCAGCAGTGCGATGTCGCGCTTGACGCCCGTGACGAGCACCGACTCGACCGGCTGCTCGAGCCGGAGCTGGTGCAAGGCGCACAGCCCGTCGGCGTCGCCGTTGAACACGTCGTAGCGGGTCATCGCGGAGCAGGTGGCGAAAGGTGCGGCTGCGCCCGCCGCCTCGTCGTCACCCCTGGCGCACGCGCACCATGATCGCACGGCCCACGTGCGAGCGCGACGCGGGGCGTTACGGCGCTGCGACGCTCTCGGCCGATCGGGTGCGCCTTGTCGTGCCGCCGGCAATCGCCGCGGCGACGCGCTCGACGATTTCGCGCCAGGCCGCGGTGCGGCAGATCTCGGCGAGCGCTCCTTCGCTGTCGCAGGAGACGGTGACCGACAGTTCGTCGCGTCCCAGCGGCTCCTGCGTGCGCAATTGTCGCTCGAGCACGGCCAGGTCGGCATCCGACGCGTCGCCGCCCTGCGCCGTGCGACGCGCGACCCGCTCGCGCAGCGTCGCCTCGCTGGCGGAGAAGCTGACGATCGCGAAGGGCACGCCGACCCGGGACGCCTCGTCGCGGAACAGGTCGCGCTGCCATCGCTTGAGGCACGCCGCGTCGACGATCACGAGCTGCCCCGCGGCGGCGGCGGCGCCGGCCAGCGCGCGCACGTGCCGGTACGTCGCTTCCGTCGACCCGGCCGCATACAGGCCGCGGTCGATGCCGTCGGACGACCGATCGCTCGTCGCACGTCCGGCCAGGCGCTTGCGCTCGACGTCGCTGCGGATGCGCACCGCCCCGAGCGCCTCCAGCAGCGACTGCGAGAGCGTCGTCTTGCCGGATCCCGACAGGCCATGGGTCGCGATGATCGCCGCGTGCCTCGGCCGTGCGTAGCTTCGGGCCAGGTCGACGTAGGCGCGGTACTCGGCCATCAAGGCGGGTCGCGCCGCGCCGACGCCCGGCTGGACGGCCCGCATCAGCGTCACCTTCGCCCGGACCATCGCGCGATACGCGAGATAGAAGGGCAGCACCGGCAGGCCCGCGTAGTCGCCGGTGATCTCGAGGTAGCGATTGAGGAAGCGCTGGCCGAGGTCGCCTCGACCGCGCTCCCTCAGGTCCATCGCCGTGAACGCGACCTCGCTCATGACGTCGATCCAGCGCATGTCGTCGTTGAACTCGATGCAGTCGAAGATCGTCAGCTCGCCGTCGATGCGCGCGATGTTGCCGAGGTGCAGGTCGCCGTGGCACTCGCGCACGAAGCCGCGCTGCTGCCGCTCGCGAAAGACGGCGGCGTGGGCGGCATGCTCGCGTTCGGTCCATGCCTCGAGCTCGTCGACCTTCACGCGGTCGGCGGCGAGTGCGAGCAGCGGGCGGATCTGCGAGAAGTTCTGCAACGCGACATCGAGGATCGCGTCGGGGCGGCCGAACGAAGCGTCCGGCGCGGCGGCGGCGTTCCCGGCATGGAACGAGGCGACCTTCCCGGCCAGCGCATCGATGTCGGCCTGACCGAGCGCGCCATGCGCCAGCAGCCGGCTCGCGAGCGCTTCCTGCGGGAACTCGCGCATCCTGACGGCATACTCGAGCGCCGGTCCGCTTCCTCCCACGACGGGCGCGTCGACCGTGCCGGTGATGGGCCCGACGTCGAGGTAGAGTTCCGGCGCGAGGCGCCGGTTGAGCTCGAGCTCACGCTCGCAGTAGTGCCGCCGCTTCGCGAGCGTCGTGAAGTCGAGGAAGCCGAGGTCGACCGCCTTCTTGATCTTGTACGCGTGCGTGCCGGTCAGCAGGACGGTCGAGATGTGCGTTTCGAGGACGCGGACGCTCGTGCACGCCGCGCCGAACACCACGGGGTGGCGCAGCGACGCGATGAGGCGCGCCTGGCGACCGAGTTCGCTGGTCCGTACGACCGGTCCGGGTTCCATGGTGTCGGGCTGGCGTCGCGCGGTGCCTGCTGCAATGGCCCTAGCGCAGCCCCGAAGGCTCGACGTCCGGACGGTACTCGCGGAACGCTTCGTCGAGTTGCCGGCGCACCGCGTCGAACGCGTCGCGGAGCGCGACCGTCACGTCCTCGTCGTGCTGCCGGCTGGCGACGATCGCAGGGCGCCCGGGCACGCGGATGTCGACGCTCACCTCGTAAGGGCGCCCCGAGCGCTGATGCGCGGCGAGTCGCGCCAGCGTGACGCGGCAGCTCGTGATGCGCGACTGGAAGCGCTCGAGGCCCGCCACCTTGTGCCGGATGCGCGACTCGAGGGCGGTGGAGTGATCGATGTCCCGGACGGTGATCTGAAGCGGTACTTGCATGGTCGGGGGCCGGTGGCAGGGGGATTCCCATTGCTGAACCTAACCCTGTCACCGCGATGGCCACTTGACCGGGGTCAAGGTCGCACCCGCGATCCGCCACAGCGTCGCCCCGTGCCGCCAGCGCATCGGGGAAGACCGCGCCGGCAGCCAGGTCGATGGATCAGGTGCATGGATGGCTGCACGCCTCGCCGCTGGGGACACCGGGCCGCTAGACCCCGGTCGACGCGATGGTGCGCGATGCCCTGAATCCCTGCTACGACGCCGGTGCGCCGAAGAGCGTGCGCCCGATGCAAGACGTCGTGCGGCACGTCGACGCTCAACGGTGCAGCACGACGTCGCGGCCCAGTTCGTTGAACGACGACAAGTCAGTGCAAGCATGTCCGCCATCGAGCAATCGACGCATGGCAGCGACGCGACATCGCGGTTCATGACCGCGACGCCCTCTTGCTGCTACGAAGTGCCCGCACGCGGCCGTGACAGGAAGAAGCGAATCATCTCGGCGGAAGCATCGGGACCCGTCGGGTCGGTGAAGGATCCGGTTGGACTGCCCCCCGACCAGGCGTGTCCAGCTCCATGCACCATCCAGTGCTCGACAATGGTCTGGTCGGCGTCGTCCACGTAGTCCGTGCGGCGGTACCCGCGCCCGCCCTTTGCCGTTCCCGTCTGAACTTTGGCACGCAATGGCTGCCGGTCAGACGCAACGACGGTGACCTGCTCGACGATCGCGTCTCCGTTCCGCGCGTTCACCGTCCGGTCGTGGTCGCCATGGAAGATGATGGTGGGCGTCCAGCTCGACCCTTGGGCGCGATGGGACGGTGTTGCCGCCGACGGTCGGAATGGACCGGGGCGCGCAGCACCGCCTTTCATCGCCGAGAACGCTGACGGCATGTCGTGAGCGGCTCCGTAAGGCAGGCCGGAATGGGCGCCGACCGCGCCAAACAGCTCCGGGTACATCGCGCCAAGGATTACCGCCATGGATGCGCCCGCAGACATGCCTGCGACGAAGATTCGGCGCGCATCGACGCAATAGGCTGACGCAACCTCCCGTGTGATACCGGCGATGAGCGATGGCTCCCCGGAATCCCGGACCTGGTCCTCGGGCCTGAACCAATTCCAGCATCTCGATCCGTTCGCGTTGGCGGCTTGCGCGGGATAGATCACCAGGAAGCCATGTTCGTCGGCCAACGCATTCATGCGGGTGCCGGCCGCGAAATCGTCCGGCGATTGCGTGCAACCGTGAAGCATCACGATCACTGGAACCGGCTCCCCCGATTCCGCCGAATAGCTCGCGGGAACGTAGAGCATGTAGTCGCGCGTCCCTGCATGGTTCGCGAACGAACGATTCAGGAACGCACCGGGGAGGGACTCGTCGACGCGCGATGCGGGTCGCGTTTGAGTGCCGTCGATGTCGCTGTACGGCGCGTCGGCCTCGCGGGCTGTCCCTTCAATGGTCACCCCGCGCTCGCTTGGCGTGCCTGAGCGTTGGGTCAACCCTGCGGCCGACAAGGCGTCGTGGATCGTATCGGTGACGCCCTTCATCGGCCCCGACCGTGTGTCTAGGCCGGCGGCGGCGAGCGCGCGCTGAATCGTTTCGGTGATGCCGCTGACATCGATCCGGTGAGGCGAGTGCTCGGGCTCGTGAGGTTTGAAGTCGCGGAACAAGGGAACGGGGAATGCCTTTTGGATTTTCAAGTTCGATCTTCCTGGAGAAGGACACCTTAGAGAATGCGATCGGCAAGGGCACTGCGCACGGCTGCGCTGGCGTGAAACGCGCCAAGAACTTCGACCGACTCGATGGTGGCGCGGGCCAGCTCGGGAGAGACGTCGTCGGCGATGCGCGCCAGGCCGACGACGTGGATTTGCAGCATGTGTCCGGCAGCCAGGGCGCCTTCGAGGTCCACACGGCTGAAATGCTGCAGTCCGAGCACGAGGGTGCGGCGGGCGACCGTCCGCTTGACCTCGTCGCGATGGACGGACAGCTGATTGCGAATGGCCGTCCGGATCAAGTCGGTGCGGTTGGAGTAGAAGCCCTCCTGCACCAGGAGATCGATTTGCCCCAGATCGACGACCCCCAGATTGATCGTCAATTTCTCGGTTTCGCCGACCTTTGAGCGCGCCTCCAGGCTCACGCCAACCATCTAATACCATCCATATGGAATCTACATGGATGGTATTAGACCACGACGCCAGCGCCGAGGCAAGCGTTTGAGGTTGGGCCCGCGGGGAACGAGGGGGCGCGTCAAGGGGACAGCGCAACCGCGGCCACGTCACGCCGCGCGGTTAGAGCTGCATTCGCAGCAGCGACGCCGTGTGTTCGATCAGTTTCTCGACCAGGGGCCGTTGTTGCCACTCGCCATACGTGATCGCTTTCGACTTGGCGACATCCTGATCGAAGACGGTGATCTGCCGCGCCGCAAATGCCTGGTCCGTGATGTTGAGATTGGCCTCGTCGTTCAGGGAAAAGGATCGCCGGTCGAAGTTGGTGGACCCGACCGACAGCCACATCCCGTCCACCACCATGACTTTGCAGTGATACATCGTCGGCTGGTACTCGTAGATCTCGACCCCGGCCTGTAGCAGGTCTCCCCAGCGGGCGCGCGAGGCCCGTCGCACGGTTTCGGCGTCCATATGCTTTCCGGGAGCGATGATTCGCACGCGCACGCCGCGGCGAGCGGCGGCAACCAGCGCCTTCAGCGTGAGGTCGTCCGGAACGAAATAGGCGCTGGACAGATGGATGGACGTCTTGGCGGCTGTGATGGCCAGCAGGTACATCAGATGCATGCTTTCACTGCCGCCTTCGGGGGAGCTGCTGAACATCTGCGCTGCAGCGTCGCCGCGCCTGGACAGCGGAGGAAAGTAGTCGACGCCATGAAGCACTTCGCCGGTGACCTTGATCCAGTTGTCCATGAACACGGCCTGCATCTGCGCGACGACGGGCCCCTCGACGCGGAAATGGGTGTCGCGCCAATGGCCGGCATCCTGGGCGCGGCCGGCCCATGCGTCGGCGATGCCGACTCCCCCGGTGAAGCCAACCCTGCCGTCGACGACCAGCACCTTGCGATGGGTGCGGTTGTTCATCTTGTCGAGCCGGTACCATGCGGGCGCGTGAAATCTCCTGACATGCACGCCTGACTCCTGCATCGCTGCGAGCTGCGTGG
>DASTCK010000273.1:0-7650 GCA_035711225.1 Casimicrobiaceae bacterium
GCTCGGCCAGCGCGATCGCCGGCTCGAACAGCGCGCGCCACGCGAGCCGCCCATGGCGAGCATGGGCGAGCCCCAGCACCGCCATCGTGCCCGGCACGCCGACCGCGACACCGGTGGCGACGACGTCGGCGAATGCGAGCGGCCGGCCCGCATCATCGACGAACCGCTCGGGACGCGCAGCGGCGGGCGCCGTCTCGCGACCGTCGTAGGCGTGGAGGCGCGAGCCGCGCGCTTGGTGCACCAGCATCACGGCACCGCCGCCAAGGCCCGAGGACTGCGGCTCGGTGAGGCCGAGCACCAGTTGCGCGGCGATCGCCGCGTCGACGGCGCTGCCGCCGCGCGCGAGCATCGCGTAGGCGGCGTCGGTCGCGTGCGGATTGGCGGTCGCCGCGAGGAAGCGGCGCGCCTCGACCGGCGCCTTGGGCGTCCAGCCGCCCGGGCGCTCCGGGGGCGTCTGCGCCCACGCCGCCAGCGGCACGCAGGCGGCGGCGAGGAACGACGCGCATGCGGCAGGCCACCGGCGCATGCGCCGATTCTACGCGGCGCGCTGTCCGGTTCCCGCCGACAGGGCCGCGCGCGGGAGGCCGATACGCCGGCGGCGGGCCGCGATTCATCCTCGCAGGGCCCACACGAACGAACGGGAGTCTCCCCATGGACACGATCATCGCCGGCCGTTACGACGGCTTCGAGGCGGCCGAGAAGGGCCGCGAGCGGCTGGAGGCCTGCGGCTTCCCGCAATCGTCGATCCGCGTGTTCGTCGACCTCGGCCGCGGCCGCGGCGTGCGCCGGCCCGTGCGCGTCACCGTGGCGGTCCACCTCGGCGAGTCCGATCGGGACGACGATGCGATCCACGTCCTCGGCGCCACGGGTGCCACGAGCATCGAGCGCGCGCAGGGCGAATGGCGCGACGCCGCGGCCCTCGCGAACGAGGCCCTGTTCGGCGTGCAGCCCGGCGGCTTCGCCCGTCGGGGCGGCGCCGTCCCGATCAATGCCGGTTGACGCCCCGCGCGTCGCCGGAGCGCCGCGCGCAGCGCGCGCGCACGGCGTTCTTCGCTGAGGAGCCCCCATGAACGAGCCTGCCGCGCCGCCGGTGCCCGCCACGATCATCGCCGGGCGCTTCGACACCTTCGACCAGGCCGAGGACGCGCGCGAGCGTCTCGAGGTCGCCGGTTTCCCGCGCTCGTCGATCAGCGTGTTCTTCAACAATCCGCCGGGCCGCCACGATCTCACCGAGGTCGGCGGCGACGAGCATGCCGATCCGCAGGCGACGAGCGCGGGAGGCGGTGCCGTGGCCGGTGCCGCCGCGGGCGCCGCGGGGCTGGGGCTCGCCGCCGCGGCGACCGGTCCGTTCGGCATCGCCGCGCTCGCGGGGGTCGGCGCGTACGTGGGTGCGCTGGCCGGCGCGGTCAACGCGACCGGCCACGCGCAGCACGACGAGCCGCTGCGCCGCCCTGCGGGCGTGATGGTGGCGGTGCAGACCGGGCCCGCGGGACGCGAGGACGAGGCGATCCGCGTGCTGCGCGACGTCGGGGCCGACCACGTCGAGCGCGCCGAGGGGACGCTGCGGGACGGCGACTGGAGCGACTTCGATCCGCTCGCGACGCCTCGGCTCATCGACGCGCCGCCGGGCATGGCCGAATCGGCTCCGATTCGAAAGCAGGAGGCGCGGCCGTGAGCGCGGTACGCCGCCGGACTCCGCGCACCCGCGTTCCGGGTTTGACCGCACCGGACGCGGGCGCCCGTGTCGCCACCGATGGCGGCGAGGCGCCGATGCCGCTGTTGCCGCACGAGCGCGACGAGCGCGCGCACCGCGCCGGCCCGCCGACGCTGCCGATGCGGCTCGCCGCCGAGGACATCGCCGAGGGTCGCGTCGACACCGACTGCCGCGGCAGCCCGACGGGTCGCGATTGCACGCCGGAGCTGGCGGCACTGCTGAAGGCGCCCCCCGCGCCGGCGAACCGGCAGCGATAGCGATAACGAGTTCGATGTCGGGATCGACGAGGGACAGGCCGCCTTCCCTATCGCCTATCGCCTATCGCCAATCGCCTGCTCCTCTCCCCCGCAGCGTCACGCGCCCACCAGCTCGACCGCGCGGCGCGCGAACGCGGGCCCCAGCGTGCCGGCCTGCGCAGCATCGTCGGACGCGGCATTGCCCGCGCGCGCGCGCGCCGCGATGCCTTCGAAGATCACCGCGAAGCGGAACAGCGCGAACGCGACGTGGAACGGCGCGATGCTCTCGCGTCGCCCGGCCGCCGCCAGGTACTGCGCGAGGTAATCGTCGAGCGACGGGATGCCGAGCGCCTCCAGGTCGAGCCCGCGCAGGCCGCCGTATTCCTCCGGCCGCGTATGCCACGCCATCGCGTTGAAGCCCACGTCGGCGAGCGGGTGCCCGAGCGTCGACAGCTCCCAGTCGAGCACCGCCACCACGCGCGGCTCCTCGGGATCGAACATCAGGTTGCCGATCCGGAAGTCGCCGTGGCAGATCGCCGTCTCGTCGCCCGGCGGGACGTGCGCGGGCAGCCACGCGATCAGGCGGTCGAGCGCCGGGTTGTCGCGGGTGCGCGAGGCTTCCCACTGCTTCGACCAGCGCGCGATCTGCCTCGCGAAGTAGTTGCCGGGCCGGCCGTAGTCGGCGAGGCCCGCGGCCGCCGGATCGACGCTGTGCAGCGCGGCCAGCGTGCGCGCCATCGCGCCGTACATCGCGCGGCGCGCGCCGGGCTCGATTCCCGGCAGCGCGTGGGCGGCGAACACGCGCCCCGCGACCTTCTCCATCACGTAGAACGGCGTCCCGACGACGTCTCGATCGGCGTGGAACAGGAGCATCCGGGGCACCGGCACGCCGGTCGGCTCGAGCGCGCGCATGACGCGGTACTCGCGGTCGACCGCGTGCGCGGAGGGCAAAAGCTCGCCGGGCGGCTGCTTGCGCAGCACGAGCGCGCGGTCGTCGTAGTCGACGAAGAACGTCGGGTTCGACTGCCCCCCGCCGATGCGGGACAGGCGCATCGTGCCGTGCGTGCCCGGCAGCGCGCCGCGCAGGAAGGCATCGAGCCGACCCGCGTCGAACTGCGCGGCGCGGGCGATCTCGCGCGCCGCGGGATCGACGCCGCTCAAGGTTGCGCCGACCGCTTCGGACGGTCGAGGTGGTTCCAGTCGAAGAACGCGTCGGCATCCTCCGCCAGGTGGCGCGCGATCACCATGCGGTGCACCTCGGACGCGCCGTCGACGAGCCGCGCCTGGCGCGCGTAACGGTAGATCCACTCGAGCGGCGTGTCCTTCGAGTAGCCGCGCCCGCCGTTGAGCTGGATCGCGGTGTCGACCGCCTTCTGCAGCGCGTCGGCGACGTGGACCTTCGCCATCGAGAGCTCGTTGCGCGCCATCGCCCCGGCGTCGAGCCGCGTGGCCGCCTGCATGACCAGCAACCGGCCGATGCGCAGCTGCAGGGCGGCGTCGCCCATCAGGAGCTGCACCGATTCGCGGTCCGCGAGCCGCTTGCCGCCGCTCATGCGCTCGGCGATGTACGCGCCGGCGATCTCGAGCGAGCGCCGCGCGAGGCCGAGCCAGCGCATGCAGTGCGTGAGCCGCGCCGGACCGAGCCGGATCTGCGCGACCTTGAGGCCGTCGCCGACGCCGAGGAGACGGTTCTCGTCGGGGATCTCGAGGCCCTCGAGCACGAGCTCGCCATGGCCGCCGTGCTCCTCGGGCCCCATGATCGGGATCCGACGCAGCAGCCGCCAGCCCGGCTGGTCGCGGTGGTACATGAACGCCGTGTGGCCCTTGCGCGGATCGTCGGCGGTGCGCGCGATCAGCAGGAAGTGCGCCGCCGCCGCGGCGCCGGTGATGAACCACTTGTGGCCGTGCACGACCCAGCGGTCGCCGCGCTTCTCGGCGGTGGTGCGGATCATCGACGGGTCCGATCCGCCGCCCGGATGCGGCTCGGTCATCACGAACGACGAGCGCACGGCGCCGTCGACGATCGGCTGCAGCCAGCGCGCCTTCTGCGCGTCGGTGCCCACGCGCTCGAGCACCATCATGTTGCCGTCGTCCGGCGCCGCGCTGTTGAACGTCGCGGGGCCGAAGATCGAGCGGTTCATCTCCTCGTAGCACGCCGCCATGCCGACGAACGACAGACCGCCGCCGCCGCGCGATCGCGGCGTCTGGAGCGCCCACAGCCCTTCCGCGCGCGCCTGCGCCCGCATCCGCGCGAGCACGTCCTCGCGGACGTTCTCGTGCTCGTCGTAGTTGGCGCGGTCGGCCTCGAGCGGGATCAGCCGCTCGTCGACGAAGCGCCGCACGCGGCGGCGGATCTCGTCGTTCTCGCGGTCGAGCGTGAAATCCATGCCGACTCTCCTCAGAGCGAGCTGACCGCGTGCCCGCCGTCGACGGCGATCGTCGCGCCGGTCATGTACGCCGAGGCGTCGGAGGCGAGCAGCAGGAGCGGCGCCTCGAGGTCCTCGACCCGGCCGAGCCGCCGCTGCGGGATCCGCTTGACCAGCGCGGCGCCGCCCTCGCTCGCGAAGAAGTCGCGGTTGAGCGGCGTCTCGATGTAGCCGGGCGCGAGCGCGTTGACGCGGATG
Source organism: Casimicrobiaceae bacterium (assembly GCA_035711225.1). Classification (GTDB taxonomy): domain Bacteria; phylum Pseudomonadota; class Gammaproteobacteria; order Burkholderiales; family Casimicrobiaceae; genus VBCG01. Next base: position 4,575 of record DASTCK010000273.1, read on the forward strand.
CGGTGGCGCGCGAGCTCGAGCGCCATCGCGCGGGTGAGCTGCACGAGCGCCGCCTTCGAGGTCGCGTAGGGCGCGACCTGCGCCGCCACGCGCCCGGCGAGCACCGAGGCGACGTTGACGATGCTGCCGGCGCGGCCGGCGTCGCGCATGCGGCGCGCCACCGCCTGCGCCACGCGGAACGCGCCGTCGAGGTTGACGTCGAGCACGGCCTTCCAGTCGCTCTCGGTGAGGTCGAGGAACGGCCGCGTGATCGCCACGCCCGCGTTGTTGACGAGCACGTCGATCTCCCCCAGTGCGGCCGCCGCCTCCGCGATCGAGGCGTCGACGCTGGCACGGTCGGTGACGTCCATCGCGACCACGGCCACGCTCGCCCCTTCGGCGCGCATGGCGATCGCGAGCTCCTCGCCCGCCTCGCGACGCCGTCCGGCCAGCGCGACCGACGCTCCGGCTCGCGCGAGCATGCGGGCGAAGTCGCGCCCCAGGCCCCCGAACGCTCCCGTGACGAGCGCCACCTTGCCGTCGAGTCGCAGCTGCATCGTGCAACTAGTCTATCGAATTACCGGTTCGCCGGCCGCCCCTCGAGACGACCGCTCGCCTCAACGCTGCCTGTACACGTAGTTCGCCTTTCCGGTCTGGGTGCGCCGCGGGACGTCGCGGAGCACCGACAGCACGCCGGCATCGCGCCACTGCATCGCCCGCAGCCGCTCGCCGCCACCGCCGGCGCCGATCGCATCGAGGAAGGCCTCGGCGACGGCGCGATCGTCGAGCGGCCCGACCGCGGGATCGACGACGAGGACCACCTCGGGGCGGGCGCGCACGCCGTCGAGGCGCTCGACGAGCTGCCAGTCCGCCGGCCCGCCGCCGAAGCGACCGGGCAGCGTCTCCTCGAGCACGCGCACGACGTCGACGTCGAGCAGCGTGATGCCGCCGGCGGTGAGCTTCTCGTAGGACCGGACGTCGTGGATGTGGAGCGACCACCCGTCTTTCTCGACGCCGCATCCGCACCGGCGCCGCACCGCCGTGGCGCGATCGCCCAGGCACGCGTTGAGCAGCACCAGCGGCGCGCTGTCCAGGAGCGACGTGACGAGCATCGCGTCGCGCCGGACGCCGGGGCGCTCGCCCGCCGCCCCGGGCTGCAGCAGCGCATGCCGGTCGTCCAGGAAGTGCATGTCGTCGGGGGACTCGGGATGCGCGCACGCGAACGCGAGGATGTCGGTCTCGGTCGCGCCCATGCGCGGCAGCGCGACCGCGCCGGCCGCCTCGACCACCGCGCGCCGGGCCGCGGTAGTGGGCTCGCCTCCCATCGTGAAGCGGGCGCCCGCAAGGTCGACGCCCGCCGCCGCCGCGGCCTGGCAGATGCGCACGGCCGTGCTCGCGTAGCCCCACAGGTGCGGCGTTCGGTGCGCGCGCAGCTCGTCCGCCATCCAGCGCACGACCGGGGAGGGATCGTCGAAGGTCGCGAGCGTCGGCGCGGGAAGCGGGACGCCCGCCACGAGGCTGCCGAGGCGCAACGCGCGCGCGCCCCAGCGGTAGCGCGGCGACAGCGCCGCGTCGCCGAGGTCGACCGGCGTGAACCAGCGCGCCGGCGGTCGCCCGCCCTTCGCGAACTCGAGCGGATTGGTGACCGACGTGCCGCCCGGCACGCCGTGGTGCGCGTGCGTCCAGTCCCGCCCGCCATGCGCGTCGAGCGCGACGTGCGTGTTCACCGCGTGGTCGCGCACGAACGCGAGGTCGATCGGCACCGGCGTGCGCGCGCCGCCGCTGCCGCTCGACGCCGAGAGACCGTGCACGACCGCCCCCGGCGACACGAGCGTGGCGGGGTCGACGCGAAACGCGAGGCTGCCGCGCACGACGTCGGCGCGTCCCTTGAACTCCTCGCCGGCGAGATAGATGCCCGCGCGAAAGAGCATCGCCAGCGCGCCCTCGACGCCGTCGGTTCGCACCGCCGAAGCGACGTCGCCCCCGTCGCACCCCGCGTGCGCGAAGAGGCGCGCATACGGCGAGCCGGCCAGGCGCAGCGCGCGATCGACGGTAGCGAGGAAAAGGGCCTCGCGACGCGTGAAGCGGTCGCGCACGATCGCGCGCATCTCGTCGAGGGCGAGCGGCGAGCGCAGGAAGCGCGGCAGCGCCGCGAGGAAGCGCAAACCGACGCGCCAGTCGTCGCGGTCGAGCCGGGGCGTCGCGGCGACGCTCACGGCACCGCCGCGAGCGCGCGCCGCACCGACGCGGCGTCGAACGTCGCGAGCCAGGCCTCGCGGTCCTGCACGCCGTAGCCGACGTGCAGCTCGTCGCGCCCGGGCAACGGGAGCTCGAGCATCGCGTCGCGCGCGGCACGCCGGCGCGCGGGATCGCGTCTGTCGGACCCCGCGATGCCCGTCTCGTGCCGGAGTCGGTGGTACACCGCGTCGTCCACGAACAGCCGGTCGTCGCGCGGAAATGGGGTCGGGGGCCGAAAGCGGCAACGGCAGCGGAGGTCGCTGCCGTTGCCCTGTCTACCTGCGCGTCAGGCGACGCACGTCACTTGGTCGGTGCGGCCGCTGGCGGCGGTGCCGCCGCCGGCGCCGCCGGCGCGGAGATCGCGGCCGCCGGCAACGGCGCGACGACCTGCGCCTTGCCGATGCCCCACGCGCCGAGCAGCGGCACGATCATCAGCGCGACGATGTTGATGATCTTGATGAGCGGGTTGACCGCGGGACCGGCCGTGTCCTTGTACGGGTCGCCCACGGTGTCGCCGGTGACCGCCGCCTTGTGCGCGTCGGACCCCTTGCCGCCGTGGTTGCCGTCCTCGATGTACTTCTTCGCGTTGTCCCACGCGCCGCCGCCGGTGGTCATCGAGATCGCGACGAAGATGCCGGTGACGATCGTACCCATCAGGAGGCCGCCGAGCGCCTGCGGGCCCAGCACGAGGCCGACGACCCCCGGCACGAGCACGGGCAGGAGCGACGGGACGATCATCTCCTTGATCGCCGCCTTGGTGAGCATGTCGACCGCGACGCCGTACTCGGGCTTCGCGGTGCCTTCCATGATCCCCTTGATCTCGCGGAACTGCCGGCGCACCTCGTGGACGACCGCACCG